>NZ_JBFUGY010000027.1:0-121000 GCF_056402655.1 Bradyrhizobium sp. P3_C3 | reverse complement strand
TGGTTGCCCTGAGTTAGTGCGTCGCTACCAGCAAGGTTGCGCTATGCTGAAACACTTGCTCATTGAAGTCATTGGTCACGTTTCCGGTCTCAGCGACGCGCAGCTTGAACAAATTGAGCGGTCATTGCCCGCGACCAAGGCGCTGATCGATCTTCTCAGTAAGGCACATCCGATCATCGAACAGGCGGAAACGCTCTATAATGAGGCGCAGCCGCTAATCGATCAAGCTAGGAAAGAGTGGCAAACGGTCGGCCCTGCAGCGCAAATTTTGATTGATGTGATCTCACATCATCTCAACAAAGGCAGTTCGCCGGCGGAGGCCACTGAGGCAGTGCGCGCGGCGCTCGGCGGGTCAATACAGAACGTTGCGCAGGATCGTGGGATGGACCGGGGAATGAACCGCGTGACCGTGTTTGGGGGGACCGGCTTCGTTGGTTGTCGCGTTGTGCGCCATTTGAGCGTCTCCACCGTTACGGTGCGTATAGCCTCACGGCATCCTGCGCGGGCCGAGGGCGACAACGCGGAACAGGTCATCGCTGATGCCCATGACGAGCGCTCTGTAGAGGCCGCCGTTATGGGTGCCGACGGCGTCGTCAACGCGATCAGCCTTTACACCGAGCATGGAGGCGACACATTTCATTCGGTGCACGTCGAAGCGGCCGCCAGGATCGCTGGAGTGGCACGGCGGGCCGGGGTCAAACGGTTTGTGCACCTATCAGGCATAGGCGCTGACCCCACATCGCCTTCGCCCTATATTCGCAATCGCGGCGAGGGCGAGGTGGCTGTGCAAGCGGCATTCCCTGGCGCAGTCGTTATCCGCCCGGCGGTAATGTTCGCGCCGGACGATGCCTTTCTCACGACAATTCTTGGGCTGCTTCGGACCCTGCCGGCTTATCCGCTATTCGGCGACGGCAGGACGAGGCTTCAGCCGGTGTACGTGGACGACGTCGCCGCGGCGATCGCACAGGTCCTGCGGCAAACACAAAGACCGTTTCCAATCTACGAACTGGCCGGCCCGCGCGTTTACCCATACGGCGAGCTGTTGCGGACCATTGCGCGCACCGCCGGATTGCGGCCAATGCTGGTGCGAGTACCCTTTGCTTTCTGGAATGCCGCCGCCGGCCTCGCTGAGATCCTGCCGCACCCGCCGCTCACGCGCAATCAGGTTGAGCTTATGCAGATCGACACGATGGTCTCGGGCAGCCGGCCGGGATTCGGTTCACTCGGAATTTCGCCGCGATCGCTCGAAGAAGAACTCAAAGCGATGCTCAAGCATACAAACGAGGAAACTCAAAACACAAATAAGGGTCGAGCCAGGTAGGGTTGAGACTTCGTTACCGTGTCACGATGTGACTACTGATGTCGGGAAGCGGCTTACCTCCGAGGTCGCGCACTAGGCCCGATAGATCGATGGTCGCAGCTCAGGGGTCAGTTCATCCGCCAAAGTTTTTACAAGAGCCGAAGGGGAATGACCCTCCCGAGTGAACCCTTAGCGTGCGGCCAGCCGCCTGGAGCTGTCCGAATTAGGACAATCGATCTGTCACATTAGGATACCCAACAGAGTGCTCCTTTTGCGCAGTCACCTCTTCACTTTGACCGGGAATAAATTGAGTTGGCCGGCTCGGCTCATCCAGCCCAAGTCCGGACGGCAGGCGGCCCTACCACGCGACTCGCGAGGCGGGGTCGCTGCGTGTAGGGCTATCAGAAGTGCTACCAGTTGGGTCGCAAGATGGTAGCGGGAAAAGCAGATCATGACTGACGATCAGGTCAATCTCGTGGTTCGGCACCTTTGCGAGCAATTGCACTTGACGCTCCGATTGAAGGGCAGCGAGGCACATCCACCAAACGCCAAGGATATTGGTTTCGATCCTGCCTCTGTAAGAACTGTGTTGCTGACAGGTCTGCGTTCGGCGGGCTTCACAATCCACCACGAGGCAATCGGGGCGAGCGAAGAGCCGCCGTGGTCCTAACGAAAAGCCCAGGACAGAAGTCCCGCGCCAATGTCCGGGTCGTACGCACCGGTCTACCTTTGAGCCGGTGACTTCCGGTCTACTCGCGTGAACGGAATTTGCCAGACCAACGCGACTGGTCGGGCTCGTGCCAATAGACGTCTTTTGCGTCTACTCAATTATTTGGTCAGCTTGTGCGAGTAGTGTCGTCGGAACTACGAGCTTGAGCGCTTTTGCAGTTCTAACGTTGATCCATAACTCGACCCGCGTCGGCTGTTCGACGGGCAAGTCGCTGGCTCGTGCACCCTCAAGGATTCTTTTGACGTAGTAATCTGATCGAATAAAAAGACGCCGTCTCGACGCACCGTAAGCGAGTAGACCACCTTCCCCGACGAAATCCGGCGATGTCGCGAAGCTCGGAATGCGGTGCATCAACGCCAACGCGGCGATGCGGCTTCGATACGCGAAACGAGGACGACTTCGCGACTCCATCGACCATCGGCCCCGGACCCGGCGAGCGCAAGAGCGCACCCGCGTTAGTATTACTTGGGCCGCTTAACGATACCAGATCGCTTCGCAGATGGCCTCCGGGTGACGATCGTTTCAATACCTTGCAGCGTCCGCGCGAATTCTGACCGCAGGTGCTGCGCGTGTGCTGCATCCTTCGGCTCAGATAAAAATGCAATCTTCACGAAGAAGCGGTTCAATCGCGATGTGACGAGAAGATTGTCAGAGTGTTGCGAGCGTAAGTTCGTGATCTGTCGTCGCATCTCAACGAGATCGAACCGGTCATCGTCGGGCTTATTCGCCAAATGAAGCTCATACCGTTGCGGTAGATAAACGAAGCCGCCGCGCCGAATATCTTGGCGCGACGACCTCGCCATGGTGAACCCGGACGGGGCAATGTCCGGTGCAGAGAGGTTAGCGCTCCGCAGCTCGGGTGCAATCGAAGACGCGGATTAAGCTTGATGTCGTCGCGGAAGGTTAAATCTGGAACAAGCGCTACTGTGGTCTGCAGCACGCCCGCGCGTCCAGTTAAGCGCTCCTTCTCCAGCGACGTCCCGGCCACGCGATCAAGGTCGGAGCCTAGCGCTTTGGCGCGGGTTACGTCGCGCTCAATCGATCGCTCGGACTTGCCAGATTTTGCCGCCGTGTCCTTAGCGAAACTGTCCATAAGGCCGTCAAGCCGCCTTCCGCTTGGAGATCAGCTTCGCCCGTTGCGCCGACGACAGGTCGCGGCGGATCAGGTTTTCGTCGATTTCCATATCCAAATTCAACTTCACGAAGCACTCGCCCGGCGAGCATGACGCCCACGCGAATTGTCGCTATCGAATGCCGCTAGCGCCGCTATTTGTTGATGTAAGTGACTGAAAACACTTGCTGGCGCTCCCTAGGGGAATCGAACCCCTGTTTCAGCCTTGAGAGGGCTGAGCAGCAAGAGTGAGTTCGCAGCCGGCGTTTGTGGCTAGGATCAAGAGCCGAGCCCTTGGTTCAGGCGGAGTTCCGCCCATCCATCAAGGACTAGGTTGTTGGCTCGAGCTTTTGTCAGAATTCGCGGCCTAAATTTAGTTCACGAGTCGCGGCACGCTAGGCTGCTTTTGACGAGACTTCGACCTACGATATTTAGCGGGCAACGCGGACTCGGAACTCAATATCGAGCGCGCTTTCCCTATCGACTCTCGGGTTTTGGCTTTTGGTGAAAATCGACTCATGATTGTTTGGTCTTTCGACTCGCGAATTTTTGGCAGGCCAAGATAAATCAATGGGTTAAGCGACGCGCTTTTGATTGGTCCCGACACGCTTCGCGAGCTTCGGCTAGGCAAGCCGGTGCCACAAATGGCAAGCGAAGCGGGCGAAGGCTGCCGCGCCGAAGCCCGACGGGCGAAGGCGGGCTGCGAAATCAATGATTTGGGCCTTGACCGAATTTTCCGGTGGACCGGCTGATTTTGTTGGAGCCAGACATGATCAAGATCGCGACACTCCCCGTTGCGACACGCGATGCCCGCGAGCGCATCCAGCGGCGGATGTGTGGCGCCGTTCCTGCCTCTCTCGTTCCTGCCTCTCTCGTTCCTGCCTCTCTCATTCCTGCCTCTCTCATTCCGGGACTGAACATGCGCAAGCTTCTGGCGATTTTGGTGATCTCGTGCTGGGCCAGTTCGGCTTACGCACAAAAGGCCGACCTCATTGTCACGAACGCAAAGATCGTGACGCTGGATCCCGCATCGACGATCGCGCAGGCGCTCGCCGTCCGCGACGGCAAGATCGTTGCAGTTGGCGGCAACGATGCCATGGAAGGCCTGATCGGGCCCGCGACGCGCCGCGTCGACGCCGGCGGACGCACGATCATTCCGGGCTTGATCGATTCCCATATTCACGCCGTGCGCGCCGGCCTCACCTACGCAACCGAGGTCAACTGGATCGGCGCAAAGACCATTGGCGAAGCCATGGAACGCTTGCGCCAGGCGGCCAAAGCGCGCCCGGCGTCCTGGATCATCGTGGCCGGTGGCTGGAGCGAGTTGCAATTTGCGGAGAAGCGGCGGCCGACGCTCGCCGAGGTGATGTCGGCCGTGCCTGACAATCCGGCCTACATCCAGCTGTTCTATTCGGCGCTGCTGATGACGCCGAAGGCGCAGCAAGCCCTCGGGATCTCCGCGGAGCAGTTGCCGGCCGGTATCACGTCCGAGCGCGCCACATCGGGCGAAACCACGGGCTGGTTCAACGGCTCCATCGTCAGTATCTCCGCGCTGTTCGATCGCCTGCCGAGGCCCAATTTCGAAGAGAATGTCGCCGGAACCGGGCAGTTCTTCACGGAGCTCAATCGTCTCGGAATTACCGGGATCGTGGATCCCGGCGGCTTCAGCATTTATCCCAGCCACTACGCCGCCTTGCAAAAGCTCTGGCGTGAAAAATCACTTTCGGTGCGTGTCGCCTACAGCCTGTTCGCCCAGAATGTCGGCGCCGAATTCGAGGAGTACAAGAACCTCACGCCGTTCCTGCCGATGGGATTCGGCGACGACATGCTGCGATTCAACGGAATCGGCGAGCGGATCACCGGCGCCATGTACAACAACATCGCGCCCGACGCGGCGGCGAAGGACAAGTTCCTTGAGATCATTCGCTGGGCGGCAAAACAAGGGCTGACGGTCACCATCCATTGGCAGGAAGACAAATCCGTCCATCAGCTCCTCGACCTCTATGAAGAGGTCAACAAGGAGACGCCGATCGCGCCGCTGCGCTGGTCCATCGCCCATCTCGACAACACCTCGCCCGAAACGCTGGCGCGGATGAAGGCCCTTGGTGTGGGCTGGACCATGCAGGACGCCATGTACCTCGGAGGCGACCGTATCGTGGCGCAGGCCGGCGAAGCTGCGCGCCAGATGCCGCCCATCGTCACGGCGTTGCGCACGGGCGTCCATGTCGGGGCCGGCACGGATGCGCATCGGGTCGCATCCTACAATCCGTTCGTGGCGCTGCAATGGATGCTCGACGGCAAGACCGTCGGCGGACACTCGACGCGCGGCCCGGACGAAACACCCAGCCGCGAAGAGGCCTTGCGCCTCTACACCGTGGGAAGCGCCTGGTTCTGCTTCGACGAGACGCGGCGCGGCACGCTCGAAAGCGGCAAGCTCGCCGACTTCGCGATTCTCGATCGGGACTTCATGTCCGTCCCCGTCGAGCAAATTGGCGCCACGGCGTCTCTGCTGACGGTCGTGGGTGGCAAGGTCGTCTACGCAGCGGATGCTTTCGCGAACGCGAAATAGGAGCTGGAGGCCCGCCGTGCCGGCTCTCGCGAAATCTCGGCGTGTTGTCCAATGCAGCGATATTTGCTCTCGTCTCACACCATGCGGCTCGGGCCGACATACGTTCCAGCCAGTTCCTGGGCGGCGGTCCCTTGGTGGCTGCCCGGCAGCCGCGCTCATTCAACCACCTCGTCGGCGCGTAACAGGAATGACTCCGGTACTTTCAGACCGAGTGCCCTGGCGGTCTTCAGATTGATGACGAGGTCGAACTTGGTCGGCTGTTGGACTGGCAAGTCGGCGGGCTTCGCCCCGCGCAAAATCCTGTCGACAAAGTTCGCGGCAAGCCGCCATAGGTGGGTTGCGTCCACGCCGTAGGACATCAGCCCGCCCGCATCGACGAACTCTCGGTATTCAAACATCGTTGGAATTCGCGCGGTCAGCGCTCGGGGCGCAATGGCGAAGGTGAGGGGGACGCCGACGGCATAGAGTGCGTCCGCACGGTCCCTGAGGGCCTCGAAAGCCGATGCAACGTCCTCTGCGCGCCGGATTTCCAATATCGTCGCCTCGAGGCCGAGCGCGGAGGCCGCCGCCTGCACCTCATCCATCCTGTTTTTGAAACCGGGGCTATTGGCATTGACCATAACGGACAAGCGGCGGAAACCTGGGACAACCTCGCGCAACAGCTCGAGGCGCTTGCCGGCAAGACTGATGGGGTTGAGCGCCAGGCCGGTCGCATTGCCGTCCGGTCGGGCCAAACTTGCGACGAGGTCGCTGCCAACAGGGTCGCCAGAAATGGAGACAATTGGGATCAGCGATGTCGCACGTTTTACCGCGAGGGTCGGAGATCCCCCCACCGTGACGATGACATTCACCTTGAGCCGGACGAACTCGGTCGCAATTTCGTTGGAGCGTTCGGTATGTCCCTCCGCAGAGCGATACTCGATCGCAACGGTCCGCCCCGCGATCCAACCGAGTTCGCGCAACCGATCCTCGAAATCCTGGGCCGACCAGGCCGGGCCCAAGAATCCGATGATGGGTAGCTTTCTCGTCTGCTCCGCCCGCGCCGGGCTCGGGCCCATAACCGCGGCAACGCCGACGAGCGTGATGAACTCGCGCCGCCTCATTGAGTTACTCGTTTGAAGCGCCCGACTGAGGCATACAGCCTAGCATCTTTCAACCGGGAGCCGAGCGAGAAAAGGGCTGGCAGCCCGCCCTAACCGTGCGACGCAATGTCCGCAACGGGTCAAAAACGGCGCTTGGGAAGTCGGCCGGTCACTTCCGGTCCGCCCCGATAAGCGGACCACTTCGCAGTTCGCTTGCACTTCGCATTGGAGCCATCGGTAGAAGTAAGCCGTCCTCACTCGATCACTTCGTCGGTGCGGGCGAGGAGCCCTGGCGGTACAGCCACGTCGAGAGCCTTTGCCGTTTTGAGGTTGACTGCCAACCCCGTCCCGATGCACCCAACGACTTCTTTATCCAGCCCGCCGCCATCCCAATGAGGCGTGGCACGTCGCCCAACAGTCGAAGAGCGCCTGCCCTTCGGCGAGACTTGGTAGAACCAAATACGCTGGCGATACGCGAACGCAACACGACCGTTCGCGAGCTTGTTGTCACCGTCCCTCGTAAACGGGTGGACGCTTTTGTGCCTCGGCATCACGGCCTTCCTGGAAATCCCTGGTCGTGAGCAGCGCACGATATTGGTCGCCGAGCTTAGCGAGCGCCGCCTGAGAGTCTTCGAGCGCCATACGGGAGGAGGCCAGGGACGTCTTAATCCCGAGAGGGCCGCATGCGGCGATCTTGTTGGCGATCTCGACAGCCTTCGCGAGAGCCGCATCTCGGTTTGGGGCCACTTCCTGAACCGTTCCCATCCGGAGGGCTTCCTTCGCACCCCAATGATCGCCTGTTAGAATGAACCGCATGGCATTTCCCCATCCGGCTTCTCTGGGGAAACGAACCGTTGCACCGCCTCCGGGAAAACGGCCGTGCGTGTTCTCATCCTGACCGAACTCCGTGTCTTCCGACGCTACGCGTATGTCCGCTACAAGGAAAAGCTCGTGCGCCATATTCCAGGTGTCGCCATGCACCGCGACAACCAGAGGCTTCGTGAGCGCTGGCCTGGTCCGCCCTAGAGGGTCGATGAAGCCGGGCCCATCCATCATCTTTTTTCCAGACTGAGCGAATGCCTTGTAGGCATCGACATCGACACCTCTGGAGAAGCGGTCGCCATAGCCGAACAGAACCGCCGCACGGAGCGAGGGGTCCCGATCATACTCGTAGTATGCTCTCGCCACGCTTTCTGTCGCATCCGGATCCAGCCGGTTGTCGATGTAAGGCCGATTGATGCCAATCAGTACAATTTGGCCTCTGCGCTCGATCGTGATCTTCGTCTGCTGATCGTACGGGATGTCCGCCATAAGCCTGGACTGCGCGGCCTCGTCGGTTTGTGATGTCATCGACTTGTCTCCCGATTTTTGGGCCTGCAACGCAACCGTCCCGGAAAGAACGGCCACTACTCACCGCGATCGGTGCTGAAAGCTGTGGTGTTGAGCAACGCCAGGTATTGCCCCATAAGCCCTGTTGGCCCCATACCAGGGAGCCGCGCCGCCAGGGAGTTCGAGGCCCATTCTGCCCGCTGGCGTTAACTCGCAGTCGTTCAATATATCCCTATTGGGATATTGCGCCTGAAACGAAGCTGGATTTTGAGTCGCCCACGTCGGGCACTGGGCACTTGCAGAGCTTATCGCGCCAATCGACATCATCGCTGCAATAATGGAAGTCCTGAATCCAATCATAATCGTACTCCGAACGGTTGTTGTCTTCGTGCGGAGCGTTCGCGTTGGCTAGAATCGGCTGCTCTGTTGAAAGCGTTTCCTGAGATTTTTTTTGACAAGGATTAGTTAGGTATGCGGTTGGGAAAAGACACGCCGTGGAAAATCACAGCTGCGCGAACGGCACATCAGCACGCTCACCGTTGCGTGAGCCGCACCCGCATCCACGCATGTCTGACGTCGGGATTGCGGTGACGGTGCATTCAATGACTCCGGCCGTTTCGCGGGTTCGAAGGCTCACGAATTGGGTGCACTGGCACCGTAATTGCGCGCCGCAATTGCGATCCTAGATCATGCGCCGAGGCTGTTGAAACGAGCCGCCGAAAACCTCCTCCTTTCGCGTTCGGTAGATGGTGACGACCTCCCGGCACGCTTTGACATTCAACCGGTGGAAATCGATCTTCAATTGATCCAGCTCGCCAACGGTTATCCGGTAGTTGGCCGCGCCCAGGAACAGCAGCGCCATCGTGGTGGGCCATGAGAAATCGAGAGACTTGGCCAGGATCAACACCGGCTCGCGATCCTTCTCGATCAATGCCCGTTCCGCGACGTCTATTGGAAGCCCACAGAGCAACGACAGGGCAACGGTGGTCTCGTTGAACTTGAGAGAGTGAGCAAGCTCGAAGACCTTGTCTTCCGTCAATTCGCCTCTCTCGTGCAGTTTTGCAACCGTGCGTTTCGCCGTGAAGTAATCCTTCGACGCCGGGCCAAACCTGGCGTGAATGGCCCCGGTGACATCGACGACGACGCGATGGACCTGATGTTCGATATCCGGACGCTCCCTCTTCAGCTTTTGCCGCACCTCTTCAGAGGCTTTGGCGATCAACTGGTGGAAGAGATGTCGAGGAATATCCTTACGAAGTCCCACCGACTCAGCGAGGATCGAATCCCCTTCCGACCGCCGCACCAGGTGCAGAAATCCGGATTTGGAGAGACTAGCACCGGCATTCGATGCGACCGAGGTTACGACCTCGGGAGATCCGCGCACCACCAGGACATCGGTGACCGTTTCCGGGACCGTTTGCCGCTTGGAGATTGCAAGCAAATGTTGCTGGCTCTTGTTCTTGGCACACGCAATCAATGTCTCGGTGTCGAGGCGCTCCGACTGACTGAGAACCGGCCATGCGACATCGATGCAGTCGTCGCTTGCCATCTGCCGGGTCAACGCATAGGGCGCATTTGAGCTGCATGCGAGCTTTCCTGCGAGCTTCGCCCGCGCGCTCGTTTCAATCTCCTGCGCGAGACGACCGATGACCTCACCGAACGTCCAGATCTGCTCCTCGGAATACGTGCCGGCGATCAGGATGTCCGCCGCATGCCAGAGCGCCCGCAGACAACTCTCGGGATTTCCTCTCGCAACTGCTTCGTCCAACTCGGCCAGGAATGACGTGATAGCAGCCATTGATGCGCTCGCAGTTTGAAAATGATCGAACGACAAAAGCGGGATTTCAAAGCAATGGGCGATGACACCACCCAGACCTGAACACGCGGTAAAATCATTCCCGCCGCCTTGGATCGGGCATAAGGTCCGCCTAATCGGATCGATCGAATTTTAGGTATTGCCTGACTTGGAGGAGGCGGACGCCGTCGACAACCCACCCAACGGAGCTGCACCCGCGAGGTCGCGCGTTTTGACCAGCAGCAGCCTCCGGCAAGCGAAAGATTACCTCAGCAGGGCCAGCAGCACAGCCCACCGAATGGTTCGGCTCACGCTTAAGGGATTACGGCGACAGTGGTACTGCGCGCCGTACTCGGATGGCTGCCATTGTAACTGGAGGCGCGACCGGCGTAATTACAATACCAGCAGCAGTCCCGAAACCAGCAAGATGCTGAGGATAATTCGCCGGAACAGCGCGTCATTGACGCAGCGAAAGACGTAAATCCCGAGCGCCGTTCCTGCAACGAGCGCCGGGATGCCGACGGCGAAGTCAGCCAGGACCTTTGTCGACAGATCTCCTCGGATCAGCATGAGACCAAGTGCGAATATCTGCATCGCGGCGATGAAGGGTTGAACCATTCCGCGCTGTTCGGTTTTCGGCACGCCGTGGATGTCACACCATATGGTCGGTATTGCACCCGGCATTGCCGTCAACCCGCCGACAAAGCCTCCACCGAAGCCGATCAATGCATTACGTCCCGCATTCATCTGCAAGCGATGAGAGAGCACCGGCCGGAATAACGTGTAGGCCGCGTAGCAGGCGACGGCGAGACCAAAGCTCTCCCTGAAGATCCGGGCGTCTGCAGCTTGCAGCAACCACACGGCGATCGGAACGCCGAGCAATCCGCCGATGACCAGTCCCGAGCTCTGCTTCCAGCAGATGCTTTTTCTCAGCGCCCAAAGACCCGCGGCTTGCACGGTGATGCTGCAGGCCATCATCAGCGGGACCGCCTCCCGTGGTGGGAGAACGTGAAGGAGAATCGCGCCGGCCACCGCCGAAAAGGCAAAGCCCGCGAGGCCCGAGACGAAAGCGCCGCAAAACACCGCGATGCTGAGCAGGCAAAACGACGCCATGTCGCCCATGAGCTAACCCTTCTTGTCTGTCAAATCCTGGAATAGCGACCTGGCGATCAGTCCCCGGACGACAGTCCGGGCGGCTCGGGCGGTGCCCCGGCATCGCTCTGGCGGGTCGACGTCAACATCGTGGCTGCAAGGATGTGAAAAATGACAACGCAGATGGCGATCGTTGCGAGCAGCGTAGTCTCGCCCGGCGCCGAAATCCGAAGCTTGCGTTCGGGCGACTTTTCACTGACCGGCATTGTCTCGCCCTCCAACATCTGACCGAGAGGCAAACTGGGGCCACGCATTGTCGATCAGGTGGTGGTTCTGTCGAAGGGTGCGCTCTGCCTGCAGCCGTCGCGCATGGTGGAGCGCTTGAAGGAGGCGCCCAAACCAGCCTTCCTTTCGGGAAGACCCCGTGGAGGCGACAAACGAACTCGCTGAAATTGACGCATCGCCTCTGGCTGAAGCTCTGCCGTTAAACAATAGTACGGAGGATGCCACGAGCGACTGAAACATCTTGTGAAGCAACAACCCATAGAACACGCGGGTGAGACGCCGTGCCTTATCTTCCAAGCGCATGACACGAACACCTTGTGTGAGTGACCGGATACGGCTGGAAGTATCGAGCGGGACGCGGGGCCACGCTTTAAGGCGAGCTTAATTTGTTCTTATCGTTTCCTTGATTCTGAAGGGTGTGCTTGCTTTCGGGCCCGCGTACCGGTTGAATATCCGCCTTGCGCACACCTCCGAAGGCATTGTTTTGCTGTACCTATTTGACGAGTTTGTCCTCGACACCGACCGGCGGGAATTGCGCCGTGACGGACGTACGATCCCGTTGCAGCCCCAGGTTTTTGACATCCTCGAATATCTGATCCGCCACCGCACCCGGGTGGTGACCAAGGACGATCTGATCGGTGCAATTTGGGGCGGGCGCATCGTCTCGGAGTCGGCGCTCACCACCCGCATCAACGCAGCCCGTACCGGAATAGGCGATTCCGGCGAGGCGCAGCGGCTGATCAAGACTTTGCCGCGCAAAGGCGTCCGCTTTATCGGCACGGTGCGGGAAGCGGCCAGGGAGGTCGAGAACGCGGTCGTACCTCTGAAAACCGAAATCTCCACCCTGGTGGTCGGCCGGACCCCCTCCTTCGCGACGATCGACCAGATGACGCGGCACGTCCTGTCCGGCAAACGGCAGATGACTTTTGTCACCGGAGAAGCCGGGATCGGCAAAACGGCCTTCATCGCCAAGGCGCTCGAGCAGCTGACGGAACAGGGCTTCGATCAGCTCTATGGGCGCTGCACCGAACGGTTCGGAACCGACGAAGTCTTTCTTCCACTCATCGATGCGCTGGTGAGCCGTTATCGCGCAAACGGTCCGGAATTGATTTCGGCCATTCGCGCCCACGCACCCACCTGGATCCTGCAATTGCCAGGCGTCATCGACGCATCGGAACGCGCGGCTTTCCAGGACGAAGTGTTCGGCGCGACGCGCGAGCGGATGCTGCGCGAATTCTGCGATCTTCTGGAAGCGCTGAGCATCGACCGCCCCTGGGTTCTTGTTCTCGAAGATCTGCACTGGAGCGACTTCGCGACACTCGACGTACTGTCTCGCTTCGCGCGCGGGAACGGCAACGCGCGCGTGCTGGTCCTCTGCTCCTATCGTCCGGCCGACAGTTCCGTCGGCGGGCATCCCATCCCTCGCCTGCACCGGGACCTCGAGATTCACGGATACTGCAGCGAATTGCGCCTCGATCGGTTGTCGCGTCCGGAGGTCGAGCGTTACCTGGCATTGCGCTTCGACGACGAGCAACTTGCCTCCAGCCTGTCAAAGCCGGTATTCGAGCGAACGCTGGGACATCCCCTGTTTGTTGCCACGCTGCTCAAGCACTTGATCGACCAGGAGTCGATCATCGAAATGGACGACGGATGGCGCCTGTCCTCACAGGCGGCATTTGCGCAGGACCGCATTCCGGACAGCCTCGTGAACATGATCGGCCACGAGCTCGATCGCCTCACCGACAACGAGCGGCGTCTGCTCGATGTCGCCAGCGTTGCCGGCGAAGAATTTTCGGCGGCCCTCGTTGCGGCCGGCCTGTCCGACGATGCGATCGACGTTGAAAGGGACATCGAAGCGTCGATCCGGAAGGATCAGATCCTCGTTCGTTCGGGGGTCTCCGAGTGGCCCGATGGCACCTATTCGGGCTGCTACGCTTTCCGGCACATTCTCTATCAGAACATCATTTACCAGAATCTGCCGCCCGGGCGCCGCGCACAAACGCACAAGCGCCTGGGCAAGAGGCTGGAGGAGGCCTATGCCGGCCGCACCCCGGAAATTGCGCCCGCGCTCGCACTTCACTTCGAGCAGGGTCGCGACTTTCCGAGCGCGTTGCGTTACCTCCGGGAAGCGGCAAAGAACTCGACGAAACGCCTCGGCCATGCGGAGGCCGCAAGCTATCTTACCCGCGGGCTTGGCATACTCGATCGTTTCGATGCTGCCGACAAATTCTCAACCCGCGTCGCCCTTTTGCGGGAGCGAAGCTGGGCTCTTCGCTCGTGCGGCGACCTCGCCGGCTCCATCCGTGATCTGCGAGACATGATTGCCTGCGCCGAACAAGCGGGCGAGATCAAGCAACAGCTCAACGGCCTCACGGCCGTGAGCAGCCTCTGCTTGCGCGTGGATCGCCACGCCTGCCTTGAGGCCGCTGAAGATGTGCTGTCGCGAAGCCAGGCGCTGGCGGACGACACATTCAAGGCTCTGGTCCAGGGCAGCAGCGCGAGCGTCAACCTGTTCCTCAACGGCTGGCGCAAACAGGACGCCACGCTCTGCGACAGGGCGATCGAGCTGAGCGCGAATGCCACGAATTATGGCATCCTGATCAGGCGCAATGGAATATCCGGTATCGTCGATTGCTGGAGGTCGCGGTACCAGGAGTGCCGCCGCGCCGGCACGGAAGGCAAGCGGTTGGCCCGTCTGGCCGGCGACGTTTACACTTTTGTTCTGTTCAACGTTCTTGAGTCGATCGCGCTTATTCATCTGGGCGAGTGGCGCGAATTGCGACTTGAAATCACGGCCGGCCTCGAACTGGCCGTCAGGAACGCGAACGGCCCCAGCAGCGCATTGTGCCGCCTGACGCTTGCGTGGTTGCACGTCGAAGCGATGGACTTTGATGGAGCCCGTGAGCTCTGCGAAAGCGTCGACGATAGTCTGCTGGTCGGAGATCAGTCGACCTACTTCCACAAGCGGGCCGTCCTTGCCAAGGCCTATGTCGGGCTGAACGACCCGTCGGGAGCTCGCAGGCAATTTGACGACATCGAGCGCCGCAGGCATGAAGAAGGCATCGACATCGAATTTACCGCCGCGACGCAGGTGTATCATTGTCTCGGCGAATATTACCTGCAGGTTGACGACTTTACGCAGGCTGAGAGCTGTGCGCGCCAGCTCCACGACTATGTGGCCACGGCTCCGGATCTCAATCACCTGGCCCAGGCCCACGGACTGCTCGCCCGTACTGCGCTTGCCATGGGCAATTCAGCGGAGGCTCAGTTGCAGCTGTCCCGCGCGCTGGAGATCGTCGACAGTGCCGACTTCCCGATTGCTTCCTGGCGGGTGTACCGCACAGCCGCCGAGATCTTCGCGAAGTACGGCGACGTCGACAGAGCGGCGACGTATCGCATGCGATTTGTCGAGACCGTCCGAAGGCTCGCGCAAAATTTCGAACCCGGGGATCGGCTGCACCAGAGCTTGCTCGCCATGTTGGCGACGCGAACAGCGCAACTGGAAGCAATGACCTCTCTGCCTTCGCGGCCCGACAGTGCACGTCATTGACCCGATCCGCCTCGACACGCATGGCGGCTAGGTCTGCAATCTGCCGCTCAGTCGGCCGAAATGGCGTTAAACTGTGCGGCAAGTTGCGATGAAAATGGCCAAGCTACTTTGAGCTTCGCACCGCGCGCCAATGCTTGCGAACGCCGGCGAGGTCGGATGTTCAGCATATCATCGGGTTATCCCCGTGGTCGCAAACTCCACCCGGTTGATCCGAGGGTACTGGCGCAAATGCGTGGTAGGCCGGCGTAGCGATCGATCGCTCGCCCTCGAAGCGAGAGCTCGCCCCCACGCCCTGCTCGGTGCGCCGATCGCCGGTGCGGTGCTCACGCGCCTGGAGCGGCGTGCTGAAGATTGCGGTGACGACCAGTCCGGTCAACAGGGCCTTGGACAGGACTGACGCAATGGGATTTTTGAATGGTGTCATCGTGGTGGTTCCTTTCGTTTGGGGGATCTCCCGCGAGGCAAGAGATCCGGTCCACCACCCTTAGACGTGCGTTGTCGCGCGCTTATTCCCAAGTCACAAAGTAGTTTCCGAGGCGCGTACAATCTTCTCGGACACGAGACAGAGCTCTACGCCGGATTCGGTTGCCTGCATCGAACGTGAATAAAAGTTTAGTCAGCCGAGAACCGGACGTGTCCACGCGGCGCGCGGCGAGCTTTGTTGAGGCTGTGACGGCGAGACCGAAAACGCGCATGGACCCATGGCGCGTATAAGACCATACTGCCCAGGCATCACTTTGTTCGGAGAGCAAAGGATTGATCGAATGTACGTCAACATTCTCTTGAGCACGGACGGATCGGACGTCGCGCGAAAAGGCGTTGAGCATGGCATTGCCCTGGCGAAGGCGTTGAACGCCAGGCTGACGATCATCACGGTGACCGAAGCGCTGCCGGTCGACTATGGGAGCGGACACGCCTCGGGATGGATTCCGACGCAGGAGGAGGTTGACAGCTATGATGCAGCCTGCAAAGCCCGTGCAGGCAAAGTGCTCGATGAAGCGCGCGCCATGTCGGAGCAGATCGGCACGCCTGCGGAACTCCTGCACGTTCCGAATGCGCACCCGGCGACTGCGATCATTGAAACAGCAGAGTCGAGAGGCTGCGACTTGATCGTCATGGCCTCTCACGGGCGTCGCGGCCTCAGGAAGCTGTTTCTGGGCAGCCAGACATCCGAGGTCCTCGTGTACGGAAGCGTGCCGGTGCTGGTCGTGCCAAAACCGGCATAGTGCAAGGCTTACCCCACGCCACTCGGCTGTTCTGCTGGGCGAGCCCAACCGAAACAAGGCGCCAATCGACCGCTCTCACGCGGCAGGAGAATTTTATGGTCAGTGAAAAAGGCCCGAACATCAAGAAGAAGCAGAAATGCAAAAATTGCGAGGGTAAAGGCTTGCTCAAGAAGGGCGAGAAGGTGGTGAAGTGCCAGCGCTGCAAGGGCACGGGGGTGCGGTGATGTTGAGTTGATGACCGCTCTATTCCCGGGGGATTGCGATGACAGGGCACTTCCCAGCAATCGATTTTATTTTTGATCAGCCCGGCTGGATCGGGCCGAAGTCACGGCATCACCGATTCGCCTTAGCGTATTCGTGTTGCGCAACGTGCCGACGCCCTTCAGGCGCCCCGCGCCTAACGCCGAAAGCAAACGCGATCGCGCTGGATCTCCCGTAAAATGGATCCAGAGATCGCCACCGGCGACGGCTATTCGTTCATCGCTGATATAGCGTGCCAGGGCGCTTTCGCCGCCTTTCGGGATTGGACTGCGCATCACGCGAACGGCGACCCTTTGCGGATCGGCGGTCGCTTCGGCACGAAACGGGTTTGCGCGCAGCAGGCGTCGCCACGCGTCAGCATTGCGAACGATGATTGCGACATGCTTGCCGAACCGCACGTTGAAGGCCGCTTCGAGATTTTCTTCCAACTCGGAAATCGACGCCTTGTCGCTGTCAAACGTCAGATTTCCCGTCGCGCCGACGGTTCTGGGGTCGTGGAGGCCGAGGCCTTGCGCCATGGCACGCAGCTCGGCCATCGCCAATCGCCGGCCGAGCGGGAGAACCACACTGTAAACCAGGGCCACGTAGGTCGTCATCGTTGGATGGCTCTCGTTCTCGGTCGGCTATCCTGACCAGCTTTATCTTTCACAAGGTCAAATATCTTACGGGGTGCAGTCAAGCACTGTCACCGTAATAGCCCGCACCATGAAGCCACTGGTATTCCGGCCGGCAACATCAAGCTTCGTGCAGTATTCTGGGCGATCCATCACAGAAAGGTCGTGAGCTCATAAGCTAGCACGGCTCCGCCAAGACAGCGCCGCCATGGGTTCACCCCGCGGAGAATCTCATCGAGGGCCCAAACGATGAGGCTGCCTTTGAACACGATGTCCAGGGCAAGAGCGGCAGTGCCCGGCGGCTGCCAGACCCAGCGCAGGACACCGGCCACGATAACGACCCAGAGAACGAGGTTGGGGGCCTGGGCGATCGTGATGTCACCGGTTTCGCGGTTCCGAAAGAACCATTGCAGGAACCTGGACATGATCGCGCTTGCCTCTCCGATCGCGAAGATACTCGAATACTCCGGGCGCCGCGATTGCGGCCGTCCCGATGTCTGCTATCGCGGGCCGCATCAGGTCTTTCGCGATTTCGGGAGGTGACGACGACAGCGCTGGATTGCTTGCCATCGACGGGCCGCCTATGCGTCCCGACGCATTGCGGCTGCTTCGGTGGAGCAGCCACATCGAACAAGGGCGCCGTCGCCGGCGCCCTTCATCGCTTGCCGCTCAATCCCGGCTGCGATGCAGCACGTGCCGTTGCTGCTGCGGCGCGTAGGCCCGCATCGGGTTGATACCGCAGCTCTCGTTGGTGCCGCTCGCGGTGGCGCGGCACTGCTCATAGGTGGAAAATTCGCAATTGCCGGGGTAGCCCGATTGGTGGCCCTGCAGGCAATAATTGTCCTGCACCTCGGTTGCGGACACGGCGGTAGAGGATGCCGCGACGGTCAGGGTGGAAACCGCCGCAAGGACGGCGATGGCAAGATGACGATGCATGAGGGAACTCCTGTGTAGCGCTCGCCGGATGCGAGAACTCCCGTGAGCTAACGTTTCAGATCTCGAATACTTCGCAGGCGGAGAGATTAAATCGCTGTTATGTGCGACAGGGGCGGCACGCCCGTGCTCCGCTCCACCACGCACTCCGCACCATCGATAACGCAGGGTGCGTGACGAAAATCCCTGATGGTGGCGGGCTTGTCGCCGACCCAGCACGTACCGAATTTGGTCCAGCCGTCGGCGCGCGACCTTACAGTTCAGGTGGCCAGCCCGATCGCTCGGCTCGACGCAAAGACGACTTTACGATCAGGCGATGGAAGGGTGCGATTCCCGCGATATAGGCTCGCCCTCCCAAATGATTGAAGGTCACGACCGTTGTGGCGACAAGTCGGCGGCACAAGGCGGACTCTTCAACCAAAACGGACAAACGGAAGTCGAGATGGCGATCGTCCTCGCCAAGAATAATCTCATGACGTCGCCGATCGTAGACCCGAAAGAAATCGATCCTGTCGGTCGCAACGTCACCGCGCAATTCGGACGATGTCTTAAGACCAAACCCCGCGACCAAAGTGTCCCTTAGAGCCACCAGCCAGCCGACCCACCGCGCCTGCCCCATAAGCATATGGGTGGCGAGGCGCTCGGCGTCGCCCGTCGCATGGCTCGGTAGATCGATCGCGAATGCGTCAGCGAAGCCCGCCTTGGCGTAGAGCGGCTTGAGCACCGAACGTTGCGGCAAATCCACTCGAGCAACGCGCGCCATAGATGTTCCGCCCGGACTGACTGGAAGCGAAGAGGTGGTGGAGACCAATAGCACCGGCGGGGCTCTCCAACAAGCGATGAGGCCACCGTGCAGGTCGGCCCCTTCCCGCTCAGCGGTCATTGAAACTGAAGCGCAGACCACGCTGCTGGCCTTGTGGATTAAAGCCCACCCGCAATAGGAGGATGAATGGCGCTCAACCTTGTTTCCGTTCGGGTGCGGCGGATGGGTCGCTACGTACACTCACCCTCCATCCACCACGCACTCCGCACCGTCGATAACGTACGCCGCGTGACGAAAATCCCTGATGGTGGCGAGCTTGTCGGCGGACCAGTTCAACAGCATGAAATATTTCGGCCGCCCGCTTGGCTCATTCGGATCGAACACCAGGATCGCGGGACGTCCGTCGACCTGCCCCGTCACCAGGTGCCAGTCGCTGATCTTCGAATAATTGCCGAAATAGCGCGACACCTCGGCCTTGCCGTTCAGCCTGGTGCGGTTGACGAGCTCGAGCCTGACGTCATCGGCGATCATGGCGCGGATCGCGTCGAAGTCGCGGGCATTGAAATGGCCGACATAGGCGTTGAGCCGCGTGCGATCGGCCTCCGACAGGCCCGGCTGCGGCACATCGTCAGGCTCCTCGGCGAACTCACGCAGCTGCGTGCGCCCACGATGCAGCGCGGCCTTCACCGCCGGCAGGCTGAAAGCCATGATGTCGCAGACCTCAGCAAGCGAGCAGCCGAGCACGTCCATCAGGATCACGCTGGACCGCTGCGCCACCGGCAGTCGCATGAAGGTGCGCAGGCTGGTCGCAGCGATCTGGCGGCTTTCCACATCATCGAGCTGGTCGGCAATCATCTCCACCTCCTCAGCCGAATGCAGCGCCTCCTGCCGGTTGCGGCGACGCAGGAAATCCAGCGCGGTGTTGTGCGCAATGCGAAACAGCCAGCCCTCCGTATTAACCGCGGGCGTGACCGATTGCAGCGCTCCCATCGCCTTGATCAGCGCATCCTGCAGCACATCCTCACCGTCGATGACCGAGCCGACCATGCGCGCGCAGTAGCGATGCAGCTTCGGCCGCATCTGCGCCAGCAGCGCCTCGATATCGATGGTGGCCAGTGGCTCTGGCGCCATTGTTCCTCCGCCTCGCCTGGTCAGGACTCGTTCAGCATACGGTAGTTGCCGACGATCCTCACATCACGAACCAGCGGCGGCTCGGCGCAGCGGTCGCGGATGCCGTCCTGGAACGCCTGAAACGCCCTGAGTTTCGGGATCGGGCTCGAGCCGTCCTCGGCCGCGGCCTCGACCAGATGGATGAAGGTGTCGTCCTCCAGCCGCAGCGTCAGATAGCGCACGCCGTCCGGCCCGGCCGCCTCCAATTCGGCAAATACGGCCGAAACCAGCTCGGCGTTCCTGTCGGCCAGCTCGGGCTTGGCCTTGTACCTGATCAACGTCCTTTTCATCGCGCTCTCCTTGCTCATCTCGCGACCTGGCTCGCCCATCGCGCGCCATCTTTCCATTTCGGCATGACCTTCCCGGAAAACCGGTGCCCCGCTTTCCGGATCAAGCTCGCGTCAATGGCCGCGTCATCCCCAAGGACGTTTGGCGGCCGGCGAAGGATGCGGCCGGGAAAAAATTATTTCCGGGCGCATCCTTTGCCCCTCCGACCTCGTCTAGCCGGCAGAACGCGCCGCGACAGGGTGGCGCAACACACGGAGAGAGGGCGATGCAGACCCCGACCAATCGCGCCGAGAAGAACTGGGTGCTTGGCGTCACCGCGCTGGCATCCTTCATGATGGCGCTGGACGCCATGATCATTACGACGGCATTCGCGACCATCCGCGCCGAATTCGGCAGCCCGGTCGAGACGCTGCAATGGACCGTCAACGCCTTCAACCTGACCTTCGCCGTGCTGCTCCTGACCGGCGCCGCGCTCGGCGACCGCTTCGGTCGCCGCCGCATGTTCGCGGCCGGGATCGCCCTGTTCGTCGTTGCGTCGGCGGCCTGTGCGCTCGCCGGCAATGCGACCGCGCTGATCGCCGCCCGCGCGCTGCAGGGCGCCGGCGCCGCACTGGTGATGCCGCTGGCGATGGCGATCCTCAGCGGCACGTTCGGCCGCGAGGAGCGCGCCCGCGCGCTCGGCATTTTCGCCAGCATCACCGGCTGCGCGCTGATCATCGGCCCGGCCATCGGCGGCTTCATCACCGAACATTTCGGCTGGCGCTGGGTCTTCTGGATCAACTTGCCGATCGGGCTGATCGCGATCGCCCTGGTGCTGGCACGCTTGCGCGAAAGCTTCGGACCGGCTGCCGCATTGGACATCCCCGGGCTGTCGCTCGTCGCCCTCGCGGCGCTCGCGCTGGTCTGGAGCCTGTTGCGCGGCAACGCCGTGGGGTGGGCGAGCGCCGAGGTCATGGGCACGCTGATGTCAGGCCTGGTGTTCACCGCCGGCTTCGTGCTCTGGGAATTGCGCGCGGCCGCGCCGATGGTGCCGATGCGGCTGTTCGCATCGCGCGCCCTCGCCTCCGGCATGTCCGCAAGCGTCCTGTTCTACGCCGCGATGTATGGCGTCTTGTTCCTGCTGCCGCAGTTCCTGCAGACCGCGCTGGGCTTCGACGCCTTCGGCGCCGGACTTCGCCTGCTGCCCTGGACAGCGACGCTGTTCGTCACCGCCCCGATCGCCGGCGCGGTCGTCAACAGGTTCGGCGAGCGGCCGCTGGTGGTGACGGGATTGCTGATGCAGGCGATCGGCCTTGGCTGGATCGCGGCGATCGTGAGCCCCGCGGTTTCCTACTCCGCGCTGGTCGCGCCGCTGGTGCTGGCGGGCATCGGCGTCTCGATGGCGATGCCGGCAGCGCAGAACGCGATCCTGAGCTCAGTCGCGGTGGCTGAAATGGGCAAGGCGTCCGGCGTCTTCAACATGGGCCGCTTCCTCGGCGGCATGTTCGGCATCGCTGCGCTGGTGGCGAGCTTCTCGGCCAACGGCGGGGCCTACTCGGCCGCGCATTTCGAGAGCGGATTTGCTGCGGCGATGCGCCTCGCCGCAATGCTGTCGTTGGCCGGCGCGATTGCGGGGCTTTTCCTGCCGGCACGGCGACGGACCGCCAGTGCAGCCGCGCCACAGGATGCGTGACGCTGACACAGGCACGGGGCTGCGGTGACGTTGAGGTGATGACCTCCCTCATGCCAGGGTAAGGGCCGCCAAGCCGTCAGCGGCGGATACCGCACCATTCACTGTTCGCCCCAACCGAACAGTGAAGCCAATTCCAGCGGGATTATCCAGCCAACCTCCCTGCCTATTATCTCCCCATCAAACAGGGAGACCCCACCATGACCACCCAGCATCCACGCACAGCCATCGTCACCGGCAGCTCGAAGGGCATTGGCGCGGCGGTCGCCGAGCGGCTGGCGCGGGATGGCCTCGCCGTCGTCGTCAACTATGCGAGCGGCGCTGCGCCGGCCGAGGCGCTGGTGGCGAAGATCAAGGTCGCCGGAGGAGCTGCGATTGCGGTCAAGGCCGACATCAGCAAGTTGGCCGACGTGCGCGCACTGTTCGACGCGGCCGAGACGGCGTTCGGCGGCGTCGACGTGCTCGTCAACAATGCCGGGATCATGAAGGTCGCCCCATTGGCCCAGACCACCGACGAGGTGTGGGACCAGACCATCGCGATCAACCTCACCGGCACCTTCTATGCGCTGCGTGAAGCGGCGAAGCGGCTGCGCGAGGGCGGCCGGATCGTCAATTTCTCGACCAGCGTGGTCGGGCTCTATCAGCCGACCTATGCGGCTTACGCCGCGACCAAGGCCGGCATCGAGGCGATCACCCACATCCTCTCGAAGGAGCTGGGCGTGAGGCGGATCACGGTCAACGCGATCGCACCGGGCCCCGTCAACACCGAGCTGTTCCACAACGCCAACCAGCACGACATCTCGCCGATCATCGAGCGGACGCCTCTGCATCGTCTCGGCGAACCCGACGACATCGCGCGCGCGATCTCGTTCCTGGTCGGGCCCGATGGCGGCTGGATCAACGGCCAGATCCTGCGCGCCAATGGCGGCATCATCTGAAGCCGCATCGGCTGGAGATCATGACCATGAGCGATGCGATCACGGGCGGGGCCCCACGGCACAGCCCCGCGTCCCTGCTGTTGCCTGGCTTGCGAAATTTCTACGAGATCGCCAATCCCGTTTCCTATGCGTTTCTGCGCGTTGCCTTCGGATTGATCCTGTTCACGCACGGCTTGCCGAAATTGCTCGGCGAGTCCCACGGCGCCATGGCCAATCCGTTCGCGAGCTCCATCAATTTCATCACCAATTCATTGCATTTTCCGGCCCCGGTGGCGTTCGGCTATTTCGTGATGCTGCTGGAAACCATCGGGGCCATCATGCTCGCCGCGGGCCTGTTCACTCGCCTCGTCGCGCCGATGGTCGCCGTGCAGATGGCGATGATCTGCCTGATCCATTATCCCAAATGGGCCTGGATCGATCGCGGCATGGAGTACCCGTTCCTGATGGGCCTCGTTGCCCTGCACATGTCGTTTCGGGGCGGCGGACGATTTTCCGCGGACCGCTTGATCGGACGGGAGCTTTGAAGGCGCGCCGGGCGGCCCTGCCCGCTCCGGCCGCGCGAGGTCTTCACACCGCCGCCGTTCAATCCCCCCGCACACAACGCCACAGCAGATCGGCGATCTCGGCGCGGCGCTGCGCCCTCGCGTTTGACGAGGACATGTCGAAGGCGAATTGCGCCTCGAACGTGTGACGGTTGGCGACCGCGAAGAAGCTCAGCGCATTCAGCGTCATGTGCAGTTCGACCGGATCGATGCCGGGCCGGATCGCGCCGCAGGCCGCGCCGCGCTCCAACACCTTGGCAATCTGGCTGATGCTCGGCTGCGTCATCTCCTTGAGCCTGTGGCTGATGGCCATGTGCCGTCCGCGATGGATGTTCTCGATGCTGACGAGGCGGACGAATTGCGGATGGGCCTGGTGGAAATCGAAGGTGAATTCGGCAAGCCGGCGGATCGCGGCCTCCGGCTCCAGCGCCTCGAGATGCAGATCCTCCTCGGCGGCGCGCATCTCCGCATAGGCCATCTCCAGCACCGCGGTGAACAGCTCTTCCTTCGAGTTGAAATAGTAGAAGATCAGCCGCTTGGTGATGTTGGCGCGGGCGGCGATGGCGTCGGTGTTGCCGCCGGACAAGCCGTTCTCGGCGAACTCCTCGAAGGCGATGTCGAGGATCTCCTGCCGCGTCCGCTCGCGGTCGCGCCGCTTGATCGGCACCGGCTTCGCCGCCCGCACGGGCTGCTTCTTCACACCTGGCATCTGGCCCTTCGGTCGTTCGCGGCGGCCGGTCGCGGCCTCGCCCTCCTCCATAGCGCAATCGTGGGCACTTGACATCAATTATCCTACTGGGTAATTATCAATTAACCTATGGATTAATTATAAGGGAGGAGACACATGCGCCTGATCGGCGACCGCCGCGCCAGCTCCCGACTGCCGCGATTGCCTGTGCAGGCGAGCAGGCCATGACCGCGCTCGGCCTCGCCCATCTCACCGCGTTGGAGCTTGCGCCCACGGCGCTGGTTGCCGAGGCGGCGCGGGCCGGGTTTGCCGCCGTCGCGCTACGCTTTATCCCGGCAACCATCGACGGGCCGGCCTATCCGACGCAGGTCGGCACCGAGGTCCACCGTGCGCTGAAGCGCGTGCTTGACGGCGAGGGCGTACGGGTCAGCGACATCGAGCTGGTCCAGCTCAAGCCCGCCATCGACATCTCCTCGTTCGCAGGCTGTCTCGAAGCCGGCGCCGATCTCGGCGCCACCGCGATCATCGCTTCGGGCGACGATCCGGATCGGTCCCGGCTCACCGCGCGTTTCGCCGAGCTCTGCCAACTCGCCGCGTCCTTCGGCTTGCGCGTCGACCTCGAATTCATGCGCTGGCGCGTGATCGGCACTTTGGTGCAGGCCGCGGCGGTCGTGCGCGACGCAGGCCAGACCAACGGCTCCATCCTGGTCGACGCGTTGCACCTGGCGCGCTCCGGCGGCCGCGCCGCCGACCTGATCCCGCTTCCCGACCATTGGCTTCGCGCCGCGCAACTCTGTGATGCCGCCGTCGAAGCGCCGGCAACGGACGCGGCCATCATCGCCGAGGCGCGCGCGGGACGGCTACCGCCCGGCGACGGCGCTCTGCCGCTCGGCGCACTGCTGGAGGCCCTGCCCGCCGACACCGCCCTCAGCGTCGAGATGCCGTTGCCGGCACTCGACGCGAGAGAGCGGATCGCCACGGCGTTCAACGCGACCAGGAACTTGCTCGAAGGCCAAGCCCGCGGCGCCAGACGCCGCGACTGTCACGGCTGGGCCTAAACCCAACGGAATGCACGAGATGACGAAAATCAGGATTGGCGTGATCGGCGCGGGATTGATCGGGCGCAAGCATCTGCGCAAGCTGGCCGAGCATGGCGACTACGAGCTCGCCGGCATCGCCGACGT
Organism: Bradyrhizobium sp. P3_C3; assembly: GCF_056402655.1. Lineage (NCBI taxonomy): Bacteria > Pseudomonadati > Pseudomonadota > Alphaproteobacteria > Hyphomicrobiales > Nitrobacteraceae > Bradyrhizobium > Bradyrhizobium sp. P3_C3. Next base: position 95,881 of record NZ_JBFUGY010000027.1, on the reverse strand, counting down.
CAACGCCGAGCAGGTCGCAGCCGAGCAGCCCGGCGCACGCGTCTTCGCGGATTACCGGAAGCTGCTCGACGAGGCGCGGCCCGAGGCCGTGATCATCGCATCGCCCAATCAGCTCCACGCCGAGAACGGCATCGCATGCGCGCGGGCCGGCATCCATATCCTGATCGAAAAGCCGGTCACCGATACTCTGGAGACCGCCGCCGGCCTGATCGCGGAGGTCCGCAAGGCCGGCATCCGGTCGCTGGTCGGGCATCACCGCCGCCATCATAGGCAGGTGAAGGCGCTCAAGGCGCTGCTTGGCGAGGGCCGTATCGGCGATGTCGTCGGCGTCTCGGCGATCTGGGCCACGCACAAGCCGGCCGACTATTTCAAGGCGGCGCCCTGGCGGTCGCAGGCCGGTGGCGGGCCGATCCTGATCAATCTGATCCACGAGATCGACTTCCTGCGCTTTGCGGTCGGCGAGATCGTTGCCGTGGAGGCCATCGCCGCAAACCGGCAGCGCGGCTTCGCAGTCGAGGATACCGCCGCCGCGCTGCTCGAGTTCGAGAACGGCGCGCTCGGCACGTTCTTCCTCAGCGACTGCGCAGTGACGCCCTGGACAATGGAACAGGGTCTCGGCGAGGCGCCGGAGTTTCCGTTCAGCGGCCAGAGCAGCTACCGCCTGATGGGCCGCCGCGGCGCGATCGAATTTCCAAGTCTCGATCAATGGACGCAGGAAGGCGGCGCGCAGGACTGGAACAAGCCGATCCAGGCGCAGGCCAATCATGCAGCGTCGATCGATCCGTACGTCGCGCAGCTCGATCATTTCCGCGACGTGGTCCGGGGCGTGACGCCGTCGCTGCAACCGGTCGAGGACGGCGCGCGAAGCCTGCTGGTGACGCTCGCGATCGCAGAGGCCGCGACGGCGCGACGGCGCATCGACCTGCGCGAGCGCTACGCGGCGCTCGAGCAAGGTGGGCAGGCAACGACCTAGAGCACGGCTTTCACCGCCGTCGAACAGACGCGAACGGGCCAAGCCACGCCAAGAGGGCGGCCCGGGCACGCCAAGAGGGCGGCCCGGAGGGAGGAGCGAGGTGAACTACAAGTTCGATTTCGGACCCGTGATCGAGGGCCTGCCGGAGCTGCTCTGCGGCTGTGCCGGCACGCTCGGCCTGGCGCTGTCGGGCATGGTGCTGGCGCTGATCATCGGGATCGGCGGCGTGCTGCTGCGCGATTCCCGGCTCGCGCCGCTGCGCTGGCTCGTCATCGCGTTCGTCGAGGCGATCCGCAACACGCCATTTCTCGGCCAGATCTACTTCGTCTTCTTCGCGCTGCCGATGGTGGGCATCCGCCTCGATCCCACGCTGACCGCGATCATCGCGCTCGGCGTCAATGGCGGCGCCTATGCGATCGAGATTATCCGCGGCGGCGTGCAGTCGATCAACAAGGGGCAGGTCGAGGCCGGGCTGGCGCTCGGCCTGAGCCGGACCCTGATCTTCCGCCTGATCGTGCTGAAGCCGGCGCTGCGCGCGATTTTCCCGTCGCTGACCAGCCAGTTCATCATGCTGACGCTGACGACGAGCATCGCATCGGCGATCTCGGCCTATGAGCTGACCTCGGTCGGACAGGCGATCGAGACCAATACGTTCCGCAGCTTCGAGGTCTATGGCGTCGTCACGCTGCTCTATCTCGCGATGTCGTGGATGCTGATGCAGATGTTCGCGCAGATCAACGCGCGCTTCCTGCTCTATCCCGTGAAGTGAGGACGGTGCATGGACAAGAACCAGTTCCTGTTCCTGCTCGGCGGCCTGAAATGGACGCTGGCGCTGTCGGGAATCGGCTTCGCACTCGGCTCGGYCGCCGGCCTCGGCGTCGCGCTGGCACGCACATCGGGCCGGCGCTGGCTCGAACGTGGCGCGGCCGCCTACATCGCGCTGTTCCAGGGCACGCCGCTGCTGATGCAGCTGTTCGTCGTGTACTACGGCCTCGCACTCGCCGGGCTGAAGCTCGATCCCTGGGTCTCCGTCTCGATCGGCTTCACCCTGCATGCTGGCGCCTTCCTCGGCGAGATCTGGCGCGGCTCGATCGAAGCGGTGCCGCGCGGCCAGGTCGAGGCCGCCAAGGCGCTCAGCCTCGGCTATCTCGACCGGATGAAGGACGTCGTGCTGCCGCAGGCGATCCGCATCTCGCTGCCCGCGACGATCGGGTTCCTGGTGCAGCTGATCAAAGGCACCTCGCTTGCCGCCATCATCGGCTTCACCGAGCTGATGCGCGCCGGGACCATCGTGTCCAACCAGAACTTCAAGCCGCTGCTCGTGCTCGGCCTGGTCTGCGCGCTCTATTTCGCGCTGTGCTGGCCGCTTTCGCTCTATGGCGCCTGGCTGGAGCGGCGGCTCGTCACCGCCGCACGATGATGAATTCAACACAGAGGATGACCAAAAAGACAATCCGGTTCAATCGCCGCCACATGCTGGCGCTCGGCGCCGGCGCGATCGCCTCGCCGTTCGTGCTGTCGCGCGCCGCCTACGCGGTGACGCCTTCGGAGATCAAGGCGCGCGGCAAGGTGTCGATCGGGATCCAGGGCGACAATCCGCCCTGGGGGTTCGTCAATTCCACGGGCAAGCAGGAGGGCCTCGATGCCGATCTCTCCGAGCTGTTTGCAAAAGAGCTCGGCGTAGCCGCCGAATTCACGCCGCTGTCCGTCGCCAATCGCATCCCGGCACTGACGTCGGGACGCGTCGACATTCTGTTCGCGACCATGGCGATGCTGCCGGAGCGCGCCAAGGCGGTGCAATTCTCAAAGCCCTATGGTGCCAACATCATCACCTTCATCGCGCCGAAGGAGATGGAGATCAAATCGCCGGCCGACATGGGCAAATATGTCATCGGTGTCGCGCGCGGCAGCGTGCAGGACACCGACGTGACCAAGGCGGCGCCTCCCGGCACCACCATCCGCCGCTTCGACGGCGACGCGCCGACCATGCAGGCGCTGCTGTCCGGGCAGGTGCAGGCGGTGGGCGGCAACATCTTCTACGTTCCGCGCCTCAACGAATCCAAACCCGGCGCTTACGAGAACAAGCTCGAATTCACCAAGCTGTATAACGGCGCCTGCACGCGGCTCGGCGAGAAGGAGATCAACGCCTTCGTCAACGGCTTCATCGACAAGATCATCGCCAGCGGCGAATGGGGCAGGATCTATCCGAAGTGGATGAACAACCCGCTGCCGGCTTTCCCCGGCAGCATTCCCGGCATCCCCTTCACCGTCAGCTGAGGGAGAGTGCCATGTCGGTCGCAGCCCAGTCGGTCACAATCACGGCGGACACGATGATCGCGATGCGCGGTGTCAACAAATGGTACGGCACCTACCAGGTGCTGACCGACATCAACCTGGCGGTCCGCGCGAGCGAGAAGATCGTCCTGTGCGGGCCGTCCGGATCGGGCAAATCCACCCTGATCCGCTGCATCAATGCGCTGGAGAACTACCAGAAGGGCGAGATCGTCGTCGACGGCGTGCATCTCGGCAGCCAAGGCAAGGCCATCGACGCGGTGCGCCGCGAGGTAGGCATGGTGTTCCAGCAGTTCAACCTGTTCCCGCACATGACGGTGCTGGAGAACTGCACGCTGGCGCCGATCCGCTCTCGCGGCATTCCGCGCCCGGCGGCCGAGGAGACCGCGCGGCGGCTGCTCGACCGCGTGAAGATCCTCAACCAGGCGGACAAATACCCGGCGCAATTGTCCGGCGGTCAGCAGCAGCGCGCGGCGATCGCGCGGGCGCTCTGCATGGAGCCCAAGGTGATGCTGTTCGACGAGCCGACGTCGGCGCTCGACCCCGAAATGGTCAAGGAGGTGCTCGACACCATGATCGGGCTTGCGACCGACGGCATGACCATGATCTGCGTCACCCATGAAATGGGCTTCGCCCGGCAGGTCGCCGACCGCGTGATCTTCATGGCGGAGGGACGGATCGTCGAGGAGGCGGAGCCGGAAATCTTCTTCAGGGCCCCGCAACACGAGCGCACGAAAAAATTCCTCGGCGAAATTCTGCCGCATCATTGAAGCCGCGCCGGCGCAGCGCGACGGCGGACCGGTGTCCACCCTTGCCGGACGCCGCACTCCTCCACCCGATACAGCCTCCACCGCCCCGGCCTGCCCCGCGCGCCTTGATGAATGAGGCACGGAACGCTCACGCCGCGCCAGCTTCGCACCAGCTTCACACCAGAAACTGCCGCAACGGGACGCTAGGGTCGCGCTCGGTGGATCCCGCAGGCACGGCTGAACGCGAACTGACGGAACGAGAAGACAAGTGCGATGGACGTCTCCTTCGCGTGACTGAGCATCAGTCAGCAATTTTGCGCTGTCTCCTTTTCCCTTTCTGGTCAGCTTATGAATCGTCAAGAGCGTCGGGCCGCGGCCAAGCAACAATCCAAGACGGTCGTACCTCGACTTTTGCCGCGGCATCTGGAGGCCGCGAAACAGGGCAAATCGCTGTTCGATCTCGGCCGGTATGCCGAAGCCCTGGAATGCTTCGACCTGTTCGCGAAGTTCAATCCTGACGTCGCGGCTCTGCATCAAACGCGCGGCCTTTGCCTGCAGCGCCTGGGCCGGTTCGAGGAAGCGCAGGCCGCCTTTGAGAGGTCCATTGCGCTGAACCCCGGCGAGGCGGAGACGCACAAGAACCTTGGGACGCTTCATGCGAGATTTTACCGGTTCGAGCGGGCCTTGGCGAGCATCGATCGCGCGCTCGAACTTCGTCCGAATTTTTCCGCAGCGCTCAACGAAAAGGCGCGGGCGTTGTGGAGCCTGCATTTGCGGGACGAGGCCCTCGCGGCCTTTCGCAAATCGCTGGCGGTCGACCCGGGCAATGCGGACACCATCTGGAACCTCGCACTGCTGCTGCTCGATCTCGGCCGGCACGCGGAAGCTCTCGAAGCCTTCAACGCCGCCGAGCCGCTGAAGCCGAATTCCGCAGCTCTGTATCAGAAGCGCGGCGCCTGCCTCCGGGAGCTGAACCGGCTCGAGGAAGCGGAGGCCGACTACGCGAAATCGATCGAGCTGGACTCCAGCCAGGAGGAAACGCACAACAACCTCGGCTCGCTTCACTGGAAGCATGGCCGCATCCCGCAGGCATTGGCGAGCTTCGATCGGGCGCTCGAACTTCGACCGGATTTTGCCGCGGCGCTTTCCAACAAGGCGCTGGTGCTGCTGAATCTGCTGTCGCTGGATGAAGCCTTCGCGGCCTTTCACAGGTCCCTGGCGATCGATCCGGGTCATGCGCCGGCGACCTTCAATCTGGCGACGCTTCAGCTTCTGACCGGAGACTTCGAGCGTGGCTGGCTCGGGCGCGAAGCACGCTGGCGAATTCCCTCTTTCGGTTTGCTCGATCGCGGTCTTCCCCAATCCCTTTGGCTCGGCGACCGGCCGATCGCGGGCAAGACCATCCTGCTGTATTGCGACGAGGGCCTGGGCGACTCGATTCAATTCGCGCGCTATGTCCCCATGGTGGCCGCGCTCGGGGCTCGGGTCATCCTGGGGGTCCAGCCTCCGATCCAGCGGCTCCTGGCTGATGTGCCCGGCGTCGCGACGTGTATCGGCCAATCGTCTGCGACGTCGCTGTCGTTCGACCTGCACTGTCCTCTTGGAAGCCTGCCGCTGGCGTTCGGGACGCGGCTCGATACGATCCCGTTCGCGCAGGCCTACCTTCCTGCGCCTCCGGCCGGGTGCGTCAAGGCGTGGGAAGACCGGCTTGAAGACCGGCTTGGCCCCCACAAGCGCTTCCGCGTCGGTCTTGTCTGGTCGGGAAATCCGGATCACAACAACGATCGCAATCGATCGATGGCGYTGCGCACGCTTGCGCCTCTCCTGGATTGCGACGTCCAGTTCGTCAGCCTGCAAAAGGGCGCCCGCGACCAGGACCGGGCCTTCCTCGGAGAGCATCCCGACATCGTCGACCTGACGGATCAGATCACGGATTTCACCGACACGGCGGCATTGATTGGCTGCCTTGATCTGGTGATCTCGGTCGATACCAGCGTCGTTCACCTCGCCGGCGCGCTGGGCGCTCCGGTCTGGACGTTGTTGCCCTTCAACCCGGATTGGCGCTGGCTGCTCAACCGCGACGACAGCCCGTGGTATCAATCCATGAGGCTGTTCCGGCAACCGGAGATAGGCGACTGGGCCAGCGTCGTGGACTGCGTTCGCGTCGAGCTCGAGCGCCTGGTTTCCGCATGGCGGCCGGAAGCACGGTCACACCAGAGCAAAGCGTCGTCCCCCAAGACACAGGACGCGCTGCTCTCGAACCAGCTCGGCAATCAGCTCTGGCAACTCAGGCGCACGGACGAGGCTGTGCTGCATTTCCAGCGGGCGCTGGAGCTGAATCCGCAATATCTGGAGGCGGCGAACAACTGCGGCACGCTGCTGTTTGATCTCGGCCGGTACGCGGAAGCCCTGGAATCATTCAACGTCGTCGAGAAACTGAATCCAAATTCCGCGGCTCTCTATCAAATGCGCGGCGTTTGCCTGCTGGAGGTGAAGCGGTTCGAGGAAGCGGAGGCCGACTTCGAGAAGTCCATTGCGCTGGACTCCGGCCTGGCGGAGACGCACAGCAACCTCGGCTTGCTTCATTCGCGATTGGGCCGAATGGAGCAGGCATTTGCGAGCATCGATCGCGCGCTCGAACTTCGTCCCGATTTTGCCGCAGCGCTCGCCAATAAGGCCGTGGTGTTGTTGAATCAGCAATTGCCGGATGAAGCTCTCGCGACCTTTCACAGATCCTTGGCGGTCGACCCGCACGATGCGCGGACGATCTGGAATCTTGCGCAGCTTCAGATGCTGACCGGAGACTTCGAGCGAGGCTGGCTCGGGCGCGAAGCGCGCTGGAGACTCTTTCCAGTCGATCGCGGTTTTTCTCAATCCCTCTGGCTTGGCGACCAGCCGATCGAAGGCAAGACCATCTTGCTTTATTCCGACGAGGGATTGGGCGATACAATCCAGTTCGCGCGCTATGTGCCCATGGTGGCCGCGCTCGGGGCTCAAGTGATCCTGGAGGTCCAGCCTCCGGTCCAGCGGCTCCTGGCCGATGTGCCCGGCGTCGCAAAATGTATCGGCCGCCCGTCTGCGACGTCGCTGTCGTTCGACCTGCACTGTCCGCTTGGAAGCCTGCCGCTGGCGTTCGGGACGCGGCTCGATACGATTCCGTTCGCGCAAGCGTACCTTCCTGCGCCTCCGGCCGCGTGCGTGAAGGCGTGGGAAGACCGGCTTGAAGACCAACTTGGCCCCCGCAATCGCCTCCGCGTCGGTCTTGCCTGGTCGGGGAACCCGGATCACACCAACGATCACAATCGAACGATGGCACTGCGCACGCTTGCTCCCCTCCTGGATTGCGACGTCCAGTTCGTCAGCCTGCAAAAAGGCCTCCGGGATCAGGACAGGGCCTTCCTCGGCGAACGTCCTGACATCGTCGACCTGACGGAACAGCTCACGGATTTCGGCGACACGGCGGCGCTGGTTTCCCGCCTCGATCTGGTGATCTCGGTCGACACCAGCGTCGTTCACCTCGCCGGCGCGATGGGCGCGCCGGTCTGGACGATGTTGCCTTTCAACCCGGATTGGCGCTGGCTGCTCAACCGAGACGACAGCCCGTGGTATCGCTCCATGAGGCTGTTCCGGCAACCGAAGAGAGGCGACTGGGCCAGCGTCGTCGACCGCGTTCGCGTCGAGCTCGAGGGCCTGGTTTCCGCGCGGCGCAGCCGCGACAGTGCGAGCGACGAGCTTGTAACTGCACTTGCAGGCCCCCTCACGCTTCCACCCGATACAGCCTCCACCGCTCCGGCACGCCCTTGAGCTGGTGCTTGCCGTGATCCCTGAAGCTGATGGTCGATTGTGCCTTCAGCAAATCCTTGACCGCGCTCGAGACCAAGACTTCGCCGGCCCGCGCTTTCGCGGCGACGCGGGTGCCGATGTGGAAGGCGAGACCGACCATTTCGCCGCCGCTGATCGTGTACTCGCCCGCATGCAGGCCGACCCTGATCTCTAGCCCCAGCGTGCGCACCGCCTTCTGGATCGCGGTCGCGCAATTGATGCCGGCCGCCGGCGCCTTGAACGTCGCCAGCACGCCGTCGCCCGTCGTCACGACCTCCTTTCCGCGCGAGCTCTTCAGCTCCTTGCGGACGGCTGCGTAATAATGGCCCATCACCTTGGTCCAGCGCGCATCGCCGAGCTTCGCGGCCTTGGCGGTGGAGCCGACGATATCGACGATCAGGATGGTGGCGAGCGCCCGCTTGAGATCGGTGCCGCGCTCGGCGGGGCGACGCCGGAGCGCGATAGCTCCGGCTAGCGGCTCATAGCGATGGCTGCGGCGCCGCGCGATCGCGGCCTTTGCGTAATCCTGGGCACGCTGCGCCGTGCCGCACCGAACTGTCTTCTCCTGCGGCGAGCGCGTCCAGTAGACCTTGCGCCCGGCACCGGTGCCTTGGACCTCCACGCCGCCCCACTTCAGGAAAACCGCCGAGCCGACGCGCCTGACACACCACGCCTTCGACGTGTATCCCGATACGTTCGACTGATGGACTCCGATGCGAAGGAATTTTGGCATGAACGCGCGGCCAGTCGAAGGAACGTTTGGGCGGACCTGCGACCAACGTATTCGCACATTCCTGCATTGGCAACAGGGCTCCTCGCACCCTACGCGCCTCTGCGAGCCTCCTGCTTGCCGATCGAGCAGCGCCACGCCGCGAGACGTTCGGCTGGATGCTGCGCCATCCATTCGGCGAGCTGCGGCGCTCCCATCAGACAGGACTGCATCGTCACGTCAGCGAAATCCGAGGTCGTGACGATCTGCTCGTGGCAATCTGTCGGCGACGAGAGGCTGCAGAGCACGGCAATAATCTTGATCATGTCACGAGAGCTCCTTCGACGTACTCGGGCTCTGCGTCGCCGCCCGAGTGGTCGACCGCGGCTCGACGGGCCGCTCGCCGTCGGGATCGGCCCGCGGAAACACGGCGTCATAGTTAGCGCGCGCTTCGCGGATCAGCCGCGCACGCTCGCGCTCGGCTCTTGTGACCAGTCGAACAACTTCGCCCATATCGGCTCCACGGGGTGGCAAGAGAGGAAACTGACCAGACGGCCCTGATTGGGCGACCGGCTCACCGCGCAACCCGCAATCACGGGTACGATTCGTATCGCGTGCCGGCCGAACGCGCCGATGACCTCGCCGCATCGACGCTTGATGCCTTTTCGGCGCGCCGCTGATAGTCATTGGCCAGCATCTCGAGACGGGTCGCGACCACGATGTCCGTCATGGTCCGGGCCGCGCGCAGCAGGCTCTGCGCCGTCTCGAGATATTCCTTTCCTCGTCGTGACATCTGCATGGTCATAGGCGCCTCGCGCGGTTTTCTGAAAACATGTCGACAACCGACGGAAATCGACCGAACCAGTCGCGCTCACCCTGCCGGCGCGTCGCCAAACGTTCGACGCACTTTTTCGAGCAAAGGGGCTTTCGCCAAGAGTAGTAGCGGACCAGGCCAAACTTGCCGTCGCACGCGGCACAGCGAGCGGTTCGACTTCCAGAAACTTGGGAACAGTTTGGCATTGTCGTCTCCTCTTGTGGTCGCGTCCGATGTGTCGATCACCTTTTCTGTTGCATCGAGGCAGCCGCATCGACTGTCCTCGACCAAATCTTGCGGCACCAATCGCAACGCCGCCAGTGAAGCCAACCTAGGCGTCCTGCGCGAACATATCTTTCAACAACGCGTCCGATATTGCCCATAAGCACGACTTCCGTCGCGCGCAGGGGACGTACCCCGACAACTGCGCGTTTGCGCGATCGCCCGATTCCGGAACTGGATCAACGTCACAGCGACGCACGCATGCACCGTTAATCACGGCACATCGAGGCCATGACGGGCGGCGATAGCGACCGTCGTTCGGAGATGCCGGGGTGTGCGGGACGATGGCAAGCTGGCGTTGCCGATAAGGAGCTGGATTTCTCCGCCATGCCGCAATCGGCGGCGCGCGGGTCATCGGCAATCTTGCGTCAGCGAGATTTCAACGGGCCGGCTGCGGCGAGCATCCCGCCTCAGCCGTGAAACGCAAACAGCTCGATCGGATCGCTGAAGCCGCGCACCTCGTATTTGCCGACATGCTCGAGCTCGAACTCCCGCTCGACCAGCTCGGCGAAGGCGCGCGAGAGCAGCACCGGTCGTCCCAGCTGCTTGGTCAAGGCTTCGAGACGGGAGGCCATGTTGACGGCGGGACCGATGACGGTGAAGTCGAGCCGGCTGGACGATCCGATATTGCCGTACATGACGTCGCCGACGTGGACGCCGATGCCGTAGTTCAGCGGCGCGCGGCCGGTCCCGTTGTTCCGTTCGTTCAGCGCGGCCATAGCCTGCCGGGCTTCAGTCACGGCGCGCAGCAGGTTTGCGCAGGCGCCGGGCCCGCTGAGCGGGAAAATGGCGAGCAGGCCGTCGCCGATGAATTTCAGGATTTCGCCGCCGTGCCGCGCGATCGGCTCCGACATCGCGTCGAAATAGTCGTTGAGGAGATCGATGACGTCGTCGCGCGGCCAGTTGTCCGAGATCTTCGTGAAGTCACGGAGGTCGCAGATCATGATCGCGGCACGCACCGTCGTGCCGGTGCCGCGCCGCGTGGCCCCGGCCAGGATGAGCTCGCCGGCATGGGAGCCGACATAGGTCTCGAGCAGCGTTCGCGCCAGGCGGTTCTTGACGCGGATCTCGCTGACCAGCGCCAGCACCGGCAGCACGTTCTTGAGCGCAACCAGATGCGCGTCGTCGAAGCCGCCGTGGCGATCGGTCGCGAAGGTGACGAGATGGCGCTTGCCGAGTGTGTGGTGGAGCGGCCAGGCGACGTAGTCGGTCAGACCTTTCGCGCGCATCTCGTCATAGACCGCGTGCTTGCGGCCGAGGGACGGATCGCCTTCGAGGTTCTCGCGGAGTTCGCTCGCGCCGTCCAGCATTTCGCTGACAGGGCTGCCGATGAACTCGGATCGCTCGCGCACGTCGAAGTCGACCCGCGAGATCTTCGCCTCGCGCATGCCATCCGACCACATGAAGGCGGCGCCGAGCCATTGCGGATGCTGGATCCGGACGTGCATCGTCGACCGCTTGAGCGGAATGCCCGCCTGCTGGAGGCGGATGCACATCTCGGCAAAGATGTTGTCGATGAAGCGCTCGCCGCTCGTGCCGTTGGTCAGCCAGTCGACGACGCCGTCGGACAGCGTGGTGGGGCGATTTTGGTCTGGCGCGGTCATATCCTGCCCGTTCATATCGTGGCTTGCGCGGCGGTCCGCATGATCAGAACAGATATCGTGTTCCGGCGCCGCGGCGTCAACCTAGCCAGATGCACGGATTGTGCGCATCCGCCCGGCGGTTGCGATCTAGCCGACGAGCTGAATCGATCCCAGTACCGCCAGCCCTGAGACGAGTCCCAATCTGGACGCCTCGGTCAGCTCGACCTTCAGCGTGCTGCCGTCGGGGATGACAAGATCCTCGCTGTTGAGACGAATGCTGCATTCGCCGGACACCGCGTAAGCCAGGTGCGTGCCGGCGGACAAGGGCCGCTCGCCGGGTTCCCTGAGTGCCAGCAGCTCGATCTCCGCCGCGCCGCGCCGGGCCATCAGGTTGACGACCTCGACGGGACCCGCCTCGAGCTCAGTCACGATCTCCATCTCGCCGGTGAAGCGCACCGCCGTAAAAGGTTCACGCTCGTCAAAATCCTGCGTGGGCGACTTCAGCACCAGCCCGCGCCCGCCAACGACCATTTGCAGGCGGTCGATGCCGGGCATGTAGGAGAAGGGACCGGGCGCCACGATCGGCGTCGAGGCAAAGCGCCAGAGCAGGCTGTCCCAATCCTTCGCCGGCGCGTCGGCGCGATGGGCATCAGCGATATCGGTGAAGATGCCGCCACCGTTCTTCCAGGGCGAGCGGGTGTAATCTTTCGACTTCAGCAGCGCGGTTTTCATGTCTTGAATTTGTCCGGGAAAGCATGTGGCCGAGATCGCCCGCGCATCATGCGCGGGTTGGGCCGGCGTTTCACCAGCGATGAACTGCCGTCACGCCTTGGCGTCGAGGTTCAGCCTGGTGCTCAGCTCGTTGACGAGCGAATCCACGAACTGGTTCTGATAGGCCGAGATGCCGTTGAAATAGACCGGGCCGCCGGACTGCACCAGCAGGCCGCCGCCGGATACTTCGGCATCCTTGGCGCCGCTCTCGGATTGGGTATCGAGCTTGCCCATGGCGTCGTCGAGCTGCGCGGCGGTCTTATCGTCCATTTTGCCATTGGCCTGAAGCGTGGCGAGCAAGGCCTGGTAGGCACTGCCGAGATCGGCTCCCGTCCCTGTCTCGGTCGTAGCGGAGAAGCTGCCGTTGGTCTTGCCGCTGTAGCTCTTGTAGGTCAGCGTCTCCGTGGTGGTGCCGTCGCTGTTGGTTCGATTGTCGAGCAACAGCTCGAACGCGTTGCCATAGGCGCCCGTCGTCAGCATGTTCGGATCGTTCGGATTCTTGTTCTTGCTCGCGCCTGTCTTGTCGGAGCCTGCGGTCCAGTTCGGCGGAACGGTGTAGCTGACGTTGGTCACGGCGCGAATTCCTGTGATCATTGCGCGGAAACATTCAGCAATTTTTGTGCCAGCGAAAGCGCAGTTGATTCCTGTCGGCTTTCCTTGTCGTCGCGCGCGGACTTCGCACAACGCTGCAAAAATTGCCCGGCAGTTTCATCCCGTCGCGCGATTGTGCGGCGCTCGCGCCTGAGTTCGTAACCCGGATGAAGCGCAACGCAATGCCGGGGCAACTCGCGCGATGAGGCTGTACTCCCGGATGACGGAAGCTGGCCTCGGCCAGCTGAGCGGCCGCTTCCCCTTGCCCCCGCCGGCGGCAATTTAGGTCAGAAATCTACCCCTTTTGGGTACCTTGCACGAAGCTTGAAGCGCCGCATAATACAGACACTTATCCAAAGGTAACCCGCTCGCGCTTCGGCCAGGCAATTGCGTAACGCGCTCCTCTCAGTGGGAGAATTGCAATGCCCGTGTTGGACTTGCCGTACTGGTTGATCATTGCAGGCTCCGCGTTGGTATTGGGCGGGCTCATTGGCTTAGGGGTCAGCCGCAACAGGCGGGTTGAGAGCGATCCCATTCTGCTCCCGGGCGATTTGACGGCATGGAAAGACGAGGGATCAGAGACCTCGGACCTTGCGGCTATCCGGGATTCGCACAGGTAGGCACTGGCGGCTTGCGCCCGTGGCCCATTCTGCGGAGCAAACTCTGGAGAGAGACATGACCCTGCACTTTACGCGCGTCGAGACTCCGGTGCATGAACTTGAAATCTGGATGGCGTGCAGCAGCGGATTTTCGTTTGTGATCAGTAACGAAAGCCGCACCGGTCCTGGCCTTCACGGAAAGCCGGGCCTGGTTGCCTCATGGCGCCCCGTTGAAGAAAACAAGTCCGCAATCAAGCTTGGCGGCTCCCCCTTCAGTACCTTCGCCGAAGCAGAGAAGGCCTGCGAGGCCCTCCTGGAGGCACTTGAGCAGATGAGCGAATCGCAGGTTCCGAAGATTGCGGCCCCGCCGCAATGAAATGAAAAGAGACCTCGGCTTCGCCGGGGCATCGAATTCCGTGCCGCCGGATTTTGTGCTGGCGCTTTACATCCCGCTCAGGCCGCTATCGACCGCGAGCGTCTGTGCGGTGACATAGACGCTTTCGTCCGACAGGAAGAACAACACGGCGTAGGCAATTTCCCATGCGGTCGCCTGGCGGCCGAAGGGGACGTGGCCCTTGCCGCGGTTGGGGCGGCCGGCGCCGGCTTCGCGGCCGTTGGGGGTGTCGACGAGGCCGGGATAGACGAGGTTGGCGCGGATGCCGCGGCGCGAGCCGAGATGGGCGATGTTGCGCATGAGGCCGCCGAGCGCGGCTTTTGAAGAATCATACGCCGCCATCTGCGAGCCGGCTTTCAGCGCGGCGATCGAGGAGATGAAGACGATGGCGCCGCCATTGTCGAATTTCGGCATCGCTGCGCGGCAACAGAGCATGGGACCGCGAACGTTGACGTCGTAGATCCTGTTCCACTCCTCGGGGCTGACGGCATCGAGCCCCGTCTTGCCGAAAGTGCCGATGTTCAGCACCATGCCGTCAAGGCCGCCCATCGCGCGATGCGCCTCCTCGATCATGCGCTGGACGTCAGGCTCCGACGTGACGTCGGCAGTGATGGCAAAACCCTCGCCGCCTTCGTCGGTGATGTGCTTGACGGTCTGCTGGGCAGAGGTGTGGTTAAGGTCGGCTACCGCGACCTTCGCGCCCTCGCGTGCGCATAAAATGCTCATGGCGCGGCCGTTGCCGATCGGATCGGTGACGGCGTCGAACACGCGCTGGCCGCCGCCGACGATCAAGATGCGGCGCCCCTTCAGGCGTCCCCTGCCCGGCGCTTCGCCCAATGACTCTGCGCTCGGCGGACGGACGTAACGTTCCGGCTTAATCTCGGTTTCCGTCATCTCAGCCGCCTACTTCTTGCCGCCGTCATAGACTTTCATGCCGGCCGCGGGATCGAGATCGGTCTCKGTCGCCTCGGTCAGGCGCGCCATCATCATATAGAAGCCGAGCGCGACGATGGCTTCGACGATCTCCTGATCGCTGAAGTGTTTTCGCGCGGCAGCGAAGGTCGCCTCGGGCACGCGAACATTCTCGACCACCTCGCGGCCGAACTTCAGCAACGCGCGCTCAGCATCGCTTAAGCCGGCGGCATCGTAGTCAGCCCGCTCCACCGCATCGATCTGTCCTTGCGTGCAGCCGACGCCGATCGCGATCGGCACGTGCTGGCGCCATTCATAGGCGCCGCCCTCGAGCTGGGCGGCCTGCAAGATCAAAAGCTCGCGGTTGACGGCTGAGAGCTTCTGCTTGTGCAGGATCGAATTGCCGAGCCGCATCGCCGGGATCATGTTGGCCTCGGCATGGGCCATCATGCGGAAGATGTTGAGCTTGACCGGCATGCGGTCGAACGAGGCGCGGATATCGCCGCTCGTCGTCTCCGGATCAATCAGGGGCAGCCTTGCCACGCGTTTCTCCCTTGGGTTTTCGTTTCTTGTTGTCTTCGCCATTGCCTGCCGCGATCAGCGACAGGAAAAAGGCGAGATAGCGGTCGATCGCCTCGATCACCTTCGGCCGCGGCGAAGGTGCTGCGCCCATCACGTAATGCTCGAGGCGGATGTAGATCAGGCCGGCCGCGAACAGCCGCGCGGTTTCGCGCGGATCGGGTGTCGAGACCAGGCCGGCGAGCGCAAAACCGCGAAAGTAATCCGTCATCATGCTCTGCTCGCGCGCGTAAAAATGGTCGGCGAATTTGGCGCGGATGCCGGGCACGCGGTTACGCTCGGCGGTGATTACTTTCTGGAATTGGTGCTCGCGCGGGTCGGACCATTGCTCGACGAGATCAAGCGCGAACTGACGGCAGAACGCGGCCGGCTGGCGCGCCAGCTGCTTGTAGCGCGGCTCTTCCAAACGGCTCGCCGAACTGGCGGGGCCGTGCTCGGCCACGATCGCTTCGAGGATCGCGGCCTTGCCGGAGAAATGATTGTAGAGACTGCTTTCGCGAATGCCGACACGACGCGCGAGCTCGCGCATCGAGGCGCCGCCATAGCCGCTCTGCGCGAACAGATTGAGCGCTTCGGAGAGGATGCGCTCGCGGGTCGTGGGCGCAGCCGCTTCCGCCGCGCTGGAGGTGTGAACAGCCATGTGGCTTGACTAACGAACGATCGTTCGCTAGTCAACCGTACGAACGATCGTTCGTTTCGCCAGTCTGGCGGCAACGGTCGCGGCCCGCAAGTCCGCTTCGGGCGCTGTTCTCGCGTTTCAACTCCGCTCCAATGAGAGGCGGAGAGCAATTTTGGGGAGACGACCTCATGGCGCGCTTTGCCCGCCTTCGCCTTCGTGCGGCCTGCATCCTGTTGCCGCTGCTCGCAGCCAGTGCCGTTCAGGCCCAAAGCGCGAAATACGATCCCGGCGCCGACGACAAGACCATCAAGATCGGCACCACCGCGCCGCTGAGCGGGCCAGTGTCCGCCTTCGCGCAGATCGCGAAATCGGCGGAGGCCTATTTCCGCAAGGTGAACGACGACGGCGGCGTCAACGGCCGGCGCATCCAGATGATCATCGCCGATGATGCCTACAGCCCGCCGAAGACGGTGGAGCAGACCCGGCGGCTGGTCGAGAGCGAGGAGGTGCTGCTGATCTTCGGCGGCGTCGGCACGCCGACCAACAGCGCCGTGCACAAATATCTCAACGACCGCAAGGTGCCGCAGCTCTTCCTGGGCTCTGGCGCCGCGAAATGGGACGATCCCAAGAACTTTCCGTCGACCGTTGGCTGGCAGCCGACCTATCGCGACGAGGCGATCGCCTACGCGAAGTACATCAAGGCGAGCCATGCCAACGCGAAGATCGGCGTGCTCTACCAGAACGACGATCTCGGCAAGGATTATCTGAAGGCGTTGGAGGAAGGGCTCGGCAGCGGCGAGGCCATTGTCGCGCGCGCGGCTTACGAGACCTCGGCGCCGACGGTCGATACGCAAATCCTGCAGCTCAAGACCGCAGGCGCAGAAATCGTGCTGGTGGCGGCAACGCCAAAATTCGCGGCGCAGGCGATCCGCAAGATCGGCGAGATCGGGTGGAAGCCTGTCACCATCATCTCCAATGTCTCGGCCTCGATCAGCGGCGTGCTGGAGCCGGCCGGCAAGGACAATTCCACCGGCGTGATCTCCAGCCAGTACCTGAAGGACGCCACCGATCCCGCATCGAAGGACGATGCCGGCTACAAGGAATGGCTGGCGTTCATGGACAAGTATTTGCCGGATGCCAACAAGAACGACTGGCTCAACGTCTACGGCTACACTATCGCGCAGACGCTGGTGACGGTGCTGAAGGCGTCCGGAAACGACCTCACCCGCGCCAATGTGCTGAAGCAGGCCACGACGCTCAAGGACGTAAAGCTGCCGATGCTGATCAACGGCACCGCGGTGAACAATTCGCCCGAGCACTACACGCCGATGACGAGCCTCCAGCTCATCCGCTTCGACGGCACGCGCTGGGTGCCGTTCGGCGATCTCCTGAAGAACTGAGCCCATGCGGCAGGTCAGGATCGGCAGCATGCGGATCGATCTCGTCAGCGAGATCCCTTCGCTTGCCTTCGAGAAGACCTGGCTGTTCGCCAACGTCACCGACGCGGTGATCGCGGAGAACCGGAGCTGGCTCGATCACCGCTATATCGAGCCGGAGACCGGCCGCTTCATCCTCAGCCACCACTCCTATCTCGTGCGCACGCCGCCCTGGACCGCCATCGTCGACACCTGCTGCGGCAATCACAAGCCGCGGCCGCACGTGCCGGTGTGGAACAACCTCAACCAGCCTTATCTCGCAAACATGCAGGCGCTCGGCGTCGCCCCTGAAGAGGTCGACTTCGTGATGTGCACGCATCTGCATGTCGACCACGTCGGCTGGAACACGCGCCTCGTGGACGGCCGCTGGGTGCCGACCTTCCCCAATGCGCGCTATCTGATGGGGCGCGCCGAATATCGACACTTCGAAGCCGCGCACAATGCGGCGCCGAAGAACCCCGTGAACCACGGCTCGTTCGAGGATTCCGTGCTGCCGGTGGTCGCGGCGGGCCTCGCCGAGTTCGTCGAGACCGATCATCGCCTGTTCGCCGATCGCGACGCAGGCTTACGCTTCGCGCCGGCACCGGGCCATACCGCCGGCAACATGCAGATCCACCTCAATGGCGGCCACGATCACGCGGTGATGTCCGGCGACGTCATCCACCATCCCATCCAGTGCGCGGCGCCGTGGCTGTCGAACGCCGCCGACGTCGATCCGGCCGCCGCGGTCGCAACACGGATGGCGCTGCTGGAAGAACTTGCGGACACGCCGAGCTATCTGCTCACCGGCCATTTTCCGGCGCCGACTGCGGGTCGCGTGATCCGGCACGGCGAGGCCTACAGATTTCGTTTCGAGGATTAGGGGAAACCATCATGAAGCTGCGCACCGTCACGCTGTCATTGCTCGCATGGCTGTCGGCGGCGCTGCCGGCACGCGCCGAGGATCCTGCCGCCTACCCCACCCACAAGATCAAAATGCTTCTGCCCTACGCGGCCGGCGGCGGCGGCGACGTGATCGGCCGCTTGCGCGCCGACAAGATGGGCAAGACGCTAGGACAGGGCGTCTATATCGAGAACCACACGGGTGCTGCCGGCACGCTCGGCACGCAGATGGTCGCGGCGTCGCCGAACGACGGCTACACCATCACCGTCGGCGGCATGACCACGCATGTGCTGGCGCCGGCGATCTATCCAAAATTGCCCTACGATTCGATCAAGGATTTTACGACGATCGGGCGTATCGGGACGTCCTCGATCATGCTGGTGGCGATTAGGGATTTTCCCGCCAATGACATCAAGAGCCTGATCGCGCTTTCCAAGAAGGGCGAGCCGATCCAGTACGGAAGCTGGGGCGTCGGCTCGACCGGACAATTCTGTGCGGAAATCCTGATGCAGCAGACCGGCATCAAGATGGATCACGTGCCGTTCAACGGCATCGCAAAATTGGCTGGCGACCTGCTCGGCGGCCACATCTCGCTCGCGACGCTCGACATGGCGACCGCGACGCCGCTGGTGAAGGACGGCTCTATCAAGGCGCTGGCCGCCTGCGGCGAGCGCTCGCCGAGCCTGCCTGACGTCGCAACCTACAAGGAACAGGGCGTGCCGTTCGACCGCAGCCTGTCCTGGGCGATGTATGGTCCCGCCGGCCTCGCTCCCCCGATCGCACAGAAATTGTCGGCGGCGTTGAAGGACGCGCTGGGCGATGCCGAGGTGAAGGAGAAGCTTTTGGGGCTCGGCATCACGCCGCAATACGTGCCGGGCGACGAGCAGCGCGACATCAACGCCCGCGACATCGCGGCCTGGAAGCAGGTTGCCAGGGACGCAGGCATCGAGGTCAAGTGACGATCGCAAGCGATCGGAAGGGAGCGCGGGCATGAGCCGCATTTTCGGCGCGGTGCGCCAGAACGGATACGTCGTGCGGGACATCCAGGCCGCGATCAAGCACTGGATCGAGGTGATGGGCGTCGGCCCCTGGTACTACATGGACCGCGTCAAGATCGACTGGTTCCGCCATCGCGGCCAGGACTCCGCGGTCGAGATGAGCATTGCGCTGGCCAATTCCGGCGATCTCCAGATCGAGCTGATCCAGCAGCGCAACGATGCGCCCTCGCTGTACAGGGAATTCCTCGACGCCGGCCACGAGGGCCTCCAGCACATGTCCTACTGGAGCCACGACTATCAGGCGCTCTACGACAAGGCACTCGGGCTCGGCTACAGGATCGGCCATGAAGGCCAGATCGGCGGAGAGAAGGGACGCTTTGCCTATTTCGACACGCAGGCCCATCCAGGAACCATCATCGAAATCTCCGACATCAGCGGCACCAAGGGGCCGTTCTTCGAGAAGGTCCGGCAGGCGGCGATGACCTGGGACGGGACGCGGCCGATCCGCGAAGTCGGCGGAGCGAAACCTTAAAATCCGACCGCCGGATTGCAACCGGAAGAGGCCGCAGATGCGGTACGACCGCGATCCATGGTAGCATGAACCTCGTGTCCGAACCTTCAGCGAGGCAAGCATGTCCAACACTGACAAGGTTTTCGCCGGCTCGATTCCGAAAATCTACGACGAGTATCTCGTCCCGCTGATCTTTGCCCACTACGCCGCCGACATCGCGAAGCGTATCGCGGCTCTTTCCCCGTCGACGATACTGGAAACCGCGGCAGGTACCGGCGCCGTTACGCGGGCCGTGACCGCGGCGCTGCCTCCCGGCATCCGTTACGTCGCAACCGATCTCAACGAGCCGATGCTCGCGATCGCGGCGCAGCGCCAGGGTGAGGACCCGCGCATGACATGGCGTCAGGCGGATGCCACCGCCCTGCCCTTTGACGAAGCCGCATTCGACGCGGTCTGCTGCCAGTTCGGTGTCATGTTCTTTCCCGACCGCGTCAAAGGCTATGCCGAGGCAAAGCGGGTGTTGCGACCGGAAGGCACGTTCGTATTCAACGTCTGGGACCGCATCGAGGAGAACGTGTTCGCTGACGACGCCACCGCCGCGCTCGGAAAAATGTTTCCCGATGATCCGCCCCGTTTCATGGTGCGGACGCCGCATGGCTATCACGACAAGGCCATTATCAGAGCCGATCTGGAACAAGCGGGCTTCCGCCACATCTCGATCCAAACGCTTGCTGCGGTGAGCCGCGCGCCGTCGGCCGAGTATGTCGCGATCGCGCTCTGCCAGGGCACGCCGCTGCGCAGCGAGATCGAGGCACGGGATGCCAGCAAGCTTCAGGCTGCGACCGACCTCGTCGCCGAGGCGCTCCGATCGCGCCATGGGTCCGGAACGGTCGAAGGCAAGATTCAGGCGATCGTGATCGAGGCGCGGTAGTTGGTGCGGGAGCTGCTACGCCAGCGTAGCTAGCAGATTGGCAGCAAGCTTGAGATCTGCTGTTTCAAAGCCCTCGGAGAATCGACCGTATACGTCTCGAAGCAGCCGTTTCGCGCTATCGCGTCGTTTGGTCTCGGCCATGAGCGCCGCCAGATCCGTTGCCGCGCGCAGTTCCCAGGACCGTGCGCCCTGCGCGCGCGCCAGGTCGACTGATTGCTGGAAGCACGCTTCTGCCTCCTCTCGGCTCGCGCCCGGCGTCGCACTGAGCAGCTTGCCCTTCACGCGGAGCAATTCCGGCATCTGGAACAGCTCACCACTCCCGTTCACCCGATCGATYGCCGCATCGACGAGAGGGAGCCCATCCCCGGCTTGCCCGAGCGTGAGCAAGCCCAGCGCAAGCTCCATGTTGAACTCGGTGGTGAGCAGTTCGTGGCGCGCCGCGTGAATCGGCTTGAGGCCGGCCCGCAGATCGTCGACGCCTTGCCTGACATCTCCTCGCCGGATTGTCAGCTCGGCCTTGCGGCAACGCCCGATCGCCATCAGCGGTCCCATGGCGTTTGCCTCAGCCAGCGAATAAGAGCGATCGATGTAGTGCTGGGCGGCGTCAAGATCGCCGCGCCAGAGGAAGACTGTTCCCGCGCCGGCCAGCACCAGAGCCAGCGCAGCCGAATGCCCCATGGCCTCCGAGGCCTTGACCGCCTCTCTCGCGCGATCCGCCGCCTGATCCGGATAGCCGTGCAGCCAGAGCGTTCGCGCCAGCGCGACGATCGACCGGTAGTGCGGATCGTAGCCCAACAAGACGGAGCCCTGCTGAGCGTGCGACAGGACCCCCATCAGGGACTCGAGCTCGCGGCGCGAGCCAGCGAGATCGCCTGAAAACTGCAAGGCCATGCCGAGGGCGGAATGAGCCAGCGTTCTGATCGCAAGATCGCCGGATCTTTCGGCGAGCCCGTGGCACCGCTGGGCGTAGTCGAGCAAGATCCTGAAATGCCCGCTGCGGCCGTGGAAGATGTACTGCATGTTGAGCAGTCCGGCCTCGTACGCCGTATCGCCCCGCGCTTCGGCAATCGCGAGGCTCCTGTTCAGGGTGTCATTGACGGCGTCGCTCTCCCCGTACATCTGCGACGAGGAGACCCCAAGGCCGGCCTGGAGCCGCATCTCATCGGAACTCCCGACGGTGGCCGCGTCGAGCGCGATCAGTGCACGCTGGGACCAGCGGTGACACTCTGCAAGTAGGGACATCGCCAGGAAGACGTCAACGGCCGCCGCGGCGAGTTGAATCCCGAGCCTGATCTCTCCGCGCTCTCCAAAACACCATTCGAGCGCCGCACGCACGTTGTTCATGCTGGCGAAGTGCAACGCTCGTTCCGCTCCGCTCGCGAAGGTCGACCAGTCGCGGCCCCGCTGTTCCAGCCAATTGCGGTAGTAAGTCGCATGCCGGACTGCGAGGTCATGGGCTTCGTCCTCGGCGATCTGAATGTCCCGCGCGTAGGCACGCGTTGTATCCAAGAGACGGTAGCTCATCATGGTTCCGACCGGACGCGTCGCGACCATCGATTTCGCGATAAGACTGTCAATCGCGCCGAGAATATCCCTCTCGCCGACATCGCGTCCGCAGACGGAGATCACGGCATCGAGCGTGAAGTGCCCGACGAAGGCGGCAAGCCGGCGGAGAACTATTCGCTCCAGATCGGAGAGAAGGCCAAAACTCCAGTCTAGCGTCGCATGCAGCGTCCTCTGGCGGGGCGGCGCGCTCCTCGGTCCAAGCCAGGACAGCCCAAGCCTCTGGTCCAGCAGCGAGGCTGTCCCATGCACGCCATAGCTCTCGACACGGCGGGCCGCGAGCTCGATGGCAAGCGCCACGCCGTCAAGCTTGCGGCACATGTTGGCAACGATGGGCGCCTCGTCGTCGCTGAACTGCAGCTGGGCGCCGCTCGCGCGGGCTCGCTCAACGAAAAGTTGGATGGCCGGAAATGCCCTGGCAATTTCTGCCGTCAAGTCAGCACCCTCGGGCGGACAGGCCAAAGTGTCGAGACGGTAGACATTCTCTCCATCGGCCTGAAGCGCTTCGCGGCTCGTCGCGAGAATGTGAACGTTTGGCGCAGTCGCGAACACCGACGATGCGAACGCGGCGACAGGTTCGACCAGATGTTCGCAGGTATCGAGGATCAGCAATATCCGCTTGTCTCGGAGATAGGCGACGATGTTGGGTGTCGCGTCGCTGGATTGCACCGACAATCCGAGAAGGGAGGCAACGACCGTACCGACCAGTGCCGGATCGCTGACCATGCTGAAATCGACAAAGAGCACCGCCCCATCGAAACTCTGCATCAACCGGTGTCCGACGGCGATCGCGAGCGTCGTCTTGCCAACGCCGCCGGCCCCTACGATCGTCACAAAGCGTGTCGCCTTCAGTCGCGCGGGGATTTCCTCGATCTCGACCTCGCGGTCGATCATTGGAAGGCGCACCGGCAGATTGGCTTGTTGAAAGGACGGCGCGGCGGCTGCTTGCGGTTCTTGATCGACCGAGCGGGCAACCTGGGCAACGAAAGTATAACCCCGCCCGGAGGAGGTCACGATGTAGCGGTTGCCTTCGCCGCCCTCACCGAGCGCCCTGCGAAGGTTGGTCATATGAAAACGCAAGGCACCTTCTTCGACGACCAAGCCAGGCCAGACCTGACGCAGAAGCTCGGCTTTGCTGATCAATTCGTTGGGCCGCGATAGCAGTGCGACCAGGAGATCGTAGGCCCGCCCCTTAAGCTCCACGTGCTCGCTGTTCCGGGTCAGCACCCGTTCGGTCAGATTCAGACGGAACGAACCGAACGAAATAATCTCCGTGTTCTGCGCTGTTGGCATCTATCGGCGTATTCTTGCGTCGCGCGCTACAATTGGCTGATCGCGGAATGGCGGTGGAGACCGGCTTTGTACTGATCGTGATATCCGATCTCCGGGGCAAAGAGTAGTGCTGCGGCGCCACGTCCCGACATGGCGGCCCGCCGTTTTGCGCAGCAATGGCGCCCGCATTTTCGTCTTGAGCGACAATGGCTTGTAAGTTCTCCGACATTCTGTGCGGGACCCGTTTGGCCGGGACGGAAGAGCCCGCGGCATCGCCGCTGAGACCGCCGCTCATAACAAAATCTCGCAGCCTCTAACACTCGGCCTGCCGACCGCCGGGAAGGCGCCGCCGGCTCGTTTGGCGCAGGCTGCTCGCGGCTCCGTGAGGGGCTAACGATCCATAACAATCCATAACGAGCAAATTCCGATCGTCCGCACCAATCTAGCTACAGGACGAGCGGCCAATCGACCCGTTCAAAAGATCTGCGAATGCGCCACGCAGGTCAGAACACGGGGCCGTGAAGTCTCGAGCACGTCAACGGCGCGCAACGCAACGAGGAGATTGAGACATGACCAGCAACCAGATCGTCGATTCCAGCTTCACCGCCATCATCAATGCCCCGAAGGACAAGATCAACATTCCCGAGTGGTGCTTCAACCTGTCCGAACGTGAATATCAGGGCTGCTCGCCGGCGCACATCGCCGCCGGCTTCACGACTGCGCCGGACGGCAAGCGGATGTCCATCAACGTCGAGACCATCGGCGGCAGCCTGATGGTACAGCACTACGTCGAGACTCTCGGCGAGAAGGACCATCTGATCCTCGATTCGACCTCCGACGTCTTCACACCCACCGGACGCACGACCATTCACGTCACCTGGGAATTGAGCGTCAAGGAAATGGAACCCGGCAAGTGCGAGTTCACCAACCGCGTCCGGTCGCACGCGACCGACGAGTTCATGGCCTTCATCGGCAAGCAGGGCATCCCGTTCGACCTGTTCCGTGCGCAGCGCCAGCCCGCTTCGATCGCCCACAATCAGAGCGAAACACCGCTGTTCGCCGCCAGCATCGAACGCGCTGCGCTAGCGAACGCCTGACA
The DNA here is from genome assembly GCF_056402655.1 of Bradyrhizobium sp. P3_C3. Classification (NCBI taxonomy): domain Bacteria; kingdom Pseudomonadati; phylum Pseudomonadota; class Alphaproteobacteria; order Hyphomicrobiales; family Nitrobacteraceae; genus Bradyrhizobium; species Bradyrhizobium sp. P3_C3. The sequence goes on along the minus strand of NZ_JBFUGY010000027.1, from coordinate 71,499 downwards.
ATCGCGGCTGCATCGTCACAATGGAGAGTTCCATGACACTTTCTTCCTACGACAAGAGCATCACCGCCCTTCTCGTGGTCGATCCCTACAACGATTTCATTTCGGAGGGTGGCAAGATCTGGCCACGGATCAAGGCCGTGGCCGAAGCGAACAATTGCGTTCCGCACATGCAGCAGGTTCTGCATGCCGCGCGCGATGCGAAGCTTCGGGTCTTCTATGCCATGCATCACCGCTACCGCCCCGGCGACTACGAATCCTGGAAGTACGTCGCGCCGGTCCAGCGGAGGGCGTGGAAGGCCAAGAGCTTCGAGTTTGGCACCTGGGGTGGCGAATTCCGCGCCGAGTTCGTGCCTGAGCCCGGCGAAATCGTCGCCGGCGAACATTGGTGCTCCAGCGGCTTCGCCAACACCGACCTGGATCTCCAGCTCAAACGGCACGGCATCCAGCGTCTCATCGTCATCGGGCTGATCGCGCACACCTGCATCGAAGCGACCGTCCGTTTCGCCGCCGAGCTCGGCTACGACGTCACGGTCGTCAAGGACGCCGTCGCCGACTACTCCGACGAGATGATGCATGCCGCACTCGAGATCAACATGCCGAACTACGCCAGCGCCATCGTGACCACGAAGGAGATCGTCGAGGTGTTGGCGTCGGACCCGTCCGCAGTGGTCGCTGCCTAGTCGGGCCCAACCGATACGAAGGATCCGGACGGGCAACCACGCCATGCAGCCTGGCCGGATCCGACGAGGCAAGAGCAGCTCAGAACCAAATCTGGAGGCTCGATCATGAGACGCCGCGATTTTCTTGGAATTTTCGCCGGGTTTGCATTGTGGCCGTCCTTTGCGAAGGAGGAGCACGGCAAGCCTGTCATCGGCTTCATGAGCAGCCGGACGCCGGACGATTCGGCCCGCATCCTCGCCGCCTTTCGCAAGGGGCTCACCGAGGCCGGCTACGTCGAAGGCCAGGACGCGACGATCGCCTACCGCTGGGCCGAAGGCGACTATGAAAGGCTTCCGGCGCTGGCGGCCGAGATCGTCAGGCTCAATCCATCCGTGCTGATCGCGGCCGGTGGTGAGCCGTCCGCGCTCGCGGCCAAGGCCGCATCGGCCGACATCCCGACCGTCTTCTCTGTCGGCGGAGATCCCGTGAAGATCGGTCTCGTCAGAAGCATGAACCGGCCCGGCGGCAACATGACCGGCGTGAGCCTGCTGGCCACGGAGCTGGAGGCCAAGCGGCTCGGAATCCTGCACGAGCTATTGCCTCGCGCAAAAGTGCTCGGCGTTCTCATTGACCGCGAATTTCAGGAGTCCGGAACGCAAATCCTCGAGATCACGCAGGCCGCGGAGGACATCGATCAGCCCGTCGAGATCGTGTACGCGAGCAGCGACGACGATCTCGCGATTGCCTTCGAGCGACTGAAGATCGTGGGCGCCGAAGGCCTGCTCGTTTGCGCGTCCCCGTTCTTCGACACGCGAGGAAAGCACATCGTGGCTTTCGAGGCACAGGGACGCCTTCCGGCGATCCACCAATTCCGCGAATACGCCGTTCAGGGCGCCTTGATGAGCTACGGCGTCTCCCCGCCCGACGGCTACCGGCAAATCGGACTTTATGCCGGCCAGATCCTCAAAGGCACCTCGCCGTCCGACCTGCCTGTCGTCCAACCGACGACGTTCGAGTTCGTCATCAACGCAAAGGCCGCCGGCGCGGCGGGGCTCGATATCCCGGCGAGCCTGCTCGCACGCGCCGACGAGGTGATTCAGTGAAGCCGAAAAACAAGGAGACTCCCATGACCCGACAGATCATCATCGACAGGCCGTACTCCGGCCTATGGATCGCGACCTTCAACAATCCGCCGATCAATCTGATCGACCCCGACACGATCGGCGAGCTCCAGGAGCTGCTCACGGCGCTGGAGAGCGATGCGGACGTCAAGGTCGTGGTGTTTCGAAGTGCGGACCCGGATTTCTTCCTGGCGCATTGGGACGTGCTCGCCGACAAGGCGAAAGTGGCGGCGATGCCGCCCGGCCCGACCGGCATGCATCCCTGGATCGACGTGCTCGTACGACTGGCGCGCGCGCCGGTCGCCTCCATCGCTGAAATCCGCGGCCGTGCACGCGGCGCGGGAAGCGAATTTGTCCTGGCCTGCGACATGCGCTTCGCCAGCATCGAACGGGGCATTCTCGGACAGTTCGAGGTCGGCCTCGGATCGGTCCCCGGCGGAAATCCCATGGCGCGGCTCGCAGGCCTGATGGGGCGCGGGCGCGGCCTCGAGGTGATCCTGGGCGCAGATGATTTTTCGGCCAAGCTCGCCGAGCGTTACGGTTACGTCAACCGCGCGCTGCCCGACGCGGAGATCGAGGCGTTCGTCGAGGCCTTCGCTCGCCGGATGGCCTCATTCGAGAAGCATGCGCTGGTTGGCGCCAAGGCGCTCATGAATGACGTGACACTGCCAGCGGACAGCGTCTTCCCGCCGGCGCTAAAGGCCTTCTTCACCTCGGCTACTCATCCGGCGACGCGGGCGCGGGCCGCGTCTCTGCTGGAACGCGGATTGCAGCGGCGTTCCGACATCGAGTTGCGGCTTGGTGCGGCGGTGGCGGATCTCAGATGAGATCATACGGACGCTGCGTGCCGCGTCCTACCAGAAGCCCCGCTGCATCGGCTGCGCCGGCTGATAATACTGATACTGGCCGCGGCGGCGCGGATTGACGGGCTGCGGGTTCGGCTGCTGCTGGAAGAAGAAGCCGAAGCCGTTGCCGCCATTGCCCCAGCTGTCATCGCTTGCCATTTCCATCGGCGGCGGCGCGGTCGGCTTGCGGGTGATGAAGCCGCCCTGCGGATGATTGCTCAGCACCGCGACGAACTCGGTGCGGTAATTGGTCTCGGCGCTCAGCGGCTCGTCCGAAATCACGATCGACGAACGCGGCAATGCCGTCGGCCCGATGCGATCCCAGACGTCCTGCGGAATGGTGATGCGATCGAGCGCGTCCTTGGCGTCGTCGCCGTTCTCGATCGTGACCACGCTCCAGCGCAGGCCGGTATCGGCCTTCGCCATCGCGGTGAAGATATGCGTGCCGAGCGGCTGGTCGGGATTGCGGATGGTGACGGGCACCTCGATGCTAGTGTCGAACACTTCGCCGCCGCCGTCCGGCGCCGGCTTGTGCGTGTTCCGCCGCACGTAGAGCTTCTGCGTCGCGCGGCTGATGTAAACGGACACCGGCTCAAGCGCGAGCTTGGCGTCGGTCGCAGCTGTCACGGCATCGGCCTTCCTCGTTGCCGCGACCTTTGCGGCCTCCTTGGTGGCGGCAACGGCGTCGCGCTTCGGCTGCGCGGCGGCCTTGGCGGCATCGAGCGCCGACGCAGCGTCGGCGGCCTTGGTCGCAACCTTCTGCTTCAGCTCCTCGGCCTGCGCCCGCGCCTGATCGGTCTTGGCAGCCGTAATCTTCTTGTCGGCGAAGGCGAGCTCGGCGTCGGTCTTGGACTTCTGCTGTTCCAGCTTGCGCAGCGACGCGGGAAGCGACGCGGCCTCCTTCGCGGCCGCGGCCGCAGCCTTCTTGGCCTCGGCGGCAGCCTGGATCGCCTCCTCGGCTTCAGCGGAGAGCTTGTCGGCCCGGTTCGGCACGGCCGCGATGGCCTCGCGCTTCGGCACGAACAGCGAGGGATGAGTGAAATCGATCGGGGCCGCGTCGTTCGGCGAGATGATCACGCGCATGCCGATGTTGGTCTTGTCGAACAGGCCCTCGGCGAAGTTGAAGGGCATGCGCACGCAGCCGTGCGAGGCGGCATAGCCCGGCAGCGGCCCGCCATGCAACGCGATGCCGTTCCAGGTAATGCGCTGCATGTTGGGCATCCAGGCATCGTCATACATGGTCGAGCGGTGGTCCTTGTCCTTCTCGACGATGGCGAAGACGCCGGCCGGCGTCTCGCGCCCGGTGGTGCCGGTGGACACCGGCGCGCGCAGGATCCAGCCGTCGGAATCGTAGAAAGTCACTTGCTGGCTCTTGATCGACACGATCGCCATGATCGGCTCGCCGGCCTCGCGCGGCGCCACTGCCTCGGCCGGCTGGCGGGCCTGCTTGGCCGCCTCGGCGCTTCCGCTCAGCGCCGTCAGGGCAACGGCCGTTGCGAGCGCAACAAGTCCGGGGGGCCGCCAACGCCGCATCGCCGTGGTGGATTGCGCCGTCGTCATCAGGTCTTTCATGCCATTCCCCGGTCCAGTACCAGTCCGCGCCTTACGTCGATCACGTCAGATTGCGATCTTTGAATTAAGAATTCGCAGCCACCTTGCGTTCCGTATCCGGCAATATTCGGACCTATCAGGCGGCAAATCTCTCATATACGAGGGCTTGCGCGGGCGGAAGGTGGGCTGGGGCCGGAGCTGGCCCGGGGCTGGTCACGAATCGCTGCGGCACAATGTCCAGTTAGTGGGTTCGACGCCCGATCAGCCGTGTCATTGCAGCGCCGAACAGGCCGAACAGCGCATACACCATGAGCGGCAGAGCGTGCGCGGCAGCCTGCCCGACCGGTTCGTGCTCCACGATTAGCAGGACCGCGAACACGGTCAGGCTCAGGAGGACGCAGATGAGGGCGGCAGCAAGGCCCAGCCTGCGCAGAACGAAGGCAAAGTCGGTGGTGGTCATGACCGCATCCGGGGCGAAGATGAACAGACCTACGCTAGACCCGCCCGCGCCAGCAGGATGTGACCGTCGTCACAGAGATGCGGTTCCCGAACGCCGCGGCTCAAGACGCGACCCCGACCGCCTTGCTATCCACCGCGGCCTGGATTTCCGCATCACTCAGGCCCGCCTCGCGCAACACCTCGCGCGAATGCTCGCCGAGGCGCGGCGCCATGCGATGGATGCCGGCCGGGCTTTCCGAGAATTTCGTCGCGGGCCGCGCCTGCCGGATTCGGCCTTCGGTCGGATGATCGAGATCCGCAAACAATGCGACGGCGGCGAGATGCGGCTGCTCGCCGATCTCGGTGAGCCGGGCGAAGGCGGTGTGCGGCACGTCCAGCCGCAGCAGCAATTCCTCCCACTCCGCGGTGGTGCGGGTCGGCCCGATCTCGCTCATGCGGTCGTAGACCTTGTCGATGTTCTGGGAACGAAGCACGGGATCGCGCACCCCAAGCTCCTCGATCAGCTCGGGGCGGCCGACAGCCTCGAAGAACGCGCACCAATTGTCTCCGGAGTAAGGCAGCATCGTCAGCCAACCATCCTTGGTCTGCACCGGGCGCCGGTTCTTCATCCGCTTGTAGCCGGTCGGGCCGATCGGCGGATCGAACGCGTGCCCGCCCAGCATCTCGATACTGTTGAAGCCGGCGATGGTTTCCAGCATGGGGACTTCGACCATCTGGCCCTGCCCGCTGCGCTCGCGCCGGAACAAGGCCGCGGACACTGCGCCGACCATCGCCATCGCGCAGATCTTGTCGCCGATCAGGCTCGGAACGAATTCCGGCTCCTCGTCCGATCCGATCGATGACGCAAGGCCTGAAGCCGCCTGGATGATCTCGTCGAATGCGGGGCGCGCCGCCCACGGCCCGTCCTGGCCGAAGCCGGTCGCCGCGGCATAGATCAGCCGCGGATTGAGCTTTGCGCAGGCCTCGTAACCGAAGCCGAGCCGCGCCATCGCCGCKGGTCGCACATTGGTGACGAGCGCATCGACCGTCGGGATCAGTTTTGCCAGCGCCGCCTTGCCGTCCGGATGCTTCAGGTCGAGCGCGAGGCTGCGCTTGTTGCGGTTGACGGCCATGAACTGGCCGCTCATGCCGCGGTTCCGGAACAAGCCGGTGTAGCGCCAGGTATCGCCCGCGGGCGGCTCGACCTTGATGACATCGGCGCCCCAGTCCCCGAGCATCTGCGCGGCGTAGGGGCCGAACAGCACGCTCGTCAGATCGAGAACGCGGATACCGCTGAGGGGACCGGTCGGTGTCATCGTCGTTTCACTGTCGTTGGAGGAAGCAACTGCGGGACAAGACAGGCGGGCGGGCTGGTACCAGCCCGCCCGTCAGATTGCGTCGATCCTATTCGCCGATCACGTCGCCGAACAGCTCCCAGGATTTGCCGTTGAAGCGCGCCATCTGCAACTGCCGGATCGGCGTCACCTGCTCGGCCGAGGTGTTGAGCTTGATGCCCGGCAGCAGCATCGGCAATTCGACATCCTTGAAGGATTGCGTCTGCTTCATCAAATTGGCGCGGGTGAGGTCGTTGCCGGCGCGCTGCAGCACCAGCTCCATGATCTGCGCCATGGTGTAGCCGGTGACGTTGAATACGTCGGCCGGATCGGCGCCCGAATTGTACGTCTTCATCCATTCGCGCCAGGCTTTCATGCCGGAATCATTCTCCCAGCGCGGATCACCGGGATCCTTCTGGAAAGCACCGGTGACGATGCCGACGGAATTGTCGAGCCCGGCCGGCACCAGCACGGAGCCGACGGAGTTGGAAACGGCGGGAAGGATGATCTGCGGCTTCCAGCCGAGCTCGGCGATTTTCTTGATCGCTTGCGCCGCGAATTTCGGCGTGCACTCGTTGAAAACAACGTCAGCGCCGGCGGCCTTGAACTTGACGATCTGGGAGTCGACGGTCGGATCCGATGTCTCGTAGGTGGCCTCGGACACGATCTGGTTGACGTGCTCCCCTAACCCTTCCTTGAAGCCGGCGAGATAGTCGCGCCCGGGATCTTCGTTCGGCGTGATGACGGCGATTTTGGCATTCGGCTTGTTCGCAAGAATCCACTTCGCATAGATGCGGCCTTCCGTCCGGTAGGTCGGCTGCGAACCGGTGGTCCAGGGAAAATGCTGCGGATCGTTCCAGCGGCTGGCGCCGCTCGACGGGAACAGCTGCGGGATCTTCTTGGCGTTGAGGTATTTCTGCGCGGCGATGTTGGGACCGGTGCCGAGCATCGAGAACATCGCCAGCACCTCGTCGCTCTCGGCGAGGCGGCGAACCTGCTCGACCGTCTTCGACGGCGAATAACCGTCGTCCATGCTGAGCAGCTCGACCTTGCGGCCGTTGATGCCGCCCTTGTCGTTGAGCATCTTGAAATAGGCGATCTCGGCGCGGCCAATCGCGGAATAGGCGGAGGCCGGTCCCGAATAGGGCATGGTCTGCCCGAGCTTGATCGACGTGTCGGTCGCGCCGGTGTCGTAGTTTCCGGCCGTAGCGGCCGAAGCGGCGCCCAGCGCCGCAATCAGAGCAACGGCTCCACGGACCAGTTGTTTTCCCGGCATGCTCGGCATCTCCTTCCCAGGCAAGACGCATCGACGCGCGAGCTCACAGGCTGCCGCCGGCGTCCTCCACTTTCTTCTTGGTTATCATCGGCCGCATCGATCGCGATGCCGGCGAGCGCGACGATACCTTGATTATGAAGCGTGAGATGTAGCGAAGAATTCAGATGCGTATGCGCAGCTTGCAGCCGTTCTATTTTACGCGCGCGTCACACGACAATGTGAGCGTCAGACTTCGAGCCATGCGTCAGACTTCAAGCCATTCCTGGCGCACGGCGGCATTGGCCTTGAGCTCGTCCGGCGTCCCCTCGAACACGACGCGGCCGTGGCCCATGATGTAGACGCGCTTCGAGATCCGCATCGCGATCGACAGCTTCTGCTCGACCAGCAGGATTGCGACGCCGGCCTGCGCGATGCGCGCGATGAGATCGCCGACCTGCTGTACGATCAGCGGTGCCAGACCTTCGGTCGGCTCGTCGATCATGATCAGGTCCGGATCGCCCATCAGCGTCCGGCAGGTGGTGAGCATCTGCTTTTCGCCGCCCGACAGCACGCCCGCGGCCGTATCGGCACGCGCGGCGAGATTGGGGAACATCTCGAGCATGTCCTCAAGCCGCCATTTGCCTGGGCGGCGCGTGTCCTTGACCCCGAGCAGGAGGTTTTGGCGAACCGTCAGGCTCGGGAAGATATCGCGATGCTCGGGCACATAGCCGAGGCCGAGGTGCGCGATCTTGTAGCTGGGAAGGCCGGCGATGTCCTTGCCCTTGAAGCGGATCGTGCCTTGCGGCGCGACCTCGCCCATGATCGCCTTGACCGTGGTCGAGCGGCCGACACCGTTGCGGCCGAGCAGGCTCACGACCTCGCCCGCGGCGACGTCAAGGTCGACGCCCTGGAGGATGTGGCTCTTGCCGTAATAGGCGTGGAGATCCCTGACCTCGAGCATCAATGCGCTTCCTCGCCGAGATAGGCTTCCTTGACCTTCGGATCGCGCCGGATCTCTTCCGGCGTGCCCGAGGCGATGATGTGGCCGTAGACCAGCACGGAGATGCGGTCGGCAAGGCCGAATACGACGCTCATGTCGTGCTCGACGATGACCAGGGTCTTGCCCTCGGTCAGTCGCCGGATCAGCGACACCGCGCGGTCGGTTTCGGCGTGGCTCATGCCGGCGGTCGGCTCGTCGAGCATGACGACCGTGGCCCCGCTCGCGATGGTGATGCCGATCTCGAGCTCGCGCTGCTCGGCATAGGTCAGAAGTCCCGCCGGAACATCGCGCCGATGGGTGAGATGGATGTCGTCCAGGATCTGGGCCGTGCGCTCGCGCACTTCCGGCAGGCTGTCGACGTTCTTCCAGAAAGCGTAGCGATGCCCCGTCGCCCACAGCACGGCACAGCGGACGTTCTCCCAGACCGACATGCGGGCGAACACGTTGGTGACCTGGAACGAGCGCGACAGGCCGCGCCGGTTGATCTCGAACGGCCGCAGGCCGGAGATCACATCGCCGTTCAGCTTCACCTCGCCCGAGGTCGGCTTGATGTGGCCGCTGATCAGATTGAACGTCGTGGACTTTCCGGCGCCGTTCGGACCGATGACGGCGTGACGCTCGCCTTTCGCGACGCTGAGGTTGAGGTCGCGGATGATGCCGACATTGCCGAAGCGTTTTTCGACGGCGCGGACTTCGATGGCTGCTGCGCTCATGCCAGATACCCCCGGTCACGGGCGACCGTCGCAGCCCTGTCCCAAGCGTCCGCGATCCTCCGCCAGCTCAGCCGCGCGACGAACGCACCGCCGACGACGAGAACTGCTGCGGAAATCCACGTCACCGGGGATTTCGCATTGAACGGAATGCCAAACAGGTTGATCGGGTCGCCGCCGGAATAGCGCGCGACCGTCTCGATGGTGAGGATGACGCCGCAGGCGAGCGCCAGGGTCGGCACGACAGCGACGAGATAGGACGGGATCACCGTCCACAGCGTTCCGGCGCGAACCAGCGGCCGGTGCATCATCAACAGGCCGGCGATGCCGCCCGGCGCGAACATCACGATGCCGATGAAGATGATGCCGAAATAGAGCTGCCAGACGCTGGTGAGGCCTGTCAGCCCGAGCTGGAGATAGGTCACCAGGATCGCGCCGAGGATCGGCCCGAAGAAATAGGCGATGCCGCCGATGAAGGTGGAGAACAGCACCAGACCGGACTGGATCGCACCGAGCAGCGCGGAGTTCGCGATCTCAAAATTGATCGCGGTCAGGCCGCCGGCGACGCCCGCGAAGAACCCGGCAAAGCAATAGGCGAGATAGCGGACGACGTGAGGATCGTAGCCGATGAACTGGACGCGCTCGGGATTGTCGCGGACGGCGTTGCTGATCCGCCCCAGCGGCGTCCGCGTCAGCGCGTACATCACGATGGCCGACAGCACCAGCCAGAACGCGATCAGATAATAGACCTGAAGCTGCGGCCCGAACGACCAGCCGAACATCTTGGGCAACGCCGTGCGATCCGTGGTGATGCCGGCCTCGCCGCCGAACACCGAGCGCAGGATCAGCGAGGACGACGCCACCAATTCGCCGATCCCGAGCGAGATCATCGCGAACACGGTGCCCGCGCGTTTGGTCATGACCCAGCCGATGATGACAGCGAAGACGAGACCACCGACCCCGCCGAACAGCGGAATGAACGGCAGCGGGATCGGCCAGCCGTGCGACACCACCGCATTCATCATGTGACAGGCCGCGAAGCCGCCGAGGCCGTAATGCACGGCGTGACCGAACGACAGCAGTCCGGTCTGGCCGAGCAGGATGTTGTAGGAGAGCGCGAAAACGATCGCGATGCCGATCAGGCTGAACGACGTCAGCGAGCCGCCGGAGGAGAAGATCAGCGGCAGGACGATCAGCGCGGCGATGCCGATCAGCCAGACGCCGTAGAAGCGCAGGCCGTCGCCGGCGGGCTTCGATGCAGAAATCGGTTTGGCGGTCATGACTCGCGCGTCCCCATCAGGCCCATGGGGCGAACGATCAGAATGAGCACCAGCAGCATATAGGGCACGATCGGCGCGACCTGCGCGATCGTGACGTTCCAGATGTCGGTGAGGACCGACGGTCCCGTCGACGGATCGAGCGGGCCGAACGCACTCGCCAGCGAGCCGTTCAGCGCCACCGCAAAGGTCTGCACCAGGCCGATGACGAGCGAGGCGATGAAAGCGCCGGGCAAGGAGCCGAGGCCACCGAACACGATGACGACGAACAGGATGGGCCCGAGTGCCGCGGCCATGTCCGACTGCGTCACCAGGGCCGGACCGGCAATGACGCCGGCAATGCCGGCGAGCGCGCTGCCGACGCCGAACACCACCATGAACACGCGCCCGACATTGTGGCCGAGATGCCCGACCATGTGCGGATGCGTCAGCGCCGCCTGCACCATCAGGCCGACGCGGGTGCGCTTGAGCACGACCAGCAGCGCCACGAAGATCACGACCGAGACGGCCAGCATGAAGATCTTGTAGGCGGGATAGTTGGTCGAGAAGATCGTGAAGGCCGGGAAGTCGAGCAACGACGGCACGCGGTAGTCGACCGGGCTCTTGCCCCAGATCATCGACACGATTTCTTCGATCGCAAAAGCCAGACCGAAGGTCAGCAGCAATTCCGCGACATGGCCGTGCTTGTGGGTGTTGCGCAGGCCGTAGCGCTCCACCGCCATGCCGATGGCGCCGACCAGCAGCGGCGCCAGCACCAGCGCCGGCCAGAAGCCGATCCACTTGGTGAGCTGGAAGCCGAAGAAGGCGCCGAGCATGTAGAAGCTGGCATGCGCGAAATTGAGCACGCCCATCATGCTGAAGATGACGGTCAGCCCGCTCGACAGCAGGAAGAGCAGCATGCCGAACAGCACGCCGTTCAGGGTCGAAATGACAATGAGTTCAAGCACAGCGCACTCGTCTCTGTCCGGGGCCTGATGGCCCCGGTGAACATCGCCCAATCAAGAATAGTCCGGCCACCGCCTTCCCGCGACCGATCTCTGCCGCGGGAAAACGACGGATGTCGTGATTACGGCCGCGCCATCTTGCAGGTCGTGGGGACCATGGCCTGCGCCGTGTCGACCTTGGAGACGAGGTGCCAGCCCCAGCCGGTGTTTTCCTCGTCGAACGGCTCATTCTCGGTCAGCTTGCCGAAGGAGGAAATGTAGATCGGCTGAAGGAACTGGTGGTCGTCCTTGCGCATGATGCCGGAACCGCCGTCCAGGACCTCGAACTTCAGGTCCTCGAGCGCCGCCGCCACCTTCACCGGATCGATCGAGTTGGCCTTCTCGGCAGCCGCCTTGAACATGCGCATCTCGTTGACCGCACGCGGGTACCAGAGCGACAGATTGACCTTGGCGCGGAACGCCTTCTCGTAATCCATCGCGACCTTGTTGCCGGAATTCGCAAAGCCTTCGGTGATCTGGAAGACCTGATGATCGAGACCGGTCTGCTTGACGGCAGTGGGGCCGCCGGCGCCGCCGGCATAATAGGTGTACCAGTTGACCTTCAGGCCGGCGTCAGCGGCAGCCTTGAGCAGCAGCGCGAAGTCCTGGCCCCAATTGCCGGTGACGACGCTGTCAGCACCGGACGCCTTGATCTTGGCGATATAGGGCGAGAAATCGGTGACCTTCAGCAGCGGATGCAGCTCGTCGCCGACGATCTGGATGTCGGGCCGCTTGGCGCCGAGCATCTTGCGCGCGTCGGAGCGGACGGACTGACCGAACGAATAGTCCTGGTTGATCAGGTACACCTTTTTGATCGAGGCGGTGTCCTTCATGTAGTTGGTGAGCGCCTCCATCTTGATGTCGGAGCTCGCATCCCAGCGGAAATGCCAGTAGCTGCACTTCTCGTTGGTCAGGCTGGGATCGACGGCGGCATAGTTGAAGTACAGCACTTCCTTGCCGGGATTGCGCGTGTTGTTCTTGGTGACGAAATCCGACAGCGCCGCGCCGACGGACGAGCCGTTGCCCTGCGTGATGTAGTGGACCCCGGCGTCGATCGCCTTCTGGGCCTGCACCAGGCTCTCTTGCGGATTGGTCTTGTTGTCGAGCGGCACGATCTCGATCTTGTGGCCGAGAATGCCGCCCTTGGCGTTGAGCTCGTCGGCCAGATACTGGAATGTCTTCAGACCACCCTCGCCGACGCTGGCGCCACCGCCGGAGAGCGGATCGATGTAGCCGATCTTGAGGGTGTCCTCAGCCGACGCGGCATGACCGAGCATCGGGGCGATCACGGCAATGGCCAAAGTGAGCTTGCGCATTTTTTCGTTTCCTCGCTGGCTATCGACTTTAGTCGATGGGCTTTTTGCGCATGTTGCAGCGCAATTGCAGATCCCTAATGAGCAGAACGAACTTTGATTTTCAAGCTCGGCGAGACATGGCTCCGGCCATCGTTATGAAATGTGAAGGCGGCTGCCCGTCTCGCCGGTAGCTTTCCGCGACGAGGAATAGAACGCAAGGGGAAACTGGCCTGCGCGGCGCCCGACGACGCAGGTGTCGCAGCCGTCTACAGGCTGCGATAGTCCGCGATTCCCGACAGGTCTGGCGTGAATCCGAGCCCCGGTTCCTCGCCGAGGACGATCGTACCATCCGTGACATTGGCAACCGCACCGCAGAACCGGTCGCGCAGCGGATTGTCGTTGGCATCGACCTCGAGCCAGCCGTCGCCGCCGATGCCCGCCAGCAGATGCGCCGAGGCAAGCAGTCCGATGCCGCCGCCGAGATAATGCGGGCAGAACGTCTTGCCCGCCTTCAGGATGTCGCGCGCGACGCCAGCGCATGCGCTCAGCCCGCCCCATTTCGCGATGTCGGGCTGAACGACGCCGAGCACGTCTTCGGCCAGGACATCCTTGAAGCCCTCGACGCTCGAAATGTTCTCGCCCGCGGCAATCGGCATTGTCGCGCTCGCCCGCAGCCGGCGCCATTCCTCGCGCCGCCGGTCGGCCCGGATCGGCTCCTCCAGCCAGCGCAGATCGAACGCGGCCAACCGCGGCAGCATCTCCAGCGCCTGATCGACCGACCAGCCCTGATTGGCATCGGCGGCGAGCATGCCCGCGCCGACGATCGCGCGCAGCGCGGCCAGATTGGCGAGATCGGTCTCGGCACCGAAGCCGACCTTCAGCTTCAACGCGCGATGGCCGCGCTTGAGTGCAGCTTCGGCCGTTTGCGCGGCGCCACCGGGATTGATGCCGCTGGCATAGACCTTGATCCTGCCCGTCTGCCCGCCGAGCAGCCGCCACAACGGCAAGCGCCGCCGCCGCGCCGAGAGATCCCACAGCGCGAGATCGATGCCGGAAATCGCCTGCGCGAACGGACCGGGCTCGCCGCATTGGAGCGCGAGCACCTCGGTGCCTTTCGACAGGACCTCGAAAGCCTGAGCGGGACCGTCGAACCTGCGCCCGACAATGCCCGGAGCGAGCACTTCGTTGACAAGCCGGGCACGGTGCTCGGCGCCCGGTGCAGGAAAGTTGGACCAGGCTTCGCCCCATCCCTCGACACCGTCCTCGTCGAGCGCGCGAACGAAAACGGCCGGACGGTTGAGCATCTTGCCGAACGACGTCACCACCGGCGTCGCCAAGGGATAGCGATAGCAGAACGCCTCGATCGAGCGGATGATGAAGCTGTCAGTCGTCATATTGCAGGTCCTGCGACCGAGGTGAGACCACGCGGGACCGTTACCATCTCAGTAGGCGCGCGCGAAGTCACCTTCCTGCTTGATATCAGCGAACACCGGGAAGCGCGCCTTCCACGCCGTGCCCTTGGCCGTGGTCAGCTGATTGAGCCGTTCCAGCACCCCGAGGCCATCCTTGCGCAGGCTGGCCGACACCGCTGCGCGGTCCGGAAAGTTCTTCAGGACGGCATCCAGCCAGATAGTGCGGCCCGCCAGGAAACCGCTTGCGCCTGCGGCATAGGAGTAGTCGAGCACGCGCTCGAACTTTTCAGGCGCAGCGCCGCCCGACAGCAACACCCAGGGGATGCTGCGTTCGCGGCAGATATCACCGATCGCATCGAACTCCTTCTGCGCGGCCTTTGCTTCCGTGCTGCCGTCACGCGCCGGCAGGCTGTTGGCTGCAAGCGGGCTCTCCAGCTTGAGGAGATCGACGCCGTATCCAGGCTTTGCGAATTCGCGCACGCTGTCGATGACGAGGCCCGGGAGCTTGCCGGGCGATTCCACGTAATCGGCCGTGTGATTGGCGCTGCCGAGGAACGGGTAGACCAGCAACTCGAGCACGTACGGGATATCGTGACGGGCGCAGTCATCGCCGATTTCGCGCACGAAACGCTTCTGGTGCTCGTTCACCGCGGCATCGGCGTCCGGCCGGTACCAGGCCAGCACCTTGACGGCGTCGCCGCCCATCGCGCGGATCTTCTCCACGCTCCAATTGGTGATCGCGCGCGACTTGCGGCCGCCCGCGGTTTCCTCAACGCGGTGCTCTTCCAGCGTCATGATCAGGCCGCAGCGCGGCGGCAGCAAATCGATCGCGGCAGGCACTGCGAAGTTCGGGTCGAACAGCATCGAACTGCAATGCGGCGCGAGGTTCTCGACCAGGAGACGCTTGGCCGCCGTGACGTCGGAATATTCGACCTGGTCCCGCGTGATCCCCTTCGCCTTTGCAATGGCATCGAACAATGGCGGCCGCTGATCCAGCGCGACCATGCGAAAATGGCCATCCGCGTCAGCAAGCCGTGCCAGGCCGCGGTTCTTTCCAATCGTTCTCATGGCTTCGTCCTCATGAATACAAGACACTCGTTGATATCGGGGATTCCGTTACGGCCGCCGGCGTGGCGGCATTTCATGGCGGCCGTCGCCGCCGAAAACGCCATGGCGGCGCGCACGTCGAGGCCGGCGCCGATTGCGAGCGCATAGGCGCCGTGGAAGACGTCGCCCGCGCCTGTGGTGTCGACGACGTCGACGCAGTAGGCGACCTGCCGGTGCAGCTGGCCGTTCTCGTACCAGCTCACGCCGCCCTCGCCGCGCGTGACGGCGATGACGCGACAGCCGAAGCGCGCAAGGGCTGCGAGAGATTTGCCTTCGGCGGAGCCGGCAAAGGCGGCGAGCGCGGGCTCGGAGAAGATGGCGTGATCGGTCAAGGGCAGCAGCCGCTCGAATACCTCGGCATCGGCCATGTCGCCGTCGAGCACCGTCGGAATGCCGCGCGATCGCGCTTCCCGGAACAACGTCGCGGCGCCTTCGACCCAGCGCGGATCGGCCAGCACGGACGATGCGCGCGCCACGGCTTCGAGCGGAAGCCAGTCTGCGGTTTCCGGGTAAAGGCCACGGAAATTCACGATCTGCCGCTCGCCGGAGCTGTCGACGATGACCCCGGACACGGACGAGCGGCCGTCGGGAAACAGCCGGAAATTCTCGACATCGACGCCTTCAGCCGTGAAGGCCGACTTCATCTCGTGGCCGGCGGCATCATTCCCTGCCCGTCCCCAGAACGCGACGGATGCGCCGAGCTTTGCCACGGCTACGCTCGCATTGGCGGCCATGCCGCCGCCGAGCGTGCCGTACTCGACGGCCTTGATCTTCTCGCTTCCACCCGCGAACGGCCGATCGACGCGCCAGACCTGGTCGAGCGCGGACAGCCCGAGGCAGATCACGTGCACGGGCCTCGCGCCGGACGCGACGTCGGCCAGCGCCGAGAGATCGCCGATGTTTGCCGACGCACTCACCGCAAGACCTGTCCGTTGGATGCAGCGAACAAATGCGTCTTGCCCGACTGTGGGCGCAGATTGATGCGATCACCAACCTTCGGCCGCAGCGCCGGATCGACCCGCGCGATGGCGGAGCCGCCGGCGAGATCGAAATGGATCAGCGTGTCCGAGCCGAGCGGCTCGACCAGCTTGACGTTGATGGCGATGCCATCGGCGGCATCAGTGGCGATGGCAAAGTGTTCGGGGCGAATGCCCAGCACGGCGTTGCCGGCCTTGCTCAGGCAGCCAGCGGTCTCGCCGTCCAGCGGCACCACCGTTCCGCCTTGCGACAGGATCGCGCGCTCCTGACGCCATTCGACCGGGAAGAAATTCATCGCGGGCGAGCCGATGAAGCCGGCGACGAACTGGTTGGCGGGCCGCTCGTAAACCGTCTCCGGTGTATCGTATTGCTGGATCGTGCCGCTCTGGAGCACGACGATCCGGTCGGCCATGGTCATGGCCTCGATCTGGTCATGCGTCACGAAGACCATGGTGGTCTTCAGCTCCTGCGACAGCGCCTTGATCTCCGCCCGCACCTGCCCGCGCAGCTTTGCATCGAGATTGGAGAGCGGCTCGTCGAACAAAAAGGCCTTGGGATTGCGCACGATGGCGCGGCCCATGGCGACGCGCTGGCGCTGGCCGCCGGACAACTCCTTCGGCTTGCGGTCGAGATAGGGCTCGATGTGCAGCAGTGCGGCCGCACGCCTCACGCGGGCGTCGATCTCGGCCTTCGGTGTGCCTCTCAGCTCCAGCGCAAACGACATATTGTCGTAGACCCGCATGTGCGGGTAGAGCGCGTAATCCTGGAACACCATCGCGATATCGCGCTGCGCAGCCTGGACGCCGTTCACGCGCTTGTCGCCGATGTAGAGATCGCCGGACGAAATCGGCTCGAGGCCGGCGATGATGCGCAACAAGGTCGACTTGCCGCAGCCGGACGGGCCGACGAAGACGACGAATTCGTGGTCCGCGATCTCCAGATTGAGATCGGGGATCACGGTGAAATTGCCGTAGCGCTTGGTGAGGTTGCGGATCGAGATCGAGGCCATGATCGCTCAGTCCAGCGCCAGCACAGGCTTGATCAGTTCGCCCTTGGCGAAGCGGGCGAAATTCTCGGGGAGAGCCTGCAGGCCGAACTCACCGTCGACGAGGACGCGGTACTCGTCCTTGTATTTGCGCAGCAGTTCGACATTGGGCTCGAAATCCGAGACCGGGAAGTAGAAGGTCCGGATCATGTAGAAATCCTTGCGGCGGAAGACCTTGCCTTCCTCGATCGTCCAGGGCGCGGCGTTCTCGCCGACCAGCACCAGCGCCCCGCGCGGCAGGACCAGCTCGATGCCGAGGTTGCGCGCCGCATGAGCGCCGGAGCATTCCATGATGAGGGCGAAGCGCTTCGAGGTATCTCCGACCGGGTGCGCCTTTCCGCCAAAGGACTGTGCGATCTTCAGCCGTGCCGCGTTGGGATCGGCGACGTAGATGTCGTTGTAACCGAGCGCGCGGAGCGCCAGCACGACGCCGAGGCCGACAGGCCCCGCGCCCATGACGAGGACCGGCCCCGCCTCGTTCGGCGGCACCACGCGGCTGACGAAGCGCACGGCGTGGCCCGACGTGCCGATGGTGTCGAGCAGCAGCGGCGCAAGGCTGTCCTCGATATCGTCAGGCACCGGCAGCAGGCAGTTCTCCGGCACCGGCACATATTCGGCATAGCCGCCGGGCCTGTTCCAGCCGATCAGGCTGGAGACTTCCAGGCACATCTGGGTATCGCCGCGCTTGCAAGCGGCGCAGTGACCGCAGTGCAAGGGGATATAGACGGCGCAGCGGCGACCGTGCAGGCGATGACCGGGCTGTTCGACGACACCAAAGATCTCATGGCCGGCGGTGAACTCGGCGCCCTTGTGCCAGAGCTTGAAGTCGGAGCCGCACAGCGCGGTGCGCGAGACGCGGACGAGCACTTCACCTGTGCCGACATCGGGCATCGCGACGCGCTCGATGGTGATGCGGTCATTGCCGTGGAAGACCGCGGCCTGCATGATCGAATTCGGACGGGGCGACACGTTCATTTCGATACCTAGCCTTTCACCGCACCGAGCGTCAGTCCGGACACCAGCCAGCGCTGAACCAGGGCCGCCAGCACCAGCGGCGGCAACGCGATCAGCGTCGCCGCAGCCATGAGGGCGCCCCATTGCGTCGAGCCTTCGCCGATGAAGTTGAAGGCCGCCGCGATCAGCGTCTTGGTGTCGCCGTTGGAGAGCACCAGCGCAAACAGGAAGTAGTTCCACGAAAACACGAAGGCGAGGATCGCCGAGACGGCGACGCCTGATGCCACCAGCGGCAGCGCGATGCGCCAGAGGATGCGCGTGACGCTGCACCCATCCACCTGCGCCGCCTCGAACACGCTGCGCGGAATGCCGTCGAAGGACGGCAGCAGAACCCAGATCACGATCGGCAGCGTGATGACGGCGTGACTGAGGATCAGGGCGGTGTAGGAGCCGATCATGCCGATTTGCCGGAACATCACGTACCACGGCAGCAGGAACAACGTGCCGGGCGCCATGCGCGCGGCGAGCGTCAGGATGGCCGGCCACGAAATCCGCGTCCATGAGACGGCGAAGGCAGCGGGAATTCCAAACAGCAGACCGAGTGCGGTCGAGCCCACGGTGACGATGAGACTGTTGAGCGCGTAGCTGAGGAACGGCGTGGTCCTGGTCAGCTCGACATAATTTTCCAGCGTCGGCGAGAAGCTCAGCGTCGGCGGATAGGCGGTGACCTCGAACGACGGCTTGAACGAGGACAGCACCATCCAGACCGTCGGCGCCATGATGAGCACGCCGGCAAGCACGAGCTGCACCGTGTTGAGCCAGCGGATCCAGCGGTCGGTGTTGGCGGCATCGTTCATGACATCACCAGGCCACTGCGCCGCGCAGGCGGTTGAAGGCGAGCACGGCGCCGAACACGATCGCCGTCAGCGTCAGCATCAGGGCACTGGCATAGCCGATGTTGAAAAACTCGAAGCCGACCCGGAAGCCGTAGATGTTGAGCGTGTTCGAGGCGTTGCCCGGGCCGCCCTGGGTCGTGATGTAGATGATGTCGAAGAAGCGCAGCAGATCGACACTGCGCAGGATCGCCGCGGTGACGATGGTCGGCAGCAGCAGCGGCAGCGTGATGCGCTGGAAAGTCCTGAATGGCGACGCGCCGTCGATCTGTGCCGCCTCGTAGACGCTCGGCGGCAGGGATTGCAGGCCGCCCAGCACGATCAGGGCGACATAAGGCGTCCACTGCCAGCTGTCGATCAGAGCCACGGTCGGAATGACCCAGGTCGGCGAGGCCAGCCAGTCCGACGGCGGCAGGCCGAACGACTGGAGGATATAGTTGGCAGCACCGAGCGACGGATCGAGGATCACCAGCCACATCATGCCCGCCACCACCGGCGGCATCATGAAGGGCGAGATGAACAACGAGCGCACGATGCCCGGCAGACGCTTGGCGTGGAACAGCACCAGCGCCAGCCAGACGCCGAAGACGAGTTGCAGCACCAGCGACAGCACGAATAGCGCAATGGTGATCCACAGCCCGTGCCAGAATTCGTAATCGGAGATCAGCTTCGAATAATTGGCGAGGCCGGCGAAGGACTGCTTGCCGGTCGAGGAGAAGGTCTGGAAGCCGAGCCAGATCGTATAGACGACCGGAAACGCGA
The DNA here is from genome assembly GCF_056402655.1 of Bradyrhizobium sp. P3_C3. Classification (NCBI taxonomy): domain Bacteria; kingdom Pseudomonadati; phylum Pseudomonadota; class Alphaproteobacteria; order Hyphomicrobiales; family Nitrobacteraceae; genus Bradyrhizobium; species Bradyrhizobium sp. P3_C3. The sequence continues at coordinate 51,879 of NZ_JBFUGY010000027.1, read as the reverse complement.
TCATCGCGACAGTGAAGATCACGGCCGGCGCCGAGAGCGCCGCCATCTCCAGCTTCTGCCGGTCCTGCGTGAGTGTCGCAGCCGTATCAGACATGCGTTCGTGTCCTCGATCGAGTTGGGTGCCGGCAGGCAGTAAGCCTGCCGGCATGAGGCCGTTAGTTCGGCGCGATCAGCGCATCCAGGGCCTTGTCGGCATCCGCGCAAGCCTGATCGACGGTCTTCTGCTTCAGGATCAGATCTTGCACCGCCTGCCCGATGAACTCGCGCGATTGCGGGTTGGCGACGATGGGATAGCCGACCTCGGAGGAGCCCTTGGTGGCGAGCACGTCGAGCGCGGCCTGCCATTCCTTGCGGACCGGCTCCTCGTCGATCCACTTGCGATATTCGGGATCCTTGGCAACCGACGGACGCGGCGGGGCAATGCCCTGAAGCGCCATCTTCTTCTGCACCTCTGGGCTGGTCGCCCACTGCACGAAGTACCAGGCCGCGTCCGGCTGCTTGCTGTGCGAGGACACTGCCATGCCCCAGCCGATCGTGGTCGGCACCTGGCCGGCATCGCCCGCCGGGAACGGCAGCAGGCCGGTGTCCTTCAGGCGCGCGCCGCCTTCCATCACCGTGCGCAACTCATTCGACGACTCAAACGCCATCGCGGCGCGGCCGCTGCGGTAGAGCGCCGAAATCTGCTGGAAGCTGTAGTTGACGACGCCAGGCGGTCCGAAATCTCGCAGCAGCCGGCTATAGGTGTCGAGCGCTTCCTTGCCCTTGGCCGAGCAGAGGTTCGACTTGCCGTTTGCGACATAGCTGCCGCCGACATTGTGCAGCATGTTGCTGAAGGTATAGGCAATCGCGGGCTTGAGACCGCGCGAGACGAACGGCGTCACCGTGCTGTCGCAGCTCTTGATCTTCTCGGCAGCGGCCTCGACGTCCTTGATCGTCTTCGGCGCCTCGAGGCCGCACTTTTTGAAGATGTCGGTGCGGTAATAGAAGATCGGGCCTTCGATGTTCATGGGCATGCTGGTCAGCTTGCCGCCGAAGGTCGCGGCCTTCAGCAGGGCCTGGCTCAATCCGTTGGGGTCGTATTCCTTGGCGACCTCGTTCTTGGCCATCGCGGTGAGATCGCCGTACCAGCCGGCGGCGGCGAACTGCTCGCCCTCGCGCGAGGGCAGCGTCATGAACACGTCCACCTCGTCGCTGTTCGCATTCATGACGGTCACCAGACGCTGGCGCATCTGCTGTTCCTGATAGCCGTCGACCTTGAGGGTCATGCCGGTCAGCTTCTCGAAATCGACCTTGTAAGTCAGCAGCGCCTGCGACACCGGATTGTTGTTGGCGAGAAAGGTGACGGTCTTGCCCTTGAACTTCATCCAGTCGAAATCGGCGGCGTGCGCCTGCGCGGTCGCCGCAGCAATCGCGAGAACGGGCAACGCGACGTGGGTCGCGAGCATCCTGGCCTTCATCGAACTCTCCTCCCGGCTGGCCGCCTTAAGCTGGCGGACCATTTTGAACACGTTAGAGTGGCACTTGAAAACGGTTACAAAATAGACCTCGCATCCGCCGTGTCAAGCGATGGACAAGTCGCACAATCTTCGGCAGATTCGCGACATTGCCGCTACCATGCGGCTCGCTACGCCCGATGTAACGTTACATTCATGAGACTGACCAACGCCAAGTCTGTTAAACAGGGCATCCGCGCCGTGGCGGCCCGCGCCGGCGTCTCGACGGCGTCGGTCTCGCGCGCCCTCAACAACCCCGACGCGGTGAGCCCTTCCTTGCGGGCGCGCATCGAGCAGGCCATCGACGCGCTCGGCTACATCCCGCATGCGCCGGCGCGCATCCTGTCGTCACGCCGCTCGCGCACGCTTGGCGCAATCGTACCGACGATCGACAACACGATGTTCGCACGCGGCATCGCCTCGCTGCAGCAATATTTGTCGTCGGTCGGATACATGCTGTTTCTCACCACGAGCGGCTACGATCTCGATGTCGAATTGCAGCAGGCGCGCAATCTGATCAGCCGTGGCGTCGACGGCCTCGTGCTGCGCGGCGATTGCCATCACGACGGCTTGCGCAAGCTGCTGGCGGACAAGGCGGTGCCCTTCATCAATGTCGGCATCTACCAGCCCGACCGGCCCTATCCCTGCGTCGGCACCAACAATGAAGCCGCCGCCCATCGCGCCGCCGCGCATGTCATCGAGCTCGGCCACCGCCGCATCGGGATCGTCTCGGCGCTCCAGCGCAACAACGACCGCGCCACCGCGCGCGTCGCCGGCTTTCGCCGCGCGCTGACGGAGAACGGGCTCGAATTGCCTTCGCAATGGCATGTCGAGGTGCCCTATACGCTGGACGACGCGCGCGAGGCGGCGCGCTATCTCCTGGGCCTCGAGGACCGCCCGACAGCCGTGGTGTGCGGCAACGACGTCATCGCCTATGGCGTGCTGCTCGAAGCCGAGCGCAGCGGTTTTTCGGTGCCGCGTGACCTGTCGGTGGTCGGCTTCGACGACCTCGACTGGAGCCGGCATTTGCGGCCGAGCCTGACCACGATCCACGTACCGACCGGAGAAACCTGGCAGCGCGCCGGCGAATATCTGGTGCGCAGCCTCGCCGGCGAGCAAACCATCATGCATCGCGAGATCGACTTCTCGCTGGTCGTCCGCGAGTCGACGGCTGCGCCTCCGAAATCCCTGAAGTGAGACACTCCCGATGAATCCGAATTTTTCTCTCGCCCCCGGCTTTCATGCCGTCGTGATCGGCGGCGCCGGCGACATTGGTGCCGCCATCAGCAATCAACTCTGCGATCTGGGTGCGACGGTGACTGCAACGGGTGCGAACGAGGCCGATCTTGCCCGCACCCTCCTCAAGCCACGCGCGGGCCTCACGCTCGCGACGCTCGATGTCACCGATGATGCGGCCATCACGTCCTTCGCCCGGAAACACAGGCGCGTCGACGCGCTGATCAATTGCGCCGGCATTCTTGCGCGCGACAAGGAATTCGAGATCGAGACCTTCATGAAGGTGCTCGACGTCAACCTCACCGGCACGTTCCGGACCTGCATGGCCTTCCATCCCCTACTCGCGCAGCAGACGGGATCGATCGTCAACATCGCGTCGATGAATGCCACACTGGCGCTGCCGCGGATTCCCGCCTATTGCGCCAGCAAGGGCGGCGTCGTGATGCTGACCAAGGCGCTGGCTTTGAAGTGGGCCGAAGAAGGCATCCGCGTCAACGCGGTCGCGCCCGGCTATATCGAAACCGCGATCAACGCCGCCGGCCGCGGCGACCTTGCGCATTATCAGCGCATCGCCGATCGCACCGCCTTCAAGCGCTGGGGACAGCCGGAGGACATTGCCGGCGCCGTCGCTTTCCTCTGCATGCCGGCTTCGCAATATGCGACCGGCACCGTCGTTGCCGTGGATGGCGGCTTTCTGGCGGGGTAGCGCGCGGGTCTATACGCCCAGCGCCTTGCGGTTGAACGTCCGCAGGAAGCGCAGCGACAACGTCCGCACGTTCGCGACGTTGAGCAGCCAGGCCGCAGCGGCGTAAGCAACCCCGCCCGCGGAGCTGACGACCATCAACGCCACGATACCGGTACCGCCGGCCTGCGTCCGCGCAACGAGGATAGCGCCCGCCATCGCCGCAGCCGAAGCCGCAACGCCGGCGAGGCGGTTGATGTCGAACGGCACGGGATGGGCGCGGTGCATCAGGGCAACGGCGATGACGAAGCCGAGCGCTTCGGTGGCGAGGGTGGCCAGCGCCGCGCCGTAAAGGCCGTAGCCGGCCACCAGCGCGAACATCAGCGCCACGCTCAGAACGAGCGTGAGGAACGACTGCGCCGCCAGCATGAACGGCCGCTCGGCGAGCTGAAAGCTGATCTGCACATAGAATTGATTGGCGATGCCGAAGAAGCGCGCGAGCACCAGCGTCGGCAGCAGCGCCGACACGCCGGCGCGGAAATCGACGCCGACGAGCGTGCCCGCGACCTGGTCGGCCGCCAGCGCGAGCCAGATGGCGACGGGTGCGACGACGACGAGCAGCAGCTCGAGGCTCTCGCTCAGGCGCTCCCGCGTCGCCTCGTTGTTCTTCTCCGACAACGACCGGAACACCAGCGGCACGGTTGCCGCGGCGACGCTGGAGGCGATCATGACCATGAACTGGCGCGGCAGATCGGCGGCGACGCCGAAAATGCCGGCGGCGTCCTTGCCGAGCAGATAAGCGACGATGAGCCGGTCACAGGCCGAATAGACCGCAACGGACAATCCGGCCAGCGTCAGCGGCAGGCCGTAGCGCGCCAGCTGCATGAACTGGCTGCGCTCGAAGCGCGCGATCTTGGTGCGGTCGCCGACGAGATTGAGAATGATGCCGGTGAGCGAGCCCAGGCCGAACGCGGCGAGCAGTCCCAATCCACCCCAGCCGAGCCAGATGCCGAGCAGGCCAAAGCCGACGCTCGACACGCTGCGGACGATCGAGATCGCCGCGAACCTGTAGGGGCGCAGTTTGGCGCGTTCGAATTCCTGGCCGACATCGACAGCATTGGCCATGATCGCGACGAACATGCTGGCGAGCAGCAGCTCGACACTGAGGTCGCTGCGGAACAGAATGACCAGCGGCGTGGTGGCGCAGAGGACCGCGGCCGTCAGCCCGAAGGCGACCATCGCCGTGCCGCGAAAATCCACCTCCGCCGATATCGCCTGATAGCGGGACACCGACAGCTTGATCCAGGCGAAGAAGATCGCGCCCAATATGCCGGCAAGGCTGATGCCGACGACATAGACGCCGTACTCGGCCGGCGTCAGCAGCCGCGTGTAGGCCGTGACCGCGAAGAAGCCCACCGCTGCGGGCAGGATGTAGGCAACGAGATAAATCGAGAAATGGCGGTTCAGCATGCGAGCACAGGACCGGCAACGGTGTTGCGATGGTGACGGCCGTTAATCAATGACCTTGGCGGGGCGAACGAACTGCGCCGCAGCATCTCTCAAGAGTGTCACATAAGTCTGCAGATCGGGCGGCGAATGAGGCTGAGAGGCCGCTTTCGCACGTTAGCGTTAAATTTGCCCTTTCCCTGGGGCGGTTCGAGCGATCACGACACGAAACCCTGATCCAGACTGGAACAGCGATGCAGCGCCACGCGCGTTGCGCACCGGACATCCGCAAAGGTTAACCCAACGACAGGAAACCCCGGCGTCGCAAGGCGCCGCTTGGTACGATGGCGCGTTGGTTCCAAAAGGAACGTCCCACCGTGACCAGGCTCGACAGACGCGAATTTCTCCTCGGCGGCGCCGCAGCACTCGCGGCGGGGGCAACGGCGTCCGCCGCGCCGGCATCAAAACTCGCGCAACGCCGTCCGGGCTTTGGCGCTGCGGCGACGCTCTGGGACCTGCAAGCCGATCCCAGGCTCGGTGATGCCATCAGTACCTATTGCACCCAGGTGGTGCCGGTGCTCGAGCTGAAATGGCCGATGCTGCGGCCGAACGCGCACACGTTCAACTTCGAGCGCGCCGACGCGATCCTGGATTTCGCGCGGGAGAACGATCTGACGATGCGCGGCCACGCGCTCGCCTGGTATCACGACATTCCGGACTGGGCCAAGCAGATCAAGGACACCAAGGGCGTCGAGCGCGCCTATGTCGACCACATCGGCACCGTCGTGTCCTACTACAAGGACAAGCTGACGTCGTGGGACGTCGTCAACGAGCCGATCCCGGACAATCCGAAGAAGATCACCGACCGGCGCGATACGTTCTGGACGCAGCATCTGGGCAACCGCTGGATTCCGCTGGCCTTCCGCACGGCGGCCGCGGCCGATCCCTTCGTCAAGCTCGCGATCAACGAATATGACATCGAGTCGGCGAAGGACTCGTTCATTGCCAAGCGCGCGGCGTACCGCAACCTGATCATGGACCTGCTGGACCAGGGCGTGCCGCTGCACGCCGTGGGCCTGCAATCGCATCTGCATGCCGAGCTCGAGATCGACACGCATGGGCTCGCCGAATTCGTCACCGAGTTGCGCTCCTGGGGCCTCGATGTGCTCGTCACCGAGCTCGATGTCGACGACCAGAAGCTGACAGGCAATCCGGCGGAGCGCGACGCCATCGTCGCCAAGCGCGTCGACGACCTCCTGACCGCGATCTCGACCAGCGGCCCGGTGCGCTCGATCCTGACCTGGGGCCTCTCGGATCGCTATAGCTGGATCAACGGCACCTTCGCCCGCGCGGACAAGCAGCCGAACCGCCCCTTGCCGCTCGACGGCGAGTTCAAGCCGAAGCCGTTCATGGACGTCATCAGCAAGTTCACGAGAGACGCCTGAGACGCGGCCTTAGCGCGTCTTCGCCGGCACTTCGAATTCGGCCGCATCACCCATATCTTCAGGAGACAGGCTCGGGCTGCGTCGATCCCTCGAGCTAAGGCGGAACACATCGCGGATGTCGTCGATCGAGGTCGACGAATAGGACTGGATGCAGAGCGCGACCTGTTCGGGCGAGGCCGCGCGCATCATCGCTTCGATGGCGGGACGGTCGAGGGGCGTGTCGTCCCAATGCGAGACCGCAATGCTGTCTTCGGTGACCCGATGGGTGGCCAGATGCGCGGGCGAGTTCGCGACGAAGTGTCCGTACATCAGATACTCCGAGAACTTCTTCTTCCGGCACAGCGCCAGAACCCAGTTCAAGCCCGTCGCCGCCTTGATGGCGTCGGTCATCGCGCGCGCGGTGTCCTTGTCCCAGACCAGTGCGTTACCGACATAGTCATCGGCGGGGAACGAGCGCTCCTTGATTCCGAGAAGCTGATCGACGGTGCGCAGCCACAGCCCGTGCAACGGGTGGTCGGCGCCGATGTCCTTCGGGGTGACGAACAGCGGCGTCTTCTCAGCGCCGGCATATTGGCCGACGTCGAATTCGCGGAAGAACAGATTGTCCGAGTCCAGGATGCAGACGCGCTGCTCCGGCGCGTTGAGGACGCCGGCGATCTTGAGGATCTGCTGGATGTGCCAACCATGCACCGGCGACGACAGCAGCGACAGCCAGACCCGGCGCTTGCTGAGGAACTGAAGCGCCGGCGGCAGCGCCCAGAGCCATTTCGGCAGATAATTCGAGGCCGGAACGATGACGCGCTTGTCGGACGCGAACCGCGCGAACAGCGGTACGTCCTCATCGTTAACGAGAACATAATGCCGCGTGTATCCCGAGAGCCAGGTGTCGATGCTCTCGCTGAGCAGCGAAAAGCGTTCGATATCCTTGGCGTAGCTGGCGGTCAGCAGGGCAACGGAATGCATGGAGCGCGCTCGAATGGCCATCAAGCCGCACTCATAGCCGCACCGCGAGATGCTGGAAACTCACAAACGGAATCAAGGTAAAACGAAACCAAGCATTAGCCATCCGACGGCAGCCCCTGCTCGATGGCGCGAAAACGCAGTGGCGCCAGTGCGGAGGCGCGCTGCCACCAGTCGGCGACGCGGTCGTCGAGTGCGGTCACACCGCGACCCTGGCCGGGGAAGATCCGGATCTGCTGCACCGCCTCGGCCTCGAACCCCCTGCCCTTGCGCGTGATCTTGAGGGCGGCGCCCTCACGGTCGCGCTGCGTCAGCGGCGCCAGGAGACGGCCGCGCGGACGGAGCGACTGAAGCCAGAGCGGATGCGGGTGCGGGAAGCCGGCATGCACGATGATCACGTCGGCCGGTTCGCCGATCTCCTCGCATCCATCGCCATGCACGACCTCGACATTGCGATAGGGGCGAAGGAAGTTCGCGGCACGCGCCGCAAGCCGCCCGTCGCATTCGATTGCACGCACCCTGCCCCTGGGCCCCACGATCTTCGACAACACCGCGGAAAAATAGCCGAGACCGCAGCCGATCTGGACCACGCGGTCCTTCTTCCCGACGTCGAGCAGATCGATGAAGTGCGCCCACAGGCTCGGCAGCCCGGTGTCGAGCTTGCGGCGCGCATCGATCGCGACCAGCACATTGTCGTAGAGATGAACGGGATCGGCATCCGGCGTCAGCCGGTAGCTGCGAGCCGCCTCGCTCTTGATGCGCCAGGGTCCCTTCGCCAGAAAATCCTCGCGCGGGATGGCGGCGAGCGCTTCGAGCAGGCGTGGCGAGGCGATCCGCTCTCGCTTCGCGATCAACTCGACGTAGCGCGCACGCGCGGCGGCAAGATCGCTCATTTCATCGCATCGGCCTGTTCAAGGACGGGCACGTCTCCGCCGAGCTCGCTGAGGAGCTGCATCGCCTGCTTCAGGTCCGGAGTATAAAAGCCCTCGCTGAACTTGCCGACGATCGGCAAGAGCAGAAGACTTGCGTGCTGGCGCTTGCCGGCTTGGTGCGACAGGCGCGCAAGACTGACGGCGGTCCGAAGCTCCCATGACAGCGCGCCCTGCTTGCGCGCGGTCTCCAGCGACAGGGCGAACAGGTCCTCCGCCTCCTGCACCGATGCCGGGTCACCGTCCGACATCGTGATCTCGCCCTGCAGCCGATAGACCTCGGCGAGATAGGAGTGATCGCCGGTCCGTCTCGCGGTCGCGAGCGCGCCGTCCAGCGCGCGCAAGGCGGCATCGCGCATCCCGACCTTGGCATAGGCTTCCGCAAGGAGGCAGCGGAACCAGCAGCCGGCGAGCCAGGAATCCATCGCCTCGTATTCGTCGAGGCCGAGGCGCATCTGGCTGAGACCTTCGTCGGCCTCGCCGAGCTGGGCCAGCGCCCAGCCGCGCAGGATCGCCGCCTGCTGCTTCCAGTGCAGGAAATTGTGTTCGGTTGCGATGATCATGGCGCGGTTGGCGTGGTCGCGCGTACCCTCGACGTCGCGCAAATGCTGGCACAGATAGGCGCCGAACACGAGCGCGAAGGCGAGCGTGAAAGGATGGCGGATCTTCTCGGCATTCGCGATCGCCTGCTCGCTGTGCTGGCGCGCCGCGTCGGGCCGGCCGAGGAACCAGAGGAGATAGCCGAGATAGGACAGCGAAACGACGCCGGGATCGGTACCGTGCCGCTCCATCAGATCGGAGTGCAGATCGGGACTGTAGAGGTTGATGCAGCGGTGCAGATGGTGCTGGGAGGCGGCAAAGCGGCCGCGATAGAGCATCGTCATCGCGATCGAGCGGTGCGCCTCGATCAGATATCCGGTCTGCTGCGCCGGCTGCGTGCGCTCGTTCAGCCGCTCGCGCTTGGCGAACTTCAACAGCTCGACGCTGAGATCGTGCGCGCGGCTGAGATCGGCACGGATGAAATGGCAGACCCAGAGCCCGCGCGTGGCGGCGAAGGCCTTCTCGTCGTCGTCGAGCTGCTGACCGAGCTCAAGCGCGCGGATGTAGTTCTCCTCGACCTCCTGCACGGCGTAGCCCTTGGCGGCAATCAATGCGTTGCCGAGCGCGATGCGCAGCTCCAGCTCCATCTCGTCGGCGCCCTGCATGCGCGCATTGGCCTGCACGACGCTCAAGCCCCGGCGCAAATGCCCGATCGCCTCCAGATTGGCACCGCTCTTGGCCGCCTGCTTGCCGGCCTTGAGCCAGAAGCTGGCGGCGCCCTCGCTCTGGCCGGATTCGGTGAGGTGATGGGCCAGCAGCTCCGGTTCGCGCTCGGTCTTCTCCGGATACATCTCGGCGAGCACCTGCGCGATCCGCGAATGCAGCTTGCGCCGCTCACTGTGCAGCAGGCTGTCGTGCGCGGCGTTCTGGATCATCACGTGCTTGAAGGAGTAGAGCGCGCCGGGCGGATGGCCGCGGCGCATGATCAACCCGGCCTCCTCCAGATGATTGAGCGCGGCCTCGATCTGCTCCGCCGGCGTGTTGGCGACCGCGTGCAGCGTCGCGTAGGAGAACTCGCGACCGATGGTGGCGCCGATCTGCGCGATGCGCTTGAACGGCCCCATCCGGTCCAGCCGCGCCATCAGCGAGTCGGTGAGGGTCGCCGGGATCGCGAGCTGCCGCCATGGACCCGACAGCACGTAGCGCCCGTGCCGCTCGGTCAGGAGGTTGGATTCGAGAACGGTCTTGGTCAGCTCTTCCAGGAACAGCGGCACGCCGTCGGTCTTGACGATGATCTCCTCGACCACCTCCTTGGGAAGCTCGCGGCCCGCGACGCGCTCGACCAGCGTCGTGCGCAGCTGCCGGCTCAGGCGGTTCAGCACCAGCGTGGTGATGTGCGAATGCGCGTTCCAGCTCGGCTGGAATTCGGAGCGCGCGGTGATGATGACAAGGACCGGCTGGTTCTGCACCCGGGCGACGAGGAGGTCGATCACCTCGCGGGAGGTCGGGTCGATCCAGTGCAGATCCTCAAGCGCGATCACCAGCGGCATGTCGCGCGCAAGGCCGAGGAAATGATTGACCAGCGCGGCGACGGTCGCATCCTTCTGCTGCTGCGGTGACAGGTCGAGCGGTGGATAGCGGTCTCCGGTCGGGATCGACAGCAGCGCGGCAAACAGCGGCGTGACCTGCTCGATGTCGCCATGGGCGGCGGCGATCGCGGTCTCCAGACCCGCCAGCGACGTCGCGGATGGATCCTCGCGGTCGAGGCCGAGCGAGAATTTGAGCTGCTCGGAGAACGGATAGAACGCCGTGGAGGTGTAATAGGGCGAGCACTGGAACGAGACGTGTCCATGGCGGTCGCCCGCGATCCGGTCGAAGATCTCCTGGATGATGCGCGACTTGCCGATGCCGGGCTCGCCGAACTTGACCACGACCTGGCCGTCGCCGTCCTTGACCTGCTGCCAGCGCCCCATCAGCAGCGCGATCTCCTCCTCGCGGTTGACGAGCGGGGTCAACCGCCCGCCCATGGCAGCGGCGAAGCGGGTCTCCGCCCGCGAGGCGCGCACCACGTGCCAGGCCTGCGTCTTCTCCGAGATGCCTTTCAGCGCATGGACACCGAGATTGCGGTAGTCGAACTTTCCCTTCAGCAGCGACTGTGTCGAGGACGAGATCACGACGCCGTTGGGCGGCGCCAGACCTTGCAGGCGTGCGGCGAGATTGACGGTTTCTCCGACCGCGGAATCGCGCTCCTCGGTGCCTTGGCCAACGAGGTCGCCGACCACGACGAGACCGGTTGCGATTCCGATGCGGACGGCGGGGGCGTGGCTCAGCGCACCGCGCGGCTCGATCGCGCGCGCAGTCGACAGCACCCGCACGATCTCGAGCCCGGCGCGCACCGATCGCTCGGCATCGTCCTCATGCGCGGTCGGATAGCCGAAATAGACAAGGATACCGTCGCCGACGAAGCGCGCGGCAAACCCCTCATAATGTTTCACCACACGGACACAGGTCTCGCGAAAGCTCGCGATCATGTCGCGCACGTCTTCCGGGTCGAACTGCACCGACAGCGAGGTGGAATCCACCATGTCGCAGAACATGGTGGTGAGCTGACGCCGTTCGGCACCGACTTCCGCCCGGACTTGCGGGCGCGCGGCCGTATCGGGCTTCTCGGCGGTCTCAGCGTGGAATAGCGCCGACATCGCGCGCTGAAGCCGCTTGCGATCGCCGAGCGGCAATCCGAGCTCGACCAGGTCGGATTCCGTCAGGTCCCCCATCACATCGAGATCGAGGCGGTGCTGCGCGAAGAGATCGGTGTAATGTCCAAGACCGACGCCTTCGAGCCAGCGCTTCAACCCGCCTTCAGTCCCCGTAACAGGCTCATTCTCCAGCATGGTGATTCTGCCCGACCTTCACTCCGTCGAAGGGCTTTAGGCCCCTCAACCACAGATTTTGGGGCCCGAACTTCACCTCAGACTGGACGCGTTCCCTAAGTCTTGGGAAGAATAGCTCAATCAGATCAAAAGGGAATGGCATTGTCCCATATTGCATCCGTAGCGGGAGAGGATTCGGACAGCGCAGGCGCCGAAACCAGGACCTTTGCCGATATCGGCGGCCTTCTCGACTTTTATGCGCGCAAGACGCCGGCGGCACCGGCTCTCCTCGCACCGGGCCGGCCGGCCCTCACCTACGGCAAGCTGGGTGAGTTGATCCAGCAACTGGTCCGCACCCTGCGGGGGCTCGGCATTGCCCCTGCCGACCGGATCGCCGTTGCGCTGCCGCGCGGCGCCGACAGCGCGCTGGCGCTGATCGCGGTCGCCTCGGCCGGCGCCTGTGTCCCGGTCAATCCCGATCTGACGGCCGACGAGCTGCAGCGCTATTTCAGCGAATTGAAGCTGACCGCGCTCGTCACCCGGGCCGACATGAACTCACCAAGTCGTGACGTTGCCAAGGCGCTCGATATCGCGGTGATCGATTTCGTGCCGGGGCCGGACGACAATCTCGGCGGCTGCGCGTTCATCGGCCCGGCAGTCGGGCCGGCCAGCACGAGCGGCGCCTCGCGCGGCGACGATGACGCCTTCATCCTGTTGACGTCAGGCACGGCGGCGCGGCCGAAAATGGTGCCGCTGACGCAGCGCAGTGTGTGCCTGTCCGCATACAATGCCGGCCGCGTGCTGTCGCTCGCAGCCCACGACCGCCTGCTCAATGCCCTGCCGCTGTTTCACGCCCATGGCCTGATCTCCGGCCTGCTGACGGCGCTGGCCGCGGGCTCCAGCGTGATCTGCACCAACGGTTTCGACGCATTGTCCTTCTTCGGCTGGATGCGAGAGCTGCGACCAACCTGGTACACGGCGGTGCCTACCATCCATCGCGCGCTGCTGACGGCGGCCGAGGCCGACCCGGACCGCGCCCGCTCGTCGTCGCTGCGCGTGATCCGCTCGGCCTCATCCTCGCTCGCGCCTGCGATCCTGAACGGGCTGGAGGCGATGTTCGGCGTTCCCGTGCTCGAGACCTACGGCATGACGGAAGCGGCCTCGCAGATCTCCGCCAATCCGTTCGAGCTGCGCAAGGTCGGATCGGTCGGCCGCGCTGCGGGCCCCGAGATCGCGATCATGGACGGGGCGGGCCGCACGCTTGCGAGCGGCGAGCATGGCGAGATCATGCTGCGCGGGCCGAACATGAGCCGCGGCTATTATAATGACGAGGCGGCGACACGGGCCGCCTTCCGCAACGGCTGGTTCCGGACCGGCGACCTAGGCTATCTCGACGCCGACGGCTACCTCTTCATCGTCGGCCGCATCAAGGACGTCATCAACCGCGGCGGGCAGAAGATCTCGCCCTTGGAGGTCGAAGAGGTCCTGCTGAGCCATCCGGCGGTGCTGGAGGCCGGCGTGTTCGCCGTCCCGCACCAGAAGCTCGGCGAAAACGTCGCCGCCGTCGTGGTGCTGCGCCCGAATTCCGAAGCAACTCCGGACCAGCTTCGGCAGTTCGCGCGCAAACGTCTTGCGGCGTACAAGGTGCCGAGCCTGATCCGCGGCGTGGCCGCACTGCCGAAAGGCGCGAGCGGCAAGGTCAAGCGCAACGCGCTGGCCGATCTGATCGCAACCGCGGAGCATGGCGTCGAAGCGCAATTGCCGCGCAACGCGCTGGAGACCCAGCTCGCGGGGATCTGGGCCGGTCTGTTGGAGCTGCCGCAGGTCGGCATCGACCAGGATGTCTTTGCGCTCGGCGCGGACTCGCTCGCGGCGACGCAGATGCGCTCGCGCTTGCGCGAACGCTTCAATGTCGACTTCTCCTTCGAGGACATCTTCGATTGCGCCACGGTCTCAGCGCTTGCGGCCCGGATCGAGACCGCCACAACCCATCGCGAGACGATGGTGCCCGCATGGCGCCAGGCGGCGGCAGCCGACGCGCCGCTGTCGTTCCAGCAGCAGCGGATGTATGTGCTCTCGCGGCTCGATCCGACCCGCTACAATTACAACGTCGTCGAGGTCGCCGTTCTCAAGGGCCTGGTCGACGTCGCCGCGCTTTCTGCGAGCCTCGCCTCGATCTGCGCGCGCCACGAGGCGTTGCGCTCGGTCTTCATCGAACGCGAGGGCGAGCCGGCGCAGCGGGTGCTGCAATCAGCTCCGCGGTTCGAGCGGATCAAGCTCAAGCCCTGCGCGGCGGACAAGCAGGGCGCAATCATCCGGCGCGAGGCGTTCGAGCTCGCGCAATATCCCTTCGACCTGGCGCACGAGCCGCCGCTCAAGGTTACCCTGCTGTCGTTCGACAAATCCAGCCACGCGCTGGTGGTCAACGTCCATCACCTCGTCACCGACGGCTGGTCGCAGCGGCTGTTCTGGGAGGAGCTTGCCGCCCATTATTCCGCTGCGCGCAAGGCAAGCGCGGTGACGTTGCCCTCGCCCGCCTTCCAGTATCGTGACTTTGCGCTATGGCAGCAGAGCTGGGCTCAGACGCCGGCGGCGAAGGAGCAGCTCGATTACTGGCGGACCCAGCTCGACGGTGTCACCACGCTGCCGCTGCGGACCGACCGGCCACGGCCGGAGGTCTGGAGCGGTCACGGCGCCCGTCACTATCTCGAATTCTCCAAGGCACTGTCGGCCGATCTGCGCGCGCTCAGCCAGGACCAGGGCGTCACGCCTTTCATGACGCTGCTCGCGGCTTTCCAGTGCCTGTTGTTCCGCCACACCGGACACGAGGATGTCGCGACGGGATCGCTGATCGCTAACCGCAACCAGATCGAGAGCGAGCGACTGATCGGGCTGTTCGCCAACACCCTGATCCTGCGCAACGATTTCGGCGGCGATCCGGGTTTTGGCGAGATGTTGCGGCGGGTGCGGCAGGTCACGCTGGATGCCTACCGCAACCAGGACCTCCCGATCGAGGAAGTGCTGCGCGCGCTGCAGATCGCGCGCCGGAGCGACGGCAATCCGCTGTTCCGGATCATGTTCATCCTCCAGAACGCCTCGATCGAGGCGGCACGTTTTCCCGGCCTGTCGACGCGGCGGCGGGAGGTCGACCCGAAAGTCGCGCGTTTCGACATCACGCTCGAACTGGTCGAGGCCGACGGCCGCTTCACCGGCTTCTTCGAATACGCCACGGATCTGTTCGACGCGGCGACCATCGAAGGCATGGCCGCTCAGTTCAAGACCCTGCTCAAGGCCGTGATCGCCAATCCGGAGCAGCGCATCTCGCGCCTGCCGCTTCTGACGGAGGCCGAACGCCGACAGTTGCTGGCGAAAGGCCAGGGCGTGGTGGCCAATTTCGCCACGCGCGGCAATCTTTGCGAACGCCTCGAGCGCCAGGCGAAGAAGACGCCAAACGCAATCGCCGTCTCCGACGGCCGCACCTCCCTGACTTATCGCGAGCTGGCGCGCCGCAGCCAGGCGGCGGCGCGCTGGCTCGCGCGCGAAGGTGTCGGCACCGAGAGCGTTGTCGCCTTGCTTGCGGATCGCGGGCCCGATCTGCTCGCCGCAATGATCGCCGCGCAGCGCGTAGGCGCAGCCTTCCTCAATCTCGATCCCGACCAGCCACCGGCGCGGCTTGCGACCATCCTCGGATCGAGCTGCGCCCGCATGCTGCTGACCGGGCGTGTCCAGTCGGCCATGGTCGAGGCGCTGCTCGAACCGCTGGTCGAGCGCATCCATGTCGCCGAGCTCGAGGACGCGATCGCACCCGGATCGACCAGGCCGACCCGCGCCGCGCGGCGCGCAGCCGCGAGCCTCGCCTATCTCATCTACACATCCGGCTCCTCCGGCGCGCCGAAGGGCGTCATGATCGAGCAGCGCGGGCTGTCGAACCATCTGGCGTCGCTCATTTCCGAGCTTGGCCTTACGGCCAGGGACGTGATCGCCCAGACTGCGCCGCAGAGCTTTGTCATCTCGGTCTGGCAGTTCCTTGCCGGTCCCATGGTCGGCGCCCGCGTCCATGTCTGCGCCAACGCAATCGTGCAGGACCCGATCCTGCTCGCGCGGGAGATCGAGCGTGAAGGCATCAGCGTGCTCGAGATCGTCCCGTCGCTGCTGCGGGTGATCCTCGACCGCATGGACGACGCGCAAGTCCAGCGCGCCTTTGCGGGATTGCGGCTCCTGATCTCGACCGGCGAGCCGCTGCCGGTCGATCTCTGCCGCGCCTGGTTCGCCCGCTGCCCAAAGGTGCCGCTGATCAACGCCTATGGCGCGTCGGAATGTTCCGACGACGTCTCGCTGCATCGCCTGACCAAGGCGCCGGCGGCGACGACGAGCAACGTCCCGGTCGGCGCACCGCTGCCCAACACCCAGCTCCATGTGCTCGATCAAAACCTCCAACCGCTGCCGGTCGGCGTGACTGGCGAGCTCTGCATCGGCGGCGCCGGTGTCGGCCGCGGCTACATCAACGATCCCGCGCAGAGCCGGCAGCGTTTCCTGCCCGATCCGTTCGCACGCCAGGAAGGCGCGCGGCTGTACCGGACCGGCGACCTCGCACGCCGCCGCGCCGACGGCACCATCGAATGCCTCGGCCGCGCCGACCATCAGGTCAAGGTCCGGGGCTACCGTATCGAGCTCAAGGAGATCGAGAACGCGCTTGCCGACCATCCTGCGGTGCGCGCCGGCATCGTCGAGCCGCGCCGCGAGGCGAGCGGCGATGTCAGGCTGATCGCACATATCGTCGCAACGGCCGGCAGCCAGAGCAGCGCCAGCGAGCTGCGCGACTTCCTGAAGAGCCGGTTGCCGGGCCATGCCATTCCGTCCGCATTCCTGTTCCTGGACCAGATGCCGCTCAATGCCCATGGCAAGATCGACCGGTCGGCGCTGCTGGCGCCCGCGCAGCAGGACGTCTCCGGACCCGACGCCGCCGTGCCGGCGCGGTACTTCACCGAAAAAGTGCTCGCGGACATCTGGGTCGACCTGCTGAAGGTCGAGAGCCTCGGCGTGACCGATAATTTCTTCGATCTCGGCGGCCATTCGCTGCTGGCGGGCCAGGCGATGGCACGCGTCGCCCGTGCGCTCGGCGTGTCGCTGCCGATCAAGACCATCTTCGAGGCTCCGACGATCGAAGAGCTCGCCCGGCGGGTTGACGAGGCCGTGGCAGCAAAGCCGCGCAAGCCGGCAACAGGCATGCTGCGGCCTGCTGAAAGCGGGCTCCCAACACTCTCGATCGCACAGGACCAGATGATGCGGATCGAGCAGAACCTGTCGGGCTTGCCGCTGTTCAACCTGCCCTTTGCCTTCCGCCTCCAGGGCCCGCTCGATCCGACTACCCTCGCGCAGGCGTTCGGCGACATCGTGCGCCGCCACGAATCGCTGCGGACCGGATTCGGCCGGAGCGGCGAAGAGCCCGTCAGCCGCATCGCCACCCCCGGCGAGCTCGGACCGGCCCTCACCATCGAGGTCATCGGCGACGGACGTCCCCACGACAACAAGCGGCGCAAAGCCCTCGAACTCAGGAAGATCGACCTCCTGATCGAGCAGGAGACCTACGCCCCGTTCGACACTGCGCGGCCGCCGCTGTTGCGGGCGCGGCTTTTGCGGCTCCATGCCGACGATCATGTGCTGCTGCTGACGCTGCATCATGCCATTGCCGACGGCTGGTCGATCGGCGTGCTGTTCGAGGAGCTGTCCAACCGCTATGCGGCGCTGGCCGGACATCCGTCCGTGCCGCTGCCGAAACTGCCGCTGGCCTTTTCGGACGTCGCCCGCTGGCAGCGCTGGTGGTGCGGCACCGACGCCGCCCGCCGCCAAGCCGCCGACTGGACGGAGAATCTGCGCGGCGCGGCCCCCGTCTTCGACGGTGAAGCCAGCCCCGGCGCGTCTACCGGGCACCACCCCTTCAGCCTCGAGCGCGAGCTGATCGGCCGGCTCACGGCGTTCGCCGGCCGGCATAACAGCACGCTGTTCATGTGCCTTCTCACCGGCCTGAAAGCCCTGCTGCTGGCGCAGAGCGGCCGCAACGACATTTCGGTCGCCACCGCCATGGCCAATCGCGCCCAGCCGGATACCGACCGGGTCGTCGGTCCGTTCGAGAACACGGTGATCGTGCGTACCCGAATCACGCCGGAGCTGTCGTTCGCGCAAGCCCTGGCCCGGGTGCGCCAGAGCGTGCTCGACGCGCATGCGCGCCAGGAGCTGCCGTTCAACATCCTGGCCGACCATCTGGAGCAGGAGGGGATCGATCCGGCCTCGCTGCTCCAAGTCTATTTCACCCTGCAAAATCCGCTACGCCAGCCGCTCGATCTGCCCGACGTCACGATCGAATCGATCGGCAACGTCGCGCGCGAAGGCCAGCCGGTGCTGCCGATCGACCAGACCTGGCTGTCGCTGATGCTCAAGGAGCGCCCCACCGGAATCACCGGCTCATGCAATTACAAGGGCGAGCTGATCGATGGCCGCAGGGTCGGTGAGTGGATGGCGCATCTCGTCGCGCTGCTGGATGCGGCCGTCGCCCACCCCAACACGCCGCTCGGCCGATTACTCGCTCGCAGGGCGGCATGACCGGCTGTACGGGACGGGAGAACACAGGTTCACTCGCCAAAGCTGTGCATGACCAAGTTGCATCTTGATTATTTGGCGCCAGCGCGCAAGATTATTCCCTCGATTTGATTTGGACGATTATTTTCAACCGGGGGAGTATGTTATGGGTTTCATCAAATTTACCAAGGGTACCTCGTTGAGCGACAAGGACCGCAAGGCCCTGCAAAAGCTGCTGGGCGCCGAGAAGAAGAAGCTCCAGTCCGCGCTCAAGGATGTCGACGCCAGCCTTTCGATGCTGGGCGGAGCGAAGAAAGCCAAGAAGAAGAAGAAGTAAGGATCGTCGGCCGGGACGCCGCACGAATCCTCAGGCTTCACTTTCCGGATATGGGCCGCTCGCTCGTCGAGTTGGGGTCTCGCACAAGCTTGCGCCTGTAAACCGGCCTGCAAATCGACAAGAAATTGCCCGGGTGGACCGTTAGAAGCGGTCCGCTCAGTTGATTCTTGCTCAGTTGTTTCTTCCGTCAGGGCCGGTCTTGGCCTCCGCCTGACGCCATGGGCCTTATTGATGGCAGACGACAGAATTGAACTGTTTGTCGGACTGATCGAGACCATTGACGCTCCGGGCGCAGTCGATGCGTGCCGACGCCTGCTCTCGGTCGACGAACGGATCCGCGCCGATCGCTTCATGTTCGAGCGGCATCGGCGGCAGTATATCTTCGCGCACGCGATGCTGCGCCTGGCGCTGTCGCAGGCCGCGCCGAACGTCGCACCCACCGATTGGTCCTTCGGGGCCGGTCGCTACGGGCGGCCGTTTGTCGCGGCGCCCGCGACCTCGACCGCGCTGCATTTCAGCCTGTCCCATGCCGATGGCTGCGTTGCCTGCGTCGTCTCCGGGCATGAGACCGTCGGCGTCGACGTCGAAACCGTGTCACGGCGGGTCGCGCCCCTGTCCACTGCGCTTCGCTTCTTTGCGCCGGAGGAGGTCGAAACGTTGCGCGGGCTGCCGGAGCCCGCCGCGATCGAGCGCTTTTTCGACTATTGGACGCTCAAGGAGGCCTATCTGAAGGCGAGGGGTTTTGGGCTCAATCTGCCGCTCGACGCTTTCGCGATGCAGGTGTCCCGCGAGGCCATCGAGATCAGCTTCAAGCCCGATATCGCCGACGATCCGCATGCATGGCGATTCTCGCTGTGCTCGCCGTCGCCCTCGCATCGCCTCGCGATCGCCGACGGCTCCCGCGCGCACGGCGGCCTTCCCATCACCCGCAATTCCTGGCCGTTCCAGGAAGCGGCTGAATGACGCCCCCGCGGCTGCGCGTCTTTCCCGCGATCTCGCGCAACCGCGATCCCAAGAAATATGTCGGCGAGCTGATGCGGGTGGCACAGTTCGCCGACCGTAACGGCTTCGAAGGCATCCTGCTGTTCGAAGGCAACGACGTGTTCGTCGAGCCCTGGGCGATGGCCCAGCACATCATGGGTGAGACCACGCGAAGCTCGCCGCTGATCGCGGTCAATCCGGTCTACATGCACCCGTTCACCGCGGCAAAATTCGTCTCGTCCTTTGCGCAGCTCCACGGCCGCAAGGTCTATCTCAACATGATCACGGGGACCGCGGTCAGCGATTTGCAGGGGCTGGGCGACGAGCAGTCGCATGCGGACCGCTACGTCCGGCTCGGCGAATTCGTCGCGCTGATGCGCCAATTGCTGGAAAGCCCCCGCCCGGTGAATGTCGAGGGCCGGTTCTACCGCGCAAGCAATCTGCAACTTCGCCCGCGCCTGCCGGCGGAACTGATGCCGGAATTCCTGGTCGCGGGCCAGTCGGAGGCCGCGCAGCGCGTGGCGAAGGAGACCGGCTGCATCAAGATGCAGATGCTGCCGCCCGATCTCGATCGCGGCCTCGATGCGCCCGGAATGAACTTTGGCATCTTCGCCCGCGAGGGACGCGACGAGGCACGGCAGGCGGCAACGGCGCGTTTCCGTGACAATGCCGATGACCGCGAGCTGCTCGCGCTCACAGTGGAGAACAGCGATTCCGTGTGGAAGCGGCGGCTGTATGAAGGCCAGAGCGGCGAGCTCGCTGACAATGGCTACTGGCTGCTGCCGTACCTCACCTTCCAGGCCGACTGCCCCTATCTCGTCGGCAGCTACATCGAGATCGGCGCAAAGCTGAAGGATTTTGCGGCGAAGGGCCTGACCACGATCATGCTCGACATGGTCGCCGACGAGGCCGAGATGCAGCACGTCCGCAAGGCGCTCGCGGCGAGCGGGATGTTCTAGGACGTCACGCCGAGCGGACTGAGCCGTGCCAACGGCTCGCTGCCCTCCGGCCGTCGCAAAAGCTGCATGACATGACGCTTCAGGCGTACGAACTCGGGTTCGGTCACGAGATCGTGGCTGCGTGGCCGCGCGAAAGGCAGCACGACATCCTCGATCACCCGGCCGGGTCTTGCGCTCATCACGACGATACGATCGGCGAGGAACAATGCCTCGTCGATGTCGTGGGTGACGAAGACGGTTGTGGTCGGGATCTTGCTCCAGATGTCGAGCAGGACCTCCTGCATCATGCCGCGCGTCTGCGCGTCGAGCGCGCTGAAGGGCTCGTCCATCAGCAGCACCCGCGGCTGGTTGATCAGGACCCTCGCAATTTCCACGCGCTGCTGCATACCGCCCGACAATTGCGCCGGATAGAACGCCTCGAAGCCGGAGAGGCCGACCAGCTTCAGGATCGCGTCGGCGGCACGGTCGCGCTCCCTCCTCCCGAGACCCCGCATCTTCGGGCCGAAGGCGACATTGTCACGCACCCGCTTCCAGGGAAACAGCGTGTGCTGCTGAAACACCATGCCCCGGTCCGGGCTCGGGCTCTGGACCTGCTGGCCGTCGACCGTGAGACGGCCAGCCGTGATCGGCAAATGCCCGGCCAGCGCGCCAAGCAGCGTGGATTTGCCGCAGCCGGAGGGACCGAGGATGCAGACGAGCTCGCCCGGCGCAATCGCGATGTCGAGACCGCTGACCGCTTCGAATGCGTCAGCGCCCGATCCGAGTGAAATCGAGACATCGGCGAAGTCGATCCGACCGACGCTGTTCGTGCCGATATCCGCGACCCGGATGTTCATCGCGCCACCTTCGGGCTACGCCAGGGCATCAGAAGCCGCCCGGCCGTCGTCAGCAGCCAGCTCGAACCCATGCCGAGCAGGCCGATGATCAGCATGCCGACGATGATGTCGGCGTAGTTCTGGAGCGTGTAGGCTTCCCAGGTGTAATAGCCGATGCCGAACTGGCCCGAGATCATCTCCGCGGTGACGAGGCAGAACCACGAGGTGCCCATGCCGATCGCAAGCCCCGTGACGATGCTGGGCGCGGCGTCCGGCAGCACGACTTCGCTCAGGATCGCCAACTCCCCCGCGCCGAGGCTGCGGGCGGAGGCAACCAGCCGGCGGTCGACATTCGCGACACCGTGGACGGTGTTCAGCACGATCGGAAACAAGGCACCGATGAAGGTGATGTAGATCATCGAGAGTTCGGACGACGGAAAGATCAGGATCGACAGCGGTATCCACGCCACCGCCGGAATCGGGCGCAGCAATTCCAGTGGCGGCAGCAAAAGGTCGCTCGCGGCGCGTGACCGGCCGATGGCAAAACCAAGGATCACGCCGATCACCACCGCCGCCCCGTAGCCCGCGAACACGCGCCAGAGGCTGCTGGTGACGTGTGCCGTCAGTTTCGGCGAACGAAACAGGGCGAGCGCGGATTGAACGACCTCGACCGGCGGCGGCACGTTGCGGAAGGTCACGATCCCCAGATTGAGATGCGTTGTCGAAGCGACCTGCCACAGGGCGATGCAGGCCAGGATCGAAAGGCCGCGGACCATCCAGCGGATGCCCGCAGGCCGCGCCTTGATAGCGGTGACCATCGCCTTACCGGCTCGCGACGAGGGACTCGCGCGCGGCCGCGAAGTCGAGCACCGCGCCACCGTTCTTCTTCGACCAGCCCTCGGCCGCCTGCTTGAGCAGGAACGCGCTCAGCTCGCCCTTGGACGACCGCACGAACCAGGCCTGATTTGCGAACAGCTTGATGCCGCTTTCACGATCCTGCGCATATACGACGCGGATGGTCTTGCCATCCTTCTCGAGGCCGGCGAGCGCCTTGAGCGCGTTCTCGGGCGAGGCATAGTGGCGTACATGAGCCTCGTCCTTGACCCAGATCTGTGCGACGCGGCTGAAGTCGCTGATCTCGGCGCCCGTTGCGGCGTCCTTGGCACGAAGCGGAAGCTGCGCGTAGTTCTTCAGTTCGGAGTCGTAATCGCGTCCCGCCTGCGCCGCCGCGATACGGATGAACTTGTCGGTCACGAACTGGTTGATATCGAGATCACTGTCCGCGCGCTTGAGCAGCTTCAGCGTCTTGATCGAGGTTGCGACCGCCTGGCGGTACTCCGGCTTCCAGGTCACATCGCGGGTCTGAAGACCGAGCGGCCCGTGAAAGAGGTAGTCGACCTCCGCCTCGATGCCGGTCACCTTCGCGATCAGCTCGCTGTACTTCTCCGGCTCTTCCGCGATCAGGCGGTCCGCTTCCAGCGCTGCGCGCAGATAGGCGACGACGATCTCGGGATATTTCTCGGCGTATTCCGCGTCGACCAACCCACCGTGGAATGTCGGGGCATTGGCCTGCGCGCCGTCAAAGATCTTGCGCGCGAAGCCGCGCCACGGGAACAGTTCGGCGAACGGAACGAAGTCGGCATGCGCCTCGATCTTACCGGTCTGCAAGGCCGGCCCCGCCACCTCCGGCGCCTGCGTGATGATGTTGACGTCGGTCTCGGGATTCCAGCCCTTGGCCTCGATCGCGCGGAGCAGCATGCCGTGCGAGGTCGAGGCGAAGGGAACCGAGATGGTCTTGCCTTTTAGCTCATCGAGCGATTGCACCGGCGAGTTCGACGGCACCACGATGCCGTTGCCACTGCCCTTGGTGCTGCCGGACAGCACACTGATGAAGAGGCTGCGGCGGCCAGCCTTTTGGAACGCTACGCCGTTGAGCGAGCCCGGAAAGTCAGCCATCGCGCCGAAATCGAGCTTGCCTGCGACCATCTCGTTGGTGAGCGGCGCGCCGCTCGTAAAATTCTTCCACTGGATGTCGTAGGTGACGTCCTTGTACTTGCCGTCATGGGGCAGAAATTTCTCAAGCAGCTTGAGCTCGCGAATGAGCAGTCCGCCGGTCGCGCAATTGATCGTCGTGTCCTGCGTTCCAACCGCCACGCGGATCGTCTCCGCATGCGACGGTCCGAACATCGCGATCGTCAAAGCCACAACGGCTGCACTCATTCTCAAAGAGCTGAAATCGATCATCGAACTGTCCTCGGAGGCCGGCCACGTGCCGGCGACGATGCCAGTCTTCACTATCGAAGGCGCGGCGCACCGCATGAAGCAATTACTTGCATCGCCGTCGAAGACTGCTCGCGTCGTGAATCCGTCGCGTAACGGCGCAAAGGATTTTCTCAGGACCGCGCTCTCGGCAGAGGAATCATTCCGCTGCCGGTCGCCGCACACATCAAGCTTTGCTAAGTGATTTGGAACGACCGCAAAGAGATGGACATCGCACCACCGCCGCACTTACCTATTCGCAAGCCCCTGGAGAGCTGACGGATTGCGATGACCATACTCAAGGAAGCTGCCGCGACCGAGCCTGCCGCTTTCGCCGACCGGCCTCATGCAGGCGTTCCGTTCGACTGGACCGACCACAAGAAGACGCGGCGGATCCGCGGCACACGTGCAAAGCCCGCAAGCTCGGCGCTGTTCATGAGCGAGACGATCGACGGGCTGAATGCCGGCGCGCATTTCCTCGACCGCTTGTCCGCGTCGGAGCAGGCGCGCGTGCACGCGGTCGGCCGCATCATCTCGGTGCCGCAGGGCGAAATGGTATTCAGCCAGGGCGATGGCCACGACGGCATCTTCATCATCCGCCGTGGACAGGTGCGGGTCTATTACACCGCGCCGTCGGGACGCGAGATCACGCTCGCCTATTGGACGCCGGGACATTTCATCGGAGGCCCCGAGATATCCGGCGGTGGCATTCACATGTGGTCGGGCATCGCCATCGAGGCCTGCGAGATCACGACACTCTCCGGGCCGGCGCTCGAGAAGCTGTTGACCGGCATGCCGAGCTTCGCGTTGGCGCTGATCGACGGCCTCATCGCCAAGGGCAAATGCTACTCCTCGATGGCACAGATCCTCGGCACGCGCTCGGTGATCGAGCGGCTGGCGCAGTTCCTGCTCACGCTGTCGGAGTTGCACGGCACGGCCGACGGCGACACCATCGTCATCGACCGCAAGATCACCCATGACCAGATCGCCGCCATGGTCGGCTCGACCCGGCAATGGGTGACGATGATGCTGAAGCGTTTCCAGAACCGCCGCATCATCGCCATCGACGGCAGCACCATCCGGATCAGGCGGATCGACCTGCTGGAGCAGATCCTTTTCAAGGACTGAGGTTCGCCTCTCCAGCGCTAGCGCTTTGGGCGTTGAAGCACCCTCAGCGTCATGGCCGGGCTTGTCCCGGCCATCCACGTCTCACCCCTCGGCGCAAAGAACGTGGATGCCCGGGACAAGCCCGGGCATGACGACCTACGCGGGGAGAGGTGAAGCTCACCGCCCCTCTTCGAATCCCGCCAGCACCGACGTCAAATTCGCGCCCAGAATATCCGAGAGATAGCCGCCCTCCTGCACGAACACGGTCGGCAGGCCCAGCTTCGCGATCGCCTGGCCGATGCGCCGGAAGCCCGGCGTGGTGACGGCGAGGCCCTTCAGTGGATCGTGCTCGGAGGCATCGAGGCCGAGCGCGATGACGAGGGCGCCGGGTGCAAAGGATTCGATCGCCTTGCGCGCGACATCCATCGCCTGGATGTAGCCGTCGTCACCGGTGCCGATGGCCAGGGGGATGTTGAGATTGGCGCCGAGGCCGGGTCCTTCGCCGCGCTCATGCGCGTAGCCCCACACATAAGGATAGTACGCGATGGGGTCGGCGTGGATCGACACCGTGTAGACGTCAGGGCGTGCGTAGAAGATTCCTTGCGTACCGTTGCCGTGATGGACGTCGACGTCGAGGATCACGACGCGCTCATGCTTGAGCCGCAGATGTGCGGCCGCGATCGCGCTGTTGTTGAGGAAACAGAAGCCGCCGGCCATGTCGCGGTAGGCGTGATGACCGGGCGGGCGGCAGAGCGCATAGGTCGCATCCTCGCCGTCCATCACCATCTGCGCTGCCGTGACCGCAACGTCGGTGGCGGCGCAGGCCGCGGCCCAGGTGCCGGGACCGATCGGCGCCGCGGTATCGGCGGTGTGCCAGCCAAGCTTGCCGACGATATGGGTCGGATAGGTCGCGGCATGGCGCACGGGATGGATGTTGCCGATCATCTCCGGGCCGGAATCGCCAAGCGCGGTCCAGGCGTCCCAGGCTTCGCTGAGGAACGACAGATATTCCGGGCTGTGAATCCGCGCACGCGGCCCCTGTCCGAATGTCGTCGGTTCGACCAGCTGATGCTTGCCGTCCTTCAACCCCTTGAGCAGGCGATCGGCGCGCTCGGGCTGCTCCGTGGTGCGCTTGACGACACCGCGAACCAGGAAGAATTGCGGATCGTGGCTGCGATGCAGTTCGGTATGGACGGCTTTCACTCAAACACTCCGTGGTCGCGTTGACGGTGCCCACAGATGTCTAAATGCCTGCGGCGGCCAGATGCAAGCAAGAAGAATGCCGCCGCTTTGGTGCTGCTCTGCGCCGGAGGCAGACCGCCCGTGATGCTCTAGCAGCGCCCGCGCTGGAGGCAGTGCTCGCGGCCCTGCTGGTCGGTGCGGAAGGACTCGACGAAGCCGCCCTGACGCTGGGTGACGAAGACGGTCTTGCCGTCGCTGCCGCCGAAGGCGAGATTGGTCGGCTCCTTGCCCTTCAGCGCGATCTCGCGTTCGACCGCACCATTGGGCTTCATCAGCGCGATGGTGCCCTTGAGGATGCGCGCGACATAGAGACGGCCGGCGACGTCGGTGCGCAGCCCGTCGACGGTGTCGGGCTGAAAGGCTTTGACGAGTTTTGCGCCGGTGAGCTCGTTGCTGCGGACGGTGTAGGACCAGATTTCGCCGCTGCTGGATTCCCCGACATAGAGCGTCTTGCCGTCAGGGCTGAGGTCGATGCCGTTGGTGGTGCCCATCGCGCGCGGCGCCGACATCACCTGCCCCTGCACCGTGCCGTCCGCGGATTTGGCGATCCGCCAGATGTGGCCTTCCCTGCCCTTCCAGTTCGGATCGCTCGCATAGATCGTGCCGTCGCGCGCGACCGTGATGTCGTTGGGTTGGTTCATCTCGTCGGAATGAAACCAGACGACGGGCTCGCTCGCGCCCTTCGGGATCGCGAAGATGTTGTGCTTCTTGTAGTCGGCGATGAACATGGTGCCGTCACGCGCAAAGCGGATGGCATTGCCGACGCTGCCCGCGGGCAGTGCCGTGAATTGCTCCGAAGCCGCGCCGCCCGCCGGCAGCTTGCCGATGGTGCCGGGCTTGCCGAAGTTGACCACGAAAAGATTGCCGTCGAGATCGGCCGCCGGCCCTTCGATGCCGAAGGTGTATTCGCCCGGGGGCGTCACCTGCACGCTTTCGAACAGCTTTGTTTCCGCATGGGCCGGCGATGCGGCGATGACGAGAAGGACGCTACTGCACAGGCACCAGAAATTCCTGCCGGATGTAATAGCCATCGTCGTCGCTGCACTCGCCATTCAAATAGGGATCGGCAGGCCGGAAGAATCGGCTGAAGCCGGCTTTGTCTACAGCGCTCCTTTGTGTCACGACAACGACCTTGCCGGCCGGTATTTCGCCGCATTCCTTGTTGGTCTTGCCAAAGAACTTGCGCTGCGGCGGGCCGGACTTGATCCGTATCCGCGTGCCCGGAACCATTTTCGCAACCAGCAGGTCCGCGGTATCGAGCAGCCGCGTGTAGCCAGGCTCTGACTTGGGCAGGCTTTCGCCGCCCGGCGGCATCAGCTTCTCGGCGCCGATGCCGCGCAGCCGCGTGCGCAGCTTGCCGGAGCCTGGATCGCCCGGATAGATCCAGCCGTCCTGCGACAGCATGAAGCGCAGCACCGTCGCGTCCTTTTCCGCATCCGATTGCCCTGCCTTCAGGCCGAAATCCGAGTGGCAGCCGACGCAGTGCTTTTCGACGAGCCCCTTACGCAGCGTGGTGAGCCGGACACTGTTCTGCGCGTCTTTGGCGACGAAGGCCGCGAGCTGGTCGATCATCGCCTGGCTGCGCATGTCGCAAGGCAATGGCGGCGGATCGCCAGCAGCGCGATCGATGCGGATTACCGTCTGGTTCTTGTCCTCGACCAGCCAGATTGCGCCGTCCTCTGCGACCGTCATGCCGACGGGCGCGCCCTGCGGCCGCGCGCCGTTGACGCGGTGCCAGCCTGCGATCAGTTCGTCGAATGGCGCGGCGGCGACTTCTCCGGCGTCGGTCTGAAAGCTGTGGGTCGGATCTGCCGCGCAACTGACGTGGTAGCGCACCGGCGCCGGGGCGGGCTTCGGGAAGCCATGGTCGTCGACGTCATAGACGAGGACGCGGCTGCCGGTCGGACGATAGCCGTGCAGGCCGACCAGCAGCTTGCCTTCCAGCTCCGGGAATTTCGCGCCGTGATAATAGAGCATCGCGAGCGGCGCGCCGTGCGGCGGCATCAGCGAGAACGGTGCCTTGTAGAGCGCATTGGCCGTGCAGAGCGACTTGTAGACCCCGGATTGCAGCACGAGCTTGAATTCGGGGCTCGGCGTCGAGAGGTCGTAGCAATAGGGCCAGCCATAATGCCTGCCCTGCTCGATCGCGTTGATCTCCTCGTTCGGCTTGAAGATGTCGGGCAGGTCGCGGCCSTTCTCGCCCTGCAGGAAGGCGTAGCCGGCATCGGGAAAATTCGGATGCAGCGCCAGCGCCATCGAATTGCGCAGGCCGCGCGCATAGACGGTGTGCGGTGGATCGGGATCGGCCGGCTTCAGCGCCGGGAAGGTCCCGCCTGCGGGCGGTGTGAACAGCCAGATCGAGGCCATCGCGGACGCTCCCTCGGCCGACGCGCATGGCCTTGTGATCGGCGCCGACGTGATGCAGTCGTCGCTGTGCGAGCCGACATTGACGAACAGCCGCCCGTTCCTGTCAAAGACGAACTGCTTGAGCGGATGCGCGCTCTCGTCGAGCCTGGTGCCGTCGGGCAATGTGATCCGGCGGCCGGGCATGTGCCGGATGATGGTCTCGACCGTGCTGCGGGGATTGTCGGCGAGCGGATCGAACCGGAAGATCGTCTCCGCGGTCGAGGCGTACAGCTTCTTGTCCGGGCCAACCACGAGGCCGAACGGATATTCGATCGCTGTCAGCAGCTCCTTGAACCGCTGCCCCTGGGGCGCATGCGGATCGAGCAGCAGCAGCCGTCCATCGGTGTGGCCCCAGCCGCCCATGTCGGCGACCACGAACAGGTCACAGCCTGGCACCTGGATGATCGAGCGCGGAAATTTCAGGCGATCCTCTTCGCTGGCGACGAGACCGGCGCAGAATCCCGCCTTCATGTCGATCTGGATTCTGGGAAAGGCGGGATCGCCGCTGCCACAGGTTTCCGTGCCGATCGCGTAGCCGCTTTTCCTCACCGGCTCGGAGGAGGCTCCCGGGGCAAGACCGAACAGCGCTCCGGCGACGATCGCCGCAAACAAGCTTCGGCGTTCATGCCAGAATGTGAGCTGGTTCACGGCGGTCCCCCGGACTTTCGGTCCAAAGTTGTTCCATGCCATGGGAACGCCGTCCAGTTGATCATCACCCCCCTGTGATCAAACCCGCTCGGGCCTTCGCAGCGACCAATCTCCGTAGATTCCCTTACCGGGCTCGCCCCGAATGTTTCGCAAAGGCCTCGGGTGGTATCGATTTGCCATCCCAGTCGCTCCCGACAGGAGACGCATATGGTCCAGGTCTATTTCCACTGCTCCAACACCGAAGGCACGCTGATCGATCGCAGCGGCACCGCGGTGGCCAGCCTGACCGAGGCGCGTGACCGTGCGACCCAGATCATGCACTCGATGATCTACACCCCGGGTGCCGAAGACTGGCGCGACTGGGTGATCCATGTCAGCGGCTCCGACGGCGAGGAGATCTTCGACCTTCCCTTCACCGCCATGCTCGGCAAGCCGCATTGAGGTGATGCCGTGCTGTTCGCTTCATTAACCCTGCTCTGCCAGCCCCTCAACTTCGTCGCCACCAAGTGGCAGAAGCTGGTGCGGATCGCAGGCAACCCCTACCGCCCCGAGCTTCACTACATGCGCGGGCCTGGCCCGAAATGGCACGCCAAATATCAGGCCAGCCGGCTGGATCGCAGGCTCTGAGCGCAGTCCGCGGCTGCTCCCCTACCTCCCCGTAAACTTCGCCTTGCGCTTCTCGACGAAGGCGGTGCGGCCTTCGATGGCGTCGGCGCTCTTGCGGATCGTGGCCTGAACCTCGATCTCGCGGCGGAACTGCGCCTCGTAAGCCGCATGCTCGCTCTCCTCGACAAGCGCACGCGTTGCGACCAAAGCGCGCGTCGGGCCGTCCGCCAGACGGCGCGCCAGGGCCAGCGCCTCGTCCATCAGCTTCGCATCGTCGACGACCTGCCGCACCAGGCCGATCTCCTGCGCGCGTTCGGCCGTCAGGGGCTCGTTCAGCAACATCAGCTCGAGCGCGCGCTGCCGGCCGACCAGCCGCGGCAGCAGCCAGGTCGAACCGAGATCGGGCACCAGGGCGATGCGGCTGAACACCTGGATGAAGCTCGCCGACCGCGCCGCAACAATCATGTCGCCGGCCATCGCAAGGCTGAAGCCGCCGCCGGCCGCGACGCCGTTGACGGCGACCACGACAGGCACGCGGCATTCGCGCAACGCCTTGAACGCGGGCCAGTAGAAGCGCATCACGCCGGCGGCGATGTCCTCGCCCAGCGCTTCCGATGCCTTCAAATTCTGTCCTGAGCAAAAACCGCGTCCCGCGCCGGTGAGGACCAGGGCGCGGACGTCCTCATCGCCAGTCATCTCGGCGACGGCGGCGGCGAGCGCGCCGAGCAGGTCCGGCGTCATCGCGTTCAGACTCGCCGGCTCGTCGAGGGTCAGAATTCCGACGGCGCCATCCCGCGCCTGTTTCACACCTGCCATGCCGCGTCTCCCTTTGGATTTTCTCGTTGGCGGCAATGTGCCATCCTTCGCGCGCCCCGCCAATGCTGCAGCTTCCGCGTCAGCGCAACGAAGCCAGAACAACCGAATCCAGAGATCAAGACGACATCATGCCTCATCAGTTCAGCCTCGCCCAAGCCGTCCGCAAACCCGCCGTCACATCCAAGGGCGGCATCGTCGCCTCGCAATCGCGGCGGGCGGCCGAAGTGGGGGCGCAGGTACTGGCGGCAGGGGGCGACTGCGTGGACGCGATCGTCGCGACCACCTTCGCACTGAACGTGCTGGAGCCCTGGAACAGCGGCATCGGCGGCGGCGGCGCCATGGTGCTCTACCGCGCCAAGGAAAATCGAACCGAGGTGATCGACTACGGCATGTGCGCGCCGCAGAGCCTGCGCACCACCGACTATCCGCTCAGCGGCGAAGGGGCGGCCTCCGATCTGTTTCCGTGGCCGCGGGTGAAGGACGATCGCAACATCCACGGCCCCGGCTCGGTCGCCGTGCCCGGCGTCGTCGCCGGCATGGAGGAGGCACATCGCCGCTACGCCAAGATGCCGTGGAAGGATCTGGTCGCGCCGGCCGCCGCGCTCGCCGGCGAAGGCCTGCTGGTCGATTGGTGGACCACGCTGACGATCGCGGCATCGGCAGCCGATCTCAGGCGCTATCCCGCGAGCGCGGCCACCTTCCTGAAGGATGGCCTGCCGCCGAGCGCGCCGTGGGGCATCAAGTCCGAGACGCGGCTGCCGCTGGCTACGTTGAAGGCGACGTTGTCGCACCTCGCCGAGGCTGGCCCCCGCGATTTCTACCAGGGCGATCTCGCCAAAAGCATCGCATCCGACATCAAGGCCGACGGCGGCTCGCTGTCGGTGGAGGATCTCGCCGCGTTTCGCGCCCATCTGCGCGAGCCGCTGGCGATCCCCTATCGTGACGGCAAGGTGTATGCGACGCCGGAGCTCACGGCCGGACCGACAATGGCGCATGCGCTGCGCCTGTTGCAGCAGAGTCTGAAGCCGGGAAGCGCACCCGATGCGACCACCTACAGCGAATATGCGGTGGCGCTGCAAGCAGCCTTCCGCGAGCGGCTCAAGGACATGGGCGATGCCGACGGCAAGCGATCGCTCGGCGCCGAATATCTGGCGCCCGCCTGCACAACGCATTTCTCCGTGGTCGACCGCCACGGCAACATCGCAGCGGTCACGCAAACGCTGCTCTCGTCCTTCGGCTCGAAATACGCGACGCCGCACACCGGCATCGCCATGAACAACGGCATCATGTGGTTCGACCCGACGCCGGGCACCACCAACTCGCTCGCTCCCGGCAAGCGCTGCCTCTGCAACTACACGCCCGTCATCGCCGAAACGAAGGACGGCAAGCGTCTCGCGGTCGGAGCCTCCGGCGGCCGCCGCATCCTGCCGTCCGTGATGCAGCTCGTGTCCTTTGCGATGGATTTCGGCATGGACCTCGACACGGCCATCCACCAGCCGCGGATCGACGCCAGCGAAGGCGCGGTCGTGATCGGCGACATCAGACTGCCCGCGGACGTGCGCAAGACACTTACCGCACGCTTCGATTATGAAGAGACGCACGTGCAGGCCGTGCCGCAGAAGTTCGCCTGCCCCAGCGTGGTGATGCGCGAGGGCGATACGAATTCGGGCGCGGTCGAGATCTTCCAGCCCTGGGCCGACGCTGTCGCCGAATCCTGAGCGTCACGACTCCTCCGCATTTGCACGCGACACCGCGATCGATGTTCGTTCGTCGAACGGACAGATGCGTGCCTAACAGGAGAGATTTCGGATGAAGAAACTTGCGCTCGCCGCAACACTGATCATCGCGGCCGGCTTCACCATGCCAAACGCCGCAATCGCCAGGGGCGGCCACGGTCATGGTCACGGCCATGGCCACGGTCACGGTCACGGCCATCATGGCGGATACCATGGACATCGCCATGCCACTCCTCCCGGATGGCATCACGGGCGCAAGGTCGGCTGGCGCGGCAGGGGCTGCCCGCCCGGCCTGTGGAAACAGGGCCGCTGCTGACGCCCTATCTGCAAGTCATGCAAGGCGTCGCTCCTGACGGGGCGGCGCCTTCTTCTTCAAACGCCCAGCCGATCCCGCACCCGGCCCGCGATCACAGCAGTCGTAACCCCCAAGGGCCAGAACGCGTGCATCGGGATCGGCTTGATGCCTGTGACGGGCATGTCGATCTCGGCCTTGGCACCGCCGATCAGCCGGCGCGCGAGCTGCGCGCCCATCGCGGTCGAGAGCGCGACGCCGCGGCCGTTGCAGCCGAGCGAGATCAGGATGTTTTCCGCCGGCTCGTGCACATGCGGATAATGATCCTTGGTGATGGCGAGCCGGCTGTTCCAGCCATGCGTCCAGGCGGCGCCCTTGAGCTGCGGCCATAGCCGCTCGGCATAACGCATGAGATAGGCGACGTCGTTGGGCGACTTGATCCAGCGCATCGGGCCGCGACCGCCCATCAAGAGGCGGTTGTGCTGATCGATCCGGTAATAGACCGTGATGTGGCCGCTCTCGTAGAGCACCGGCCTTGTCGGCATGATCGAACGGGCGACCGCGTCGGACAGCGGCGCGGTGGCGGCGATCGAGGAGAATACCGGCACGATGGTACGGCGAAGCGCCGGCCAGAGATCATCGGTGAAGCCGTTGGTGGCGAGCAGGACCTTGTCGGCATGCGCCACTGCGCGCGGCGTCTCGATGCGCCAGCGCGCGCCGTCGCGACGGAGCGACAGCGCCGGCGTTTCGCCATGGACCTTCGCGCCCGCGGAGATCGCAGCGCGCGCGAGGCCACGGGCGTAGCTGAGAGGATGCAGATCGCCGCCGCGCGAGTCCAGCATGGCGCCGATGTAACGGTCGGTGCCGGTCATCTCGCGCAACTGCTCGCGGTTCAGATACTTCACCGGCATGCCGCGGCGGATGCATTGCTGCGCCGTCTTCTCGATCGCGGCGGCGCTGGCCTCGTTGTAGGCCGCGCGCAGCGTGCCATTCTGCCGCGCTTCGCAAGGGATCTGGTAGCGAAGGATCAGGTCGTGCGTGAAATTGGTCGTGCCGTATGAGAAGTCGATCATGCGGCGGCCGAGCTCGGCGCCGAAATCGGCCTCGATCTGATCGGGGTCGTGCTTCAGGCCGGGATTGGTGTGGCCGCCATTATTACCCGACGCGCCCCAGCCCGGCTCCTGCGCCTCGAGCACCAGAGCCTCGACACCTTGCTCCGCCAGATGCAAAGCCGTGGACAGCCCGGTGTAGCCGCCGCCGACGATAGCAACGGAGACGGTCTTGTCGACATCGAGCGGCGGCGTGGCAACCGGCGCGACGGCGGTGTCGGCATAGAGCGAGGGCGGCAGAGGCAGGCGCATAGTCATGACGAGGACCGATCAGAGCGGATGCAGCACCCGGCGCAAAAAGTCCTGCGTGCGCGGATGCTGGGGTTGATTGAGGACGGCCTTCGCCGCGCCCTGCTCGACGATGACGCCGCCGTCGATGAACAGCACGCGGTCGGCGACGTCGCGGGCAAAGCCCATCTCGTGGGTGACGACGACCATGGTCATGCCGTCATCGGCGAGCTTGCGCATCACGCCGAGCACGTCACCGACCAGTTCGGGATCGAGCGCCGAGGTCGGCTCGTCGAACAGGATCGCCTTTGGCTGCATCGCGAGTGCGCGCGCGATGGCGACGCGCTGCTGCTGGCCGCCGGAGAGCTGCGGCGGATGCGCATCGGCCTTCTCGGCAAGGCCTACCTGGGCGAGCAGCGCGCGGCCACGCTCGAGCACCTGCGCACGCGGCTCCTTCTTTACAAAGAGCGGGCCTTCGACGACGTTCTCCAGCACGGTACGATGCGGGAACAGGTTGAAGCGCTGGAACACCATCGAGACCTGGGTGCGGACCTTCACGATGGAGGGCGCATCGCGATCGACCTTCAGTCCCTCGACGTTGATCTCGCCGCGGTCGTAGCTTTCCAGCCCGTTGATACAGCGCAGGATCGTCGACTTGCCGGAGCCCGAGGGGCCAATGATGCAGACCACCTCGCCCTTCTGGACGGAGGCCGTGATGCCCTTGAGCACCTCGTTCTGGCCAAAGCTCTTGTGGACGTCGGTGAGCTCGATCATTTCTTGCCCGCCCGCTTCTCGAAGTGACGGACCAGCAGGATCAGCGGAATGCTCATGGTGAGGTACATCAGCGCCACAAGCGTGAACACGTTGGTGTTCTTGAAGGTGGATGACGCGATCAGCTTGCCTTGCAACGCTAGCTCGGCGACCGTGATGGTCGAGGCTTGCGACGAGTCCTTCAGCATCATGATCATGACGTTGCCGTAGGGCGGCAGCACGATGCGCACCGCCTGCGGCAGCACCACGCGGCGCATGGTGAGCCACCAACCCATGCCGATCGACTGCGCCGCCTCGATCTGGCCCTTGTCGATCGCCTCGATGCCCGCGCGGAAATTCTCTGCCTGGTAGGCCGAATAGGCGATGCCGAGCCCGAGGATCGCGGCCTGCAAGGCCGACAGCGTGACACCGAGATCCGGCATCACGAAATAGAGGTAGAACAACAGCACGATGATCGGGATGCCGCGGATCACGTTGATCAGGCTGGCGCTGAGCATCGACAGCACCTTGATGCCGGAGACCCGCATCATCGCCCAGATCAGGCCCAGCACGGTCGAGAGCAGCAGCGAGCCGATGGTGACGATGATCGTCAGCGCGACGCCGCTCATCAGGATCGGGAAGAACTCGACGGCGTCGTGCCAGAAACCTTTCATCGGACAGCCTTGCCAGCCTCTGTCAATCAACCCTGCGCCTTCTGACCCCATTTCTCGAGGATCTTGTCGATGGTGCCGTTGGCCTTCAGCTTCGCAAGCGAGGCGTTGATCTTGCCGAGCAGCGCGGCCTCGCCCTTGCGGACGCCGATGCCGACCGAGCCGACGGTGACGGGCTTGTAGCCGTCGACGAGACGCACCTCGGGGAAACCACCCTGCTTCAGATTGTAGGCGAGGATCGGATAGTCGGCGTAGCCGGCCTTGAGCCGACCGGTGTTCACGTCGCGCAGGATGTCCGGGATGGTGTCGTAGGCCTTGACGTCGGCGAACAGGCCGGACTTCTTCAGCGCATCGACGAAGGCGGTGCCGACCTGGGCGCCGACCGTCTCGCCCTTCAGGTCTTCCTGCGTGGTATAGGCCTTGGTGTCGCTCTTCGGGACCACCAGGCCTTCGCCGTAGGTGTAGATCGGATCGGAGAAGTCGACGACCTCCTTGCGCGGCGCGGTGATGAACATCGCAGCCGCAATCATGTCGATCTTGCCCGATGTCAGCGACGGGATCAGCGCCGAGAACGCCATCGGCTCGATCTGCACGCTGAGGCCGGCGTCCTTGCCGATCTCGGTGACGAGATCGACCATGATGCCCTGGATCGTGTTGGTCTTGGTGTCGAGGAAGGTGAAGGGAATGCCTGTCGGCGTCGAGCCGACCTTCAGCACCTGCTGCGCCGAAGCCGGCATCACCGCTGCAATCGCGAGCGCCGCGACCACGGCCAGACCAAAACGCTTCATCGCATCCCCCTTTGGGCTTGGCCGATGTCGGCGCTCGCGCATGTCGTGATCAGACGTTGCGGGCCAAGCCGTTTCGGCCTATTTTCACCAATATGAAAATTTGGTCACACTTTCGCGGGCGATGCAAGCGGTTTTCATGCACATGAAGGAAGCGGTTTGACGTGAGCGGTGGCAAAAGAATGCGCAAACCGGCCGCCGCAAAGCCGGCGAGGACGGTGAAGGCCAGGAAGGTGCCGGTCAAGGCCAAGCCGACCGAGCCCGCGATGGATGTCGCGGTCGGCCGCCGTATCCGCGATCTTAGGCGTGTCAGACAATTCTCGCTCGAAACCGTCGCGGCGCGCACCGACCTGTCGATCGGCTTCCTCAGCCAGATCGAGCGCGGCCTGTCGTCGCCATCGCTGCGCGTGCTGGCAACGCTCTCCGACGTGCTCGGCGTCGGCATGGCCGCTTTGTTCGGTGCGAGCCCAAGTCCCGACGGTGCCTCCGACCAGGTGGTGACGCGCGGGCTTCAGCGGCCGGAACTGAAACTCTGGCGCAGCGGAATTTCGAAGCAATTGCTGAGCGCTGCGAGCAGCGACAACCGGCTCAACCTGTTCCTGGTGCATATCGATCCCGGCGGCTCCGCGGGCGACGAACTCTATACCCATGACGGCGAGGAAGCCGGCCTCGTGCTCGAAGGCGAGATGATGCTGACGGTGGACAACGAGACGTGGTCGCTGAAGACGGGCGACAGTTTTCGGTTCGCTAGCCGAAGGCCGCACCGGTTTTCCAATCCGGCCAATGATGCGAAGGCTGTGGTGCTGTGGGTGAATTGCGTGACGGGCGCGGGGTAAGCCCGTGCTCACCTTCCACCGCGCACGGCGAAAGTAAGAAAAGCCGCGACGTCTCCACATCGTCATTGCGAGCGAAGCGAAGCAATCCAGACTTTCTCCGCGGAGGC
The DNA here is from genome assembly GCF_056402655.1 of Bradyrhizobium sp. P3_C3. Lineage (NCBI taxonomy): Bacteria > Pseudomonadati > Pseudomonadota > Alphaproteobacteria > Hyphomicrobiales > Nitrobacteraceae > Bradyrhizobium > Bradyrhizobium sp. P3_C3. The sequence continues at coordinate 15,012 of NZ_JBFUGY010000027.1, read as the reverse complement.
ACTCTGGATTGCTTCGTCGCTTCGCTCCTCGCAATGACGGGCGGATGGAGTCTTAGCCGAACCGATACTTGTACCGGTCCACCGTCAGCGCACTCACATCGACCTCCGGCTTCCTGCCCGACAGCATGTCCGCGAGCACGCGGCCGGAGCCGCAGGACATGGTCCAGCCGAGCGTGCCATGGCCGGTGTTGAGGTGGAGGTTGCCGTATTGCGTCGGGCCGATCACCGGCGGGCCGTCCGGCGTCATCGGACGCAGGCCGCTCCAGAACGTCGCCTTGGAGAGATCGCCGCCGCGCGGGAACAGATCGGTCAGCGAATGATCGAGCGTGGCGCGGCGGGCGTCGTAGAGCTGGCTCGAATAGCCGGAGATCTCGGCAGTGCCGCCGACGCGGATGCGATTGCCGAGGCGGGTGATCGCGACCTTGTAGCTCTCGTCCATCACGGTCGATTCAGGCGCGCCGGAGGCGTCCTTGATCGGCACCGTGATCGAATAGCCCTTCACCGGATAGACCGGCAATGAGATGCCGAGCGGTGCAACGAGCCGCGACGACCAGCTTCCGAGCGCGAGAACGTAGGCATCGGCCTGCAACGTGCCCGCACTGGTCACGACACCACTGACGCGCGCGCCATCCGTGACGATGCGGTCGATGCCGGTGTTGAACATGAAGCGAACGCCGAGCGCTTCGGCATGCTTGGCCAGCGCCTGCGTGAACATGTGGCAGTCGCCGGTCTCGTCCTGCGGCAAGCGAAGCCCGCCGGCGAACTTCTCCTTCACGGCGGCGAGCGCCGGCTCGACCGCGATGCAGCCCTCCCGGCTCAACACCTCGAAAGGAACGCCATACTGCTTGAGCACGGCGATGTCCTCACCGGTGCCATCGAGCTGCGCCTGGTGACGGAACAGCTGCAGCGTGCCCTGTGAACGCTCGTCATACTGGATGCCGATGTCGCGGCGCAGGTCGCGCAGGCAATCGCGGCTGTATTCCGCGATCGGGATCATCCGGCTCTTGTTGACCGCGTAACGCGCGCTGGTGCAGTTGCGCAGCATCTTGGACAGCCAGACCCACATCACAGGGTCGAGCTTCGGCCGGATCACCAGCGGGCCATGCTTCATCAGCAGCCATTTGATCGCCTTCACCGGCACCCCGGGGCCGGCCCAGGGCGACGAATAGCCGGGTGACACCTCGCCCGCGTTGGCGAAAGAGGTCTCCAGCGCCGGCTCGGGCTGACGGTCGACGACCGTCACCTCATGTCCGGCACGCGCAAGGTAGTAGGCAGAGGTGACACCGATGACACCGCTGCCGAGGATCAGAACTTTCACGCTTCGTCAAACTCCCGCGGCATCACGCTCGCCGCTGCAAGAACAAACTCCGCAACGGCGAGAGCAATTATCAGGCCACCCGCTTGATGGCGTCGCCGAGGATCGAGACCATATCGTCGATATGGCTCTTCTCGACGATGAGCGGGGGCGACAGCGCGAAGGAGTCGCCGCTCATGCGGAAGTACAGACCGCGATTGAAGCAATCGACCATGACGTCGTAACCACGCGCGCCGACCGCACCGTCACGCGGCGACAGCTCGACCGCGCCCATCAGGCCGCAATTGCGGATGTCGACGACGTTCGGCAGGCCCTTCAGCGAATGCAGCGCATCGCCCCAGTACCCGGCGATCGACGCACCGCGCGTCAGCAGGCCCTCGTCCTTGTAGATGTCGAGCGTCGCGATGCCGGCGGCGCAGGCCGTCGGATGCGCCGAATAGGTGTAGCCGTGGAACAGCTCCATCTGGTTCTCCGGGCCGACCATCAGGCCGTCGTGAACCTTGCGGCTCGCGAACACCGCGCCGCAGGGAATGGTGCCGTTGGTGATGCCCTTGGCCGTCGTCATCAGGTCCGGCGTAACGCCGAAGAAGTCGGCGGCGAACGGCGTGCCGAGGCGGCCGAAGCCGGTGATGACCTCGTCGAAGATGAGGAGAATGCCGTGCTTGTCGCAGATCTCGCGCAGGCGCTTGAGATAGCCCTTCGGCGGCGGCAGCACCGCGGTCGAGCCCGGCACCGGCTCGACGATGACGGCGGCGATCGTCTCGGCGCCATGCAGGCCGACCAGACGCTCGAGATCGTCGGCGAGCTCGGCGCCATGCTCAGGCTGATCCTTGGCGAAGGCGTTGCGGGTGAGATCGTGGGTGTGGCGGATGTGGTCGACGCCCGGAAGGTGGGTGGCGAAGGCGCGGCGATTGGCGACCATGCCGCCGACCGACATGCCGCCGAAGCCGACGCCGTGATAGCCGCGCTCGCGGCCGATCAAACGGGTGCGGCTCGCCTGGCCGTTGGCGCGGTGATAGGCGAGCGCGATCTTCAGCGCAGTGTCGACCGACTCGGAGCCGGAGTTGGTGAAGAAGATGCGGTCGAGGCCCTTCGGCGCGATCTCGGCGAGACGCTCGGCGAAGTCGAATGCCAGCGGATGGCCCATCTGGAACGACGGCGCGAAGTCCAGCGTCATCAGCTGGCGCTCGACCGCCGCGGCGATCTGCTTGCGGCCGTGACCGGCATTGACGCACCAGAGGCCGGCGGAGCCGTCGATCACCTTGCGGCCGTCGACGGTGGTGTAGTGCATGCCCTCGGCCGAGGAGAACAGGCGCGGCGCCTTCTTGAACTGACGGTTGGCCGTGAACGGCATCCAGAACGAGTCGGTCTTGATAGTGTTCGGAATCTGATGAAGGGTCACGGGCCACGCTCCTTTGCTGACCGGATAGCAGAGGCACGGCTTCGGAAGCGCAACAAGTCCTTTTCTGGTCACCTGCAAGCCATTGATTTCACTGGGGCTGCCGGTCCATATTTGCGCGATCCGCAACACCTGCAACAGGGACCAGGGGCATGAGCGTCGACATCGGTGGACGGCTGCGATTCATCCGGGCGCACCACAAGCTGTCGCAGCGCGAGCTCGCCAAGCGCGCCGGGGTCACCAATTCGACGATCTCGCTGATCGAATCCAACCAGATGAATCCGTCGGTCGGCGCGCTCAAGCGCATCCTCGACGGCATCCCCATGGGGCTTGCCGAGTTCTTCGCGCTGGAGCCGGAGAGCCGGCGCAAGATTTTCTACCGCGCCGAGGAGCTGACCGAGGTCGGCAAGAAGCCGATCTCGTATCGCCAGATCGGCGACAATCTGTTCGGCCGCAGCCTGCAAATTCTGAAGGAGCGCTACGAGCCCGGCAGCGACACCGGGCGCGTTCACCTCGTCCATGACGGCGAGGAAGGCGGCATCGTGATCTCGGGCAAGCTCGAAGTCACCGTCGAGGACGAGCGCCGCATCCTCAATCCCGGCGATGCCTACTACTTCGAGAGCCGTCGCCCGCATCGCTTCCGCTGCGTCGGCGGCAAGCCCTGCGAAGTGATCTCGGCCTGCACGCCGCCGACGTTTTGAGGCGCATCGACATTATCCGGAATCTTACGGAGTGCCCCGGTATCTTACGGATCTTGAGGCATCTCAATCTCCGCGCGTCGACCCTCTATATGTTGCGAACCCAAGCCGAGAGACATTCCGGCGCCGCTTCATAACTGGGCTCGAAGATGAAGATCACGCTCGCCAATGCAGAGGCTGCGCTCGATGAAGTGCAGCGCGACACCGACAAGCTCCATTCGCAGGAGCTGCGCAAGGCTATTGCCGACTACATCGAGACGCAGCGAGAAGCGCTGAAGGCGCTCCGCAAGAAACTGCATTAGCAGGACGCGGCGGAACGAGAAGATCTCGTCCCGCCTTTTTGCCTCAACGCTGCGTCAACAACTCCTCGATCTTGATCGGGAAACGACGCACCCGCACGCCTGTCGCGTGCCAGACGGCATTGGCGACCGCGCCGGCGCTGCCGGTGATACCGATCTCCCCGACGCCCTTGATGCCGAGCGCATTCACATGCGGATCGTGCTCCTCGACCGTGATCACGTCGAGCGGCGGCACGTCGGCATTCACCGGGATGTGGTACTCGCCGAGATTGGCATTCATGATCCGGCCGCTGCGGCGGTCGGTGATGGCTTCCTCATGCAGCGCGAAGGACATGCCCCAGATCATGCCGCCGAACAGCTGGCTCTTCACCAGATGCGGATTGACGATGCGCCCCGCAGCGAAGGCGCCGACCATGCGGCTGACCCGGACCTGGCCGAGCTCGGGATCGACCTTCACCTCCGCGAACACCGCGCCGTGGGCATGCATCGCATACTCTTCCATCGCCGCAGGATTTGGCGCGCCGGTGCCGCGCGCCTCGACCTCGGCAACGCCAGCGCGCGCGAGGATCTCGACGTAGCTCTCGCCGCGGGTCTCGTCATCGCGCCGGATCAGCCGGCCATCGCGTGCGATCACGCCGGCATTGCCGGCACCGAACAACGGCGAGCGCTCGTCGTTGGTGGCGAGATCGGCGAGTTTTGCGACCACCGCCGCACCGGCACTGTGGATCGCAGCACCCGCGGTCGCGGTGTGCGCCGAGCCGCCGGCGATGCCCGCGTCGGGCAGGTCTGAGCTGCCCGCTTTGAACTCGACACGGTCGATGTCGAGCCCGAGTTCGTCGGCCGCGATCTGGGCGAGCGCCGTCCAGGCGCCCTGCCCCATGTCATGCGCGCCGATCTCCATCGCGCCGCTACCGTCGCGGCGGAGCACTGCGCGTGCCTCGGCCTGGAACATCAGCGCGGGGAAGGTCGCAGTGCCCATGCCCCAGCCGACGAGAAGGCCAGCATCGTCGCGCATCTGCCGCGGCTGGAGCGAGCGCTTCGACCAGCCGAAGCGTGCCGCGCCCTGCTCGTAACAGGCACGCAGCGCCTTCGAGGAGAACGGTTTTCCCGTGATCGGCTCGACCTCGGCGTAGTTCTTCAGGCGGAAAGCCAGCGGATCGATGCCGCAGGCCCAGGCCATTTCGTCGATCGCGCTTTCGAGCGCGATCGAGCCGGTGGCCTCGCCGGGCGCGCGCATGAACAGCGGCGTGCCGGTGTTGACGCGCACGGCGTCATGCGAGGTGCGGATTGACGGGCTCGCATAGAGTGTATGCGAGGCATCCGCCGCGGGCTCGTAGAAATCGTCAAACGTGCTCGACACGGTTCTGGCGTGATGATCGAGCGCGGTCAGGCGCCCTTCGCCGTCCGTGCCAATGCGCAGCCGCTGACGCGTCGGTGCACGGTGACCGACCGGGCCGTACATCTGCTCACGGCGCAGCACCAGCTTGACCGGCTTGCCGACCAGCTTTGCCGCCATGATGCCGAGGACCGGCGGACCAGCCATCAGCCCCTTCGAGCCAAAGCCACCGCCGAGGAACGGGCTGCGGATGTGGATCTTGTCATGCGCGATGCCGAACAACTCTGCCACGCGCGCAAGCGACAGCATCAGGCCTTGCGTGGGCATGTCGATCTGCAGACTGTCGCCATTCCATGCGGCCACAATCGCATGCGGCTCCATCGCGTTGTGATACTGCGGCGGCGTTTCGTAAATCGCGTCGATCTGCTTCTCGGCCGCGGCAAGGCCGGCCTCGACATCGCCGAGGTGATTTTCGGTGGGGTTGCCGACGCCGACGACCGGCGGCACGAAACTCTCGCCGGCGTCGAGACCGACCAGCGCAGGCAGCGTCTCGTAGCGCGGCGCCAGCAGCACCGCGCCTTCCGTCGCCGCCTCCAGCGTCTCGGCGATCACGACGGCGATGGGCTGGTTGGCGTAGCGGACCTCGTCGCTTTGCAGGACCTCCATCCGGAACACGAACGGATTGGTCTTGATCTCCGGATCGATTGCGAGCTGCGGCTTGTGGTCCGGCGTCATGACGTCGACGACGCCGGGATGGCGTTTTGCGGCGGCGACATCGAGCGAGGTGACGCGGCCACGCGCGATGCTGGAGACGGCCATCACGGCAAACAGCATGCCGGGCGGATGGTTGTCGGCGGCATAGGTCGCCTGCCCCTTGACCTTGAGGACGCCGTCGCGCCGGGTCAGGGGCTGGCCGATGTTCGAGCCGTGGCGCAGATGGGCGGGCGAGCTGGATAGATTAAGCTCAGGCATGGATGGCTCCGGACGTCGAGGCAAAGGGAGAGGCCGGCAGCGCGGGAATACGCGCGGGCGTACCGGCAGCGGCAAGGGTCAGCGCGCGCACGACGATGCGGCGTGCGAGCTCGATCTTGAAGGCGTTGTCGCCGGACGGCTTTGCGTCGGTAAGCGCGCGCCAGGCCGCTTCCTGGAAGGCATCTGCCGTGGGCGTAACGCCCTTGAGCACGTCTTCCGCGGCAAGAGCGCGCCAGGGCTTTGCGGCGACGCCGCCGAGCGCCAGCCGCGCCTCCGCGATCTTGCCGTTCTCGATCCGCAACGCCGCCGCGGCCGAGACCACGGCGAACGCGTAAGACGTGCGCTCGCGAACCTTGAGGTAGCGCGCATGCGTGGCGAAGCCGCGCGCCGCGGGCGGCAGGCGCACCGCGACGATGAGGTCGCCGGGTTCGAGCGCCGATTCACGCTCGGGCGTATGGCCCGGCAGGCGATGCAGCGCGTCGAGCGCGATCTCGCGGCGGCCGTTCCTGCCCTCGATCTCGACGACGGCGTCAAGCGCGACCAGTGGCACGCAGAAGTCCGACGGATGCGTGGCGATGCAGCTCTCGCTCCAACCGAGCACGGCATGCGTGCGGTTCTCGCCCTCACGGGCGTCGCAGCCCGAGCCAGCCTCGCGCTTGTTGCAGTGGCTGGCGGTGTCGTAGAAATAGGCGCAGCGCGTCCGTTGCAGCAGATTGCCGCCGACGGTCGCGGCATTGCGCAGTTGCGCGGACGCACCGGACAGCAGCGCCTCGGCGACGGCCGGATAGGATCTCGCGAAGTTTGCGTCATGCGCGAGATCGGCGTTGCTCACCAGCGCGCCGATGCGCAACGATCCGTCAGCGAGAGTCTCGATCTGATCGAGCCCATCGAGATGCGTGACATCGACCAGGCGATCCGGCCGGCTGACGCCGCCCTTCATCAGATCGAGCAGATTGGTGCCGGCGGCGAGATAGGCAGTGCCTGGCTGAGCGGCCGCCGCAACGGCCTCGGCCACTGTGGCCGGCCTGATATAATCGAACGGTTTCATGCGGAGCGCCTCTGATTGGATTCGTCCGTGCCGGCCTGGGCTTCCAGCACGGCATCGACGATGCCGGCATAAGCGCCGCAGCGGCAGAGATTGCCGCTCATGCATTCGCGGATGCGCTCGGGATCGTTGCCGGCCTGCGCCTCTTGCATCATGCCGATCGCGCTCATGATCTGGCCGGGCGTGCAGAAGCCGCACTGAAAGCCGTCGTGGGCGATGAAGGCTGCCTGCACGGGATGAAGCTGGTCACCGTGCGCCACGCCTTCGATGGTGAGGATGTCGGCACCATCATGACTGATGGCGAGCGCGAGACAGGAGTTGATGCGCTTGCCGTCGACGAGAATGGTGCAGGCGCCGCACTGGCCGCGATCGCATCCCTTCTTGGTTCCGGTCAGATGGAGGCGCTCACGCAGGAGATCGAGCAGCGTGACGCGCGGATCGTCGAGGACGAAGTCGCGCCGCGCACCGTTCACGGTGAGGCTGATGGAGTGGTTCATACAAGGCTCCGATCAGATATGGACATGAGTCATCGGCCAGCGCGCCACCTCCGTGGCCGCTGTCGATATGCGTTGGCCAGGCGGAACCCGGCCAACATCTCAAGGAAGATACGGAGGCACCCTCCGCTTAACAAGGGTCGCCGAAAAATATTTGGAATTCGTCAAAAGCCCATGCGCAGACAACGCGATGCACCCTTGCATGGGTTCATTGCGAGGGTTCAATCTAACCAATTCGTGATCTACATTACCGCCATGGACGACCAGACCGACCAGATTCGGAAGCCCCGCGCCGACGCCGTGCGCAATCGCGAGCGCGTGCTCGAGGCGGCGAAAATCGTGTTCAACGCGGGCGGTCCCGAGGCGAGCCTGGAAGCCGTCGCCAAACGCGCCGGCGTCGGCATCGGCACGCTCTATCGGCATTTTCCGACTCGCGAGGATTTGTTCGAGGCGGTGTACCGGCGCGAGGTCGAGCAGCTCAGCGAGCTTGCCGAGCAATTGAAGAATGCCAAGGATCCGGTCGACGCGCTGCGGCGCTGGCTGCGCTCCAACGTCGAATTCGTTGCCACAAAAAAGGGCATGTCGGCCGCGCTGGCGCTGACGTTCCAGAGCTCATCGGAACTCGCGGCGTTCTCGATGGACCGGCTGACCAAGGCGATCGGCTCGCTGCTCGACCGCGCGGTCGCGGCCGGCCAGATGCGCGGCGATGTCAGCCCGGAGGATCTGCTCAGGGCACTCGTCGGCATGTGTTACATGCACGACCAGCCCGGCTGGCAATCCTCGGTGCTGCGCATGCTCGACGTGTTCGTCGACGGGCTGCGGGTGCAGCCGGCCGGCAAGTCCGGCACCAAGGCCAAGGCGCGCGCCGCCAAACCCGCAAAGCCGGCGGTGAAACGGAAGCGATAGCGCGCCGTACTTCCCTGAGGGCGTGCTAGGATTGGCGTCGCCGGGATTTCAACGCGGAGCCTGTCATGCGCATCGCCGCCTTGCTCGTCGCCCTTATGATTACCCTTGGTGCCGCTCCAGCATGCGCCGCCGACGTTACTGCGGCACAGGGCGTCATCCGTGCCCAGGAGCAGGCCTTTGCGCGCGACGACGCTGCGGCGGCCTATTCCCACGCAGCGCCGGCGATCAGGGAAATCTTCCCCGCTCCCGATATCTTCATGTCCATGGTGCAAAACGGCTACGCGCCGGTCTACCGGCACAAGAGTTTTGAATTTGGCGAGAGCAGGAGCGAAGGCAACTGGATCTCCCAGCACGTCCACATCATCGACGCCAATGGCGAAGCCTGGGAGGCGCTGTACACGCTCGAACAGCAGAGCGACGGCAGCTACAAGATCACCGGCTGCTCGCTGCTGAAGCCGGGGCGGGAAGTTTAGGTCGCAAAACCCGGTCCCGTCTTGACCGCGTTCATTCGCGACCGGATCAGCAGCGTCAAAACGATGCCGACATTGAGGGCGTTCCAGGCCACCCCGTTCGCGAACGCCGCAGCATAGGAGCCCGTCGCGTCGAAGATGACGCCCGACACCCAACCGCCGAAGGACATGCCGAACACCGAGGCGAAGATCACGATGCCGACGCGGGTTGCCGCCTCGCTCGCCGGCATCGCCTCGCGCACGATGATGGCGTAGCTCGGCACGATGCCGCCCTGAAACAGGCCGAACATCGCGGAGATCAGATAGAGCGAAGTCAGGCTGTCGAAGAACAGATAGAACACCAGCGCAAAGCCCTGCGCCAGCGATCCGACCAGCAGCGTGCGGATGCCGCCGATCTTGTCGGCAAGGTAACCCGAGCCGATGCGGCTGACGATGCCGCAGGCCATCATCAGCGACAGCATCTCGGCGCCGCGCGCCACGCCGTAACCGAGATCGCCGCAATAGGCGACGATGTGCACCTGCGGCATCGCCATGGCGACGCAGCAGGAGATGCTGGCGATCGAGAGCAGCGCGGTCAGCGTATTGGTCGAAAGCTTCAGATCGACCTGCGGCGGCCGCGCATTGGCGTGATTGCGGACCTTGTCGTCGCCCATCTGTGCGCGCAGGACCAGCACCAGGATCGTCATCAAGACCACGCAAACGAGGGCGATGCCGATATGCGTGGTGCGCCAGCCGATCGTCTGCATGCCCTCGCTGATGAGCGGCGGCCACATTGTGCCCGCGACGTAATTGCCGCTCGCGACGATGGTCACGGCAAGTCCGCGATAGCGCTCGAACCAGTGCGAGGCCTCTGCCATCAGCGGCGCGAAGGTCGCCGAGGTGCCGAGCCCGATCAGGAAATAGGCCGCGACGAACTGCCAGAGCTGGGTCGAGAGCCCCGCCAGCACATTGGCAACGCCGATGAAAGCGATGCTGATCGCCATCGCCGGCACGATGCCGAACTTGTCGGTGATCTTGCCGGCGATCACGCCGCCGAGGCCGAAACCGAACATCATCAGTGTGAAGGCCAGCGACACCGCAGCACGCGTGGCGGCGAACTCGGTCTGCACGACGGGAATCACCACGACGACCGCCCACATGCCGACGCCACCGATCGAACCGATCAGCAGCGCGAGCAACAGCCGCACCCAAGCCTGACGCGAATCAGGGGTGAATGAGGCCGGTCTCTGTCCTGGAAGATTTGGCGCGTGCACGGGCCGGACCATGTTCGCTGATCGCCGCGCGGTCAAGCAACGTGCCGCGATATTGGGCATGCGCGGTGCACTGCGGTAAGAAGATGCTTGGCGAAGCCGCGCTTTGCCATTAGTTTGCAATCTGCGTGTGCAAGATTGCCGCGCGAGGAGCCTGTCGGCGGAATGCTGTTGCGATTGACGCGATCGATGCGGATCAGGGTGGGGCGGATCATCGCCCTCGCCTATCTGTTCTGCGTGCTCGCGCCGGCAGCAGCCCTCGCCTGGGGCAGCGGCCCGGCGCCGTGCCTCGACGACGCGCTCCTCGCCGATCTCGTGCCGGTGCATCACCAGATGCAGGCCGGCCACGTGCATGACGGTGTGTCGCATGACCACGCAGGCATGCACGCGCATCACCAGACTGCCGCACATGATGCGCCCGCCCAACATCACCATGGCGGCAAGACTGGCCCGTGCTGCGCGATGATGTGCGTGAGCGCCCTGCCGGCCGACCTGCCCGGCGTCGCCAAGCCGCTTCAGCCGATCTCCGCCTGCGCGCCCGAGATCGTGGTCAGCCTGCACAGCGCTGCGCCGCCTCAGCACTACCGCCCTCCCATCGCCTGATCCGACGCGACGACGTCAGGGCCGCACGCGCATCCGCGCGCGCGAACCTGTGGTCTCTACGACAGATCAGGGATGACTCATGCTTACGCTTTCCGGAGCGAAGTTCGCCGCCGCATCCGCGGCGCGTGGACGACACTTTCGATTCAATTGGCCGCTGCTGGCCGCAACCGCGTTGATATTGTCCGGCTGCATGCCGGCAACTGTGCCCGTGGCCGGCGCCGATCCGGCCGATCCGGCGGTGAAGCTCGCGCGCGTCGGCTATCGCTCGACGATTGCGCCCTACACCAGCCTGCGACCTGCGACGCCGGGGCCATGGCGCGACCGCAACGACGCTGTCGCACCGCAGCCGAAGCAAGACCGGTAGGGGCGCGCCATGACGCATCATTTTGCGCGGGGCCTGCTGGTGCTCACTGCGCTGGGACTCTCCGGCTGCATGGCATTCTCGCCGGACGGAGGCATGACGACGGTCTCGGACCTCACCAGCCAGACCATCAACAAGGACGTCGCCTTCGTGCGAACGGCCGAAGGCGCGGAGGCCGTCAACGCGACCGTCCGCCGCTTGCTGGCACGCACGCTGACCACCGAGACGGCCGTGCAGATCGCGCTGCTCAACAACAAGGGATTGCAAGCGACCTATAACGAGCTGGCGCTGGCCGAGACCGAGTTGGTCGAGCAGAGCCTGCCGCCCAATCCTGTGTTTTCGATCTCGCGCATCGCAGGCAATGGCGCGAGCGAGATAGAGCGTCAGGTAGTTGGCGACATCCTCGCGCTGGCCACCCTGCCGTTCCGCTCCGACATCGCCCGCGACCGTTTCCGTCAGGCGCAATTGCGCGCGGCGTTGGCGACGCTGCGGCTGGCCGCAGATGTCCGGCGCGCCTATGTCCGCGCAGTCGCCGGAAACGAAATGGTGGTGCTGCTCACCGACGCGAAGGCGACGGCGGAATCGACTGCACAGCTCGCGGTCAAACTCGGCGAGACCGGCTCGATCAACAAGCTCGATCAGGCCCGCGAGCAGGTGTTTTACGCCGAGACCACGGCCGACCTCGCTTCCGCGCGGCAGGCGGCAACGAGCGCGCGCGAAAGGCTCGCGCGCCTGATGGGGCTGTGGGACGGTGGCCTCGACTTCCGTCTGCCCGATCAACTGCCGCCGCTGCCGCGCCGGCCGCAGGCACTGCCCTCGATCGAGGCCGATGCGGTTGCCCATCGCATCGATCTTCAGGTCGCGCGGCTGGAGCTGACGGCGCTGGCAAAGTCACTCAACCTCACCGAGGCGACGCGCTTTGTCACGTTGCTCGACCTCGCCGGCATCTCCCGCCGCACCCAGGATCCCGAGGGCCCGCCGTTCCGCGAACGCGGTATTGACGTGCAGTTCCAGATCCCGATCTTCGACGGCGGCGAGGTGCGCGTGCGGCAAGCGGCGGAGACCTATAATCTCGCCTTCAACCGCCTGACCGAGCGCGCCGTGAACGTTCGCTCCGAGGCGCGCGATGCTTATCGCGCCTATCGCTCGACCTACGACATCGCCAGCCACTATCAGCGCGAAATCCTTCCCTTGCGAAAAATCATCACCGAGGAGATGCAGCTGCGCTTCTCCAGCATGCAGGTCGATATTTTCGCGCTTCTCACCGAAGCGCGGCAGCGCCTGGCATCGCTGCGCGGCGCGATCGATGCCAAGCAAAAATTCTTCCTCGCCCAGTCCGACCTCCAGACCGCCGTCAACGGCGGCGGCGCACCTGCGTCGGGCGGCGACACTTCAACCACCATCGCCGCGGCAACGCCTGCCGATGGCGGTCACTGAGATGGAGGCAAACATGTTTTCCCGTCGAGGATTTTTGGGCACCGCCGCGCTTGCCAGCGCGTCAGCCGTCAGCGGCCGTGTGCAGGCCGCGTCCATTCCGGAAGCACCGCACATGGACAAGGTGGTGATGCAGCCGCCGCTGCACCCGATCAGCGGACCCGACTATCGCCCCGTGGTGACGCTGAACGGCTGGTCGCTGCCGTTCCGCATGAACGGCGACTGGAAGGAATTCCATCTCGTCGCCGAACCCGTGGTGCGGGAATTCGCCGAGGGCATGAAAGTGAATCTGTGGGGCTATAACGGCCAGTCGCCGGGTCCGACCATCGAGGCGGTCGAAGGCGACAAGGTCCGCGTCTTCGTCACCAACAGACTGCCCGAATACACCACCGTGCACTGGCACGGCATGATCATTCCCAGCGGCATGGACGGTGTCGGCGGACTGACGCAGCCGCACATCCAGCCGGGCAAGACCTTCGTCTACGAATTCGAGATGAAGAAGAGCGGGACCTTCATGTACCACCCGCATTCCGACGAGATGGTGCAGATGGCGATGGGCATGATGGGCATGGTCGTCGTGCATCCGCGCGATCAAAGCTTCCGGCCCGTCGACCGCGACTTCGTCTTCGTGATGAGCACCTATCGCGTCGATCCCGGCACATACCTGCCGCAGGTCAACGAGATGACCGACTTCAACATGTGGACCTGGAATTCGCGGGTGTTTCCCGGCATCGATCCCTTGCCGGTGCGGCTCGGCGACAAGGTGCGCGTGCGCATCGGCAATCTCAGCATGACCAACCATCCGATTCATCTGCACGGCCACAGCTTTGCGGTGACCTGCACCGATGGCGGCTGGATTCCGGAGAGCGCGCAATATCCGGAGACAACCACCGACGTGCCGGTCGGCGCGGTGCGCGTGTTCGACGTGCTCGCCGACAATCCCGGCGACTGGGCGTTCCATTGCCACAAGTCGCACCACACCATGAACGCGATGGGGCACGAGGTGCGCAATCTGATCGGCGTGTCGCGCAGGGACCTCGCCAAGGCCGTCGGCAAGCTCGCGCCCGATGCCATGGCGATGGGCTCGACCGGCATGGCGATGGGCAACATGGAGATGCCCGCGCCCGACAACACGCTGCCGATGATGACCGGCACCGGTCAGTTCGGGCCGATCGAGATGGGCGGCATGTTCACGGTGATGAAGATCCGCGAAGACCTCGCGCGCGACGATTATCGCGATCCCGGCCCCTACAAATTCCCGCAAGGCACCGTCGCCTACGAGGTCACGCCGCCGGCCGCAGAGCCAGCGCGGCAGCAAGGCGCGCCGATGAAGAACATGAAGATGTGAGCGATTCGATGAACCACCAACTGGAGAACAAGATGAAGAAGACGATCAAACTCGGACTTGCGCTGGCTGCACTTTCGATCGCACCGGCGTTTGCCCACGACCAGCACGATCACGGGGCGTTTTCAGCCGGCGAGCCCGGCAATCCCAGGAAGCCCGCCCGCACCATCGAGATCCTGATGAACGAGATGGACTACACACCGGCCCGGATCGAGGTGAAGCGTGGCGAACAGGTCCGTTTCGTGCTGCGCAATGTCGGCAAGGAGGACCATGAATTCCTGCTCGCCACCACGAAGGAAAATCTCGCGCATGCCGTGGAGATGAAGAAGCATCCGCACATGGAGCACGACGATCCCAATGGCGTCAGGCTCGCACCGAACAAGACGGCCGAGATCCTCTGGAAGTTCAGCAAGGCCGGCACGTTCGAATTCTCCTGCCTGATTCCCGACCATCGCGACTACGGCATGGTCGGCCACGTCACCGTGAAGTAACAAGGAAGACTCCCATGAACCGGACCATCCGTATCGCCGCAGCGCTGGCGCTGACCGTCGGCCTTGCCGCCGAAGCCTTCGCGGCCCAGGGCGCCGCGATCAGCGGCGAGGTCAAGAAGATCGACGAGGGCGCCGGCAAGATCACGCTCAAGCACGGACCGGCGAAAAGCCTCGGCATGGATGAACCCATGACCATGGTCTATCGCGTCAGGGACCCCGCCTTGCTCAAGCAGGTGAAGGTCGGCGACAAGGTGACCTTCGAGGCCGAGGAGGCGGCTTCGGGGTATACGGTGACGACGATGCAGAAGGCGAAGTAGGGCTACGTCCTCCGCAGCTGATTTCGGCGCCAAACGCTTCCACAACGTCATGGCCGGGCTCGTTGTTTAGCCCGGACAGATCACTGACGGGTGTTCGGAGACATAGCTGACACATCAACATTGGCTGGATTGGTCCGATTCGGGAGGCCGTCCATGCCTTGGAGCGAGGTGTCAGTGATGGATCAGCGTCACGAGTTTGTGCGGCTGGCTTTGCAGGAGGGCGCCAACCGGCGCGAACTGTGCCGTCGGTTCAACATCAGTCCTGACGTCGGCTACA
>NZ_JBFUGY010000026.1:0-122321 GCF_056402655.1 Bradyrhizobium sp. P3_C3 | reverse complement strand
ACCTGGTAATAGCGCGGCCATCTGCTGGTATTTGTGCTGGTATCGGCAGCAATCGACAATAAAATTGGTTTCAGATTCAAATGGTTACGATAATAAACGATTGCCGGCCAGGGGCACCAGCCTTCGCTGCTTCGCAGCTACGGCTGGGCGAGCCAGGCTCCAGTCTATCCATGCGAAGCAGGGAAGGCTGTCCCGCCGAAGCCTTGGCGAAGGCGGACTAGATCAACGAATCCGGTATTTCCCTCCCCTTCCAATCGTCACATCCCGCCTGTATAAACCGGTAGCTTCTTCTGTAACTCGAAGGAGCTCACATGAACGACCTGCATACGTGGCTTTCGCAACAGCACCACGGCCTGCGCACCTTCCGGACATTTCAGCAAAAGCTCGAGACGCTCGGCCGGGACGATCCCGCCCAGCGCGGTCTTTGCCGCCTGTTGAGCGGCCTCGTCGGCAGCTATGTCGAGGCCTTTGACGAGGAGCCGCTGCCGGTCGAAATCGCCGATGGCGCATATCAGCGTCTGCTAACGCTGGTCGAGAGCATCGATCTTCACGGCGACGCCGACCGCCGGCTCGCCGACATCAACCGCATGGCGGAGAGTGAGCTCTGGCGGTGAGAGGCGGCACGGCCGTCGCCATCGCCCCGGCTTGATCACGAGAGACGCGTGTAGGTCGTGTTCATCGTGTAGTCCTTGCGTGGACCCGATACGACATGACGGACGACGAACGTTCCATCCGGCCGAAACATGTAGGCCGACTGATAGTCGTCGTGCTTGCAAAGATGGCTCGCACGTCCGCTCAGCTCTCCCCCGGAAGATGCGGACAGTGAAATCTCGTGAAACAGCCGCGGCGGATCTTCCCTGAAGAAGACCTTGAATCCTCCGTCGCTGTTGCTGAAGACGTATTCGCGTTCGGCCTGCACAATGGTGCCGTTCGCGAGCTTCAGATGTCCCTGCTCACGATAGGCCAACCGCCCCCCGTCCAGTGGCGTGAAGATCGCGATACCCTGCATCGTAGCCTGGCCTTCGATGACACGGTCGAAGGACCACGAGCCGATCAGCTTTTTCGTGACGTCCGAGGCGTCACCCCAAAAATCGATCATGACTTCGTTCATATCTTCAGACCTGCACATCAACCAACCGGTCCAGCCTCACAGGACCCGCAGCCGGGAGTTCGACTTCGGCGAGCCGATACCTATATCCTACCGCAACGAAATGGTGATGCAGTGAGCAGCTTTGATGGCCAGGAGACGCACGACGGAAGCGGACGCCGACGACCTCCCCCGCTATTTCGTCTGGGTCCGGGGCCTCGAGGGCCCCGAGCCGCAGAAATGGATGGCGATGGATTTCGGCATCGGTGACTGGAAGCGGCCGCAAGTGCTGGCCTTTCTGGAGCTGCCGGAAGGCGAACGGCACCTGCCGCTGTCGGCGCTGGCGCGCCGCTATCCGCCGCCGCGGGTGGAGACCTAGCGCTCTCTCACTTCCCCCTCGCCGCGGTCGGCGTCAACCCAAACCGCCTGCGGAAGCAGCGGTTAAAATAAGAGAGATCGTTGAAGCCGCAGGCAAAGGCGATGTCGCTGATGCGGCCCTCGCGGTGCGCCAGGAGGTCGGCGGCCTTGCGCAGACGCAGCTCAGTGAGGCGGGTGGTGAAGCTGGCGCCGGCCTCGAACAGCAGTTCGTTGACGTAGCGCTCGGAAAGGCCGGCGGCGGCGGCAAGCTTCTGGGCGGAAAAACCCGGCTCGTGGAAGCGCGCCTCAAGAATCGACAGCACGGCCTTGAGCCGCACGACGCGCAGGCCCCCGCGTCGCGCGGCAGTGGCGATATCGCTGCGGGCACCGAGACCGATCGCGGCAAGGTCGAGCAGATGGCCGGCGATCGCCATGCCGGCCTCGTCGGCGGCCGTGGGATTGCGGAGGAGGAGATCGCTGTAATCCATCGCCAGCGACAGCGCGCCGCCGGGCTCGAGCTCGCAGCCGACGAGATCGTCGATGTCGGCGACCATCGCGCGCAGCGTATCGACCGGCAGATGCACGTTGGTGAAACGCTTTTGGCTCGCGCCGTCGGCCGCGAAGAACGGCTCGTCCAGCTTGAGCAGCACCATCGCTCCCGGCCGCATGGTGAATTCGCGGCCACGATGGATCACCTGAGACGGAAGATCTCCGGTGTTGCGCGCGAGGCAAAAGCGGTCGTCGCCGGTCTCGATCACCTGGCGCTTCTCGCGCCGGACCGTGACGAAGCTGCCGTCGCAACGGCCGAGCATGGTGGTGCCGATATGGATCGAGTTCATCGTGGCGCGAAACGGCACGTCGGACGCCGGATCGAGCTCGCCGGTGTTGGAGAAATGCTCGAACAGCTCCGCGAAGCGGATGAAGCGCTGCCGGTCGGACAAGTCCTGCGGCAGCATCTCGGTCGAGAGCGACTTCCTGATGACGGACATCGAGAACGACTTTTCGAGAATGGCTTTTCTAAGTTCTTCAAAAAAAGACTTGGCGCTCGCTGAACCTCGCACGCCAAACGGACGCCCGCAGAAGACCAGCATACCGCAAGCTATCAGCACGCCAACGTGAATCAAGCTGCGCCGGTCAGTCCAAGCTGCGACGGCGCTGGCGCCGGTCAGTCCAAGACGCCCCGCACAGGCGGGCCCTATTCAGGCCGCGGATGCGGCATCCCGGCACAGACGGGACTGCATCCGGGCAAACGGGCGGCCCCAGCCTGACGCCCGCTGGAGGAGACAACGACATGCGAACCTCTCTACCCCGCAGCCTCGTGCTCGGCGGCGCCATCGCGACCAGCCTCTGCATCGGTTACGCGCTTGGCGCGCAGCCGCACATGGACGAAGCCATCGCGATCCTGCAATCGGCCCGCGCCGAGCTCGGCAAGGCAGAGCCGAACAAGGGCGGTCATCGCGAGAAGGCGATCGGGATGATCGACCAGGCGATCGCCGAAGTACGCGCCGGCATCGCGTTCGCCGCCGGCCATTGAAGCAACGGCATTCGGGAGGAAGACATGATACGCACCCTGTTTGCCACGGCTCTCACGCTCGGCGCGATCACGGGCGTTGCCCAGGCCATGCCGCTCACCCTGCTCAACGCAGCCGCGAACGGCGACGTCATCGCGGTCGCCGGCGGCTGCGGCCCCGGCTGGCACCGCGGCCCCTATGGCGGCTGCCTCAGGAACTACGCCAACCCCGCCGCGCATGCCTGCCCGCGCGGCTACCATATCGGCCCCGGCGGCGCTTGCCGCGGCAATGGCAGGTAGGAGCTGAACATTCCGCCTCTCCCCGCTCGCAGGGGAGAGGCGTCCGCCGACATCGCGCCTCTCGCCACCGGCACCAGCAAGACCAAACGTTTTCGTAACCGTCATGCCGCGGCGTCCGACCGCGGCAGGGCGGCGGCGCGATCCCGCTTGCTACCTCAACGGGACTATGCACAGAATGCACCTGTTTTCATAACGCAACCATTGATTGAAATCGTGGAGTACTGAACGGCTCCGGCCTGAAGTGCTTCACCGTCGATTGCCAGAGGGGCCCCATGACCCACCATGATGGCGCGCAGAATGGCGATTCTGCCAGACCCAAGCACACGCATGACGATGCAAGCGCCGGCGGGCCGACCGCCACCACCCTGTCGAAGCGCAAGCTGGTGCTGTTCGCCGACGGCACGGGCAACGCGTTCACCGCCCAGGAATCCAGCGTCTGGCGGCTCTATGAAGCGCTCGACCACACCCAGCCGGACCAGATCGCCCACTACATCAAGGGTGTCGGCACCGCCGGCTGGGCGCCGCTCGCAGCCATCGACGGCGCCACCGGCATCGGCGTTCCCTCCAACGTCCGCAAGCTCTACCGCTTCCTGTGCTGGAACTGGCGCGAGGGCGACGAGATCTACATCTTCGGCTTCAGCCGCGGCGCCTTCACCGCGCGCACGCTGGCGGCGCTGATCGCGAGCCAAGGGTTGGTGCCGGCGGAAATCAAGGGCGAGCCGGTCTCGCATGCCGAGATGGAGCGCAACGCCATGTCCGCATGGCGGGAATACCGCAAGGAATCGGTGGGCTATCGCAGCCTGCCGACGATCTGGATTACGCGCTGGATTCGCGACCTGCTGCTCATCATCTACCATTTCGTCTGCGGGCACCGCTCCTATTGCACGGTCCGCAAGGCCATGGCCGGCCGCAAGAACGTCAAGATCGAATTCCTTGGGCTGTTCGACACGGTCGAGGCTTTCGGCGTACCGATCGAGGAGCTGCGCGTCGCGATCGACTGGGCAATTTGGCCGATTTCGTTCCGCAATCACCGGCCCTCGCGCAAGGCGAAGCACATCTGTCACGCGCTCGCGCTCGACGACGAGCGCACCACCTTTCATCCGCTGCGGATCGACCAGAGCCGTCTAGCGAATGACCAGACTGTCGAGGAGGTGTGGTTCGCGGGCGTCCATTCCGACATTGGCGGCGGTTACCCGGAATCCACCCTCTCCTTCGTTCCGCTGGTCTGGATGACCGAGCAGCTCGGTGGCCAATTGCGCTTCCAGAACGGCACGATCGAGCGTTTCCGCGAGTATCAATCGGCGATCGGGCCAAAGCACGATTCACGCAGCGGCGCCGCCGTGCTTTACCGCTACGGTCCGCGGCCGATCCTCGAAGGCGATGTGAACGGCGGCAAACCGGTCGTTCACTTCGCCGTGGTCGAACGAATGCTGTTCGGATGCGACGATTATGCGCCGATCATGCTGCCGGCGAACGCGCGGGTGCTGATGCCCGACGCAAGCATCAGGGAGCTCACCAATGACGGCGCGCACCAGGCCATGCATGACGCCTACGCGAAGAAAGCGAGGCGCCCGATCAGCAAGGAGGAATCCGACGCCTTCACTGGAATGAAAGCGCCAGACGCGGACATGGCGAATCTGGCGCGCGGCGCCGTGTGGTGGCGACGCGTGGCCTATTTCTCGCTCCTGATCATGACGGGCATCATTGTCGCCTGGCCGTGGATCGCCCACAAAATCATAGATACATCCGGCAAGAGCCTGCGCGATTTTGTCAGCAACATCGACTGGGGTTTCAGCGCTATACTCGGCTCCGACGCGAACCTGCTCAAGAACGTGTTGCCCTCCTATGCGGGGCCATGGCTCAATATCGCACTCTATTATCCCGTCGCGACCTCACTCGTCGTGCTGGTCACGTGGTGGGTCTGGAGCATCAACGCCTCGCTGCGTGATGGCATCCAGGAGCGGGCGCGGTCGGCCGGAACGGAAGGCGAGCGCAAAAAACCTGAGCCGGATGAGTTTGTTGTTCAGGTTTGGCGGTTTGATGCAGCGAAATGCACGGTGGATGAGCTTTCCGTTCACCAAGATCATCTTTCCCATCGTCTCCATCGTCGTCATCTACGCCGCGGCCCTGCTGATCGCCTCGAGCAGCTTCTTCACCTGGCGCGTCGCGACCGGACAGGTTTGTGAAACCCCGGAAACAAAAGCCGCAGAGGCGAAGAGAAAGGGAGTGAACGTCGCGGTAGACATTCCGCCAGCCAAGCCGGTGGGCGACAACGAGCTTCCTGCGACCGAGCTTTTCAACGTCAACCAGTTCTGCTGGGCAAGCAGGCTCGCCGTGGAGAAGGGCCGCAAATACCGGGTCTGGATCGATATCGACCAACGCTGGTTCGACCGCACGATCATGACCGGCGTCAACGGATTCCAGACCTACGAAAACCACCACTACCTCGCTCTCCCGACCCGGCGACTGCTCGGCGCGGACTGGTTCCAGCCGGTCGTACGCGTCGGCGAGAAGGGCCTGAACGATCAGCCGCTGCAGGCCATGAACGTGATGTCGGCAGATGAACTGCCGCGCCGCATTGACCCGACCCTCCCCGAGGAAAATGCTCAGGATGAGCCAAAAAACAGATATCCCGTCCGCATCGAAAACGCTGGGGAATCGAGCACGGACGATGCGGCGAAGCTGACGAAACTCAAGGCTGATATCGCGAAGATGGGCACATTCGATGCGCTTCCGCCAGACGAGTCGGCACGCAAGGTCTGGGACACGCAGAAACTTGCGGACCGGATGGTGGCCGAATTCACCGCACCTGATTCCGGCGAGCTGTTCTTCTACGTCAACGACGCCGTGCAGATCGTCCCGGGCTTCCTGCGATGGCTGGCCCCGGCAAAATACGCCGACTATTTCGGGCCGGACGAACAATACTACAAGAACAACAGCGGCACGGCGCGGATCACGGTACAGCGTCTGCCCGCGCCGCCGACGCCATCGGCAGCGGCAAAGCAGTAGGCGCCGGCCACACCGGAGCGGAAGAGTGACAACGCCCCCATGATTATGGGTGTCGCGGCGTCCGCGCCGCAGCTAAACTTGGCCTCGCGCCGCGGGGGACACGCGGTGCGGGACGATGAACATGAGCGAACAGGGCGAGACGGGTGAGGCCATCACCATCCTCCTCGTCGAGGACGACGCGCCGACCTGCTGGCGGCTCCAGGATGCGCTGGTCAAGGCCGGCTACAAGGTGCGCAGCGCAGCCACGCTCGGTGAGGCGCGTCAGGCCCTGAACGGCGGCGCGCCGCGCGTGCTGCTGACCGATCTGCGGCTGCCCGACGGCCATGGCATCGAGCTGATCCGCGAGACCCGGCAGCGCTTTCCCGACACCGAGATCATGGTGATCTCGGCGCTCGGCGACGAGGAGAGCGTGATCTCGGCCATCACGGTCGGCGCCACCGGCTATCTCCTGAAGGACGCCTTCCCGACCGACATCGCCACCACCGTGCGCGATCTGGTCGCCGGCCATTCGCCGATCTCGGCCTCGATCGCCCGTTTCATCGTGCGCAGAACGCAAGGCGCCGCGCCGAGTTCGGCCGAGCCGCCGCGGGGTCCCGTGCTCAACACCGCACGGCTCACCCCGCGCGAGATCGATATCCTCTGGGGCATCGCAAAGGGTTTCAGCTACGCCGAGATCGCGAGCCATCTCGGCCTGTCCAGGCAGACCGTGCCCGGCCACATCAAGAACATCTATCGCAAGCTCGAAGTGCACACGCGCGGCGAAGCGGTGTTCGAGGCGGTGCAGCAGGGCCTAATCAAGCTGTGAGCGAGATCGCGGCGAAAGCACCTGCGCGACCGCGGCGCCGGCTGATCGCGGCGCGCCTCGTGCCCTATCTGCTGCTCCAGGCGCTGATCGTGATCGTCACCATCCAGGGGCTGCGGCTGCTCCAGCCCAGCGACCCCGACGATTTTGCCGTGAGCGAATTTTCGCTGCGGGAGGACGGCACGACCCGGGCGGTGACGTTGCCGCATTTCACGTCGTCGCGCTACGCGCTCCAGGACCCGCCGCTCTATTCGGGCACGTTCGTCTTCAAGCCCGATGCGGCAAACACGGCCTGGTCGGTCTTTCTGCCGCGCTTCAGCAATGGCGTGGAGGTCGCGGTCAACGGCGTCGCGATCCTGGACTCTCGGCGCGATCCCACCGCCAACCGGCCCGACCGCAACACGCCGGAGATCACAGTGATCCCGTCGTCGCTGCTGCGCGATGGCAGCAACGCCATCACCGTGCGGCTGTTGGTGTGGGGTCCGCTGCGAGGCTTCCTCGACACCGTCTATGTCGGGCCGGACGAAAGCCTGCGGGGAGCCTACGAGACGCGCACGCTGCTGTTCGTGACGCTGCCCGTGGTGTTCTCGGCCTGGCAATCGTTGCTGGCGGTGATCCTCGCCATCATGTGGCTGATGCGACGCCGCGAGCCGGTCTATGGCGTGCTGGCGGCAGGAATGCTCGTCGGCGCGATGCAGGCCTTCGCGCCGGCGCCGCTGCCACCCGCGCCTTATCCGCGGCTGGCCGCCATCCTGCTGGCGTCCGCGCCGATCGAGAGCGCGCTGGTCGTGACGTTCGCGGTGCTGTTCTTCGGCTGGCGCTGGCCGCGCTACGGGCTGCTGTTGTTCGCGCCGGGGCTCGTCATCCTGCTGGTCGGGCTCTTTGCGGGCCAGCCGATCCCGCGCATCACCTTCCTGTTCCTCGGCGTGCCGACCGTGGGCCTGTGCCTGATGCTGCTGGTCGTCATCCTGACGTGGGCGGTGATCAGGCGGCAGGACGCGGCGAGCTTTACCTTCGGCTGCGCCGTGACCATCGTGCTGACCTGCTGGTTTCACGACATGCTCTCGGCGTTCGAGTTCGTGCCGGACGATCGCACCTTCGTCACGCGGCTGTCCTATTCCGCGATGCTGGTGGCGATAGGCGCCGGACTGACCTGGCGCTTCGCCCGCGCGCTCAACGAGGTCGACAGCTTCGCCGGCCAGCTCATCGCACGCGTGCGCGAGGCCGAGGAGCGGCTGAAGGCAAGCTTCGCCCGCGAAGAAGAGCGCGCCCGTGCCGCCGCACTCGCCAACGAGCGCACGCGCTTGATGCGCGACCTGCATGACGGCCTCGGCGGTCAGCTCGTCAGCATCGTCGCGCTCTCCGAGCGCGGACACGAGGGCGCGACCATCACGGATGCGGCGCGCGCCGCGCTGAAGGATCTTCGCCTCGTCATCGATTCCATGGACGACATCGGCGGCGACCTGATGCTTGCGCTCGGCTCCTGGCGCGAGCGCGCGGCAGCACAATTACGGCCGCACGACGTCGCCCTCGGATGGCACGTGGCGACGCCGCAGGGCCTGCCGCTGCATCCCGAACTGCGGCCATGGCACGTCATCCAGATCGTGCGCATCCTCGACGAGGCCGTGACCAACGCGGTCAAGCACGCGCAGGCGCGCCATATCGTTGTTACCATCGAGACGCTCGACGATGGCCAAGGAGAGGGCGACGGGCCGCGTGGCATGATCAGCGTTGCGGACGACGGCAAGGGCTTTGCCCTGTCCGGCAACGGCGAAGCCGAAAGTGCGGGCCAGACCGCGCGGGGTCTGCGCAACATGCGAAGCCGCGCCGCGCGCTGCGGCGCGGTGCTGGATCTGGCCTCGGATTCCTCGGGTACGCGCGTACGGCTGCAACTGCCGAAAACCTTTCCCGATAGCGACGCCGCCGCCACGGGCTGAAAAGCCCCCTCCCCGAACGTGTGGGACGCACGGAGAGAGGGAACGGGCCGGATTATCGTCATGCGGAGGACGGGGGGTTCGTCCGCAGATCATCCTTTCGCCCGAAGCGATGCAATCAACTCAATCAAACGAGATCGTCAGCGCACGCCGACGCGATTGACCGGGCCTCCGCGATTCATCGGCGTCCCCGCACGAACGCCGACGCCGGGCGCGCCGACTCCGGGCGTCGCCACCGCGACCGCGGCGGCCGGCGCGACCACCACCGCCCCGGTCGGCCGCACCACGCAGCCCTTGGGCACGCCGACCGTCTTGCAATAGACCACCGCCTGCGCCGGGCTCGTGCCCAGCGACACCATCGCCGCGCCCGCGAGCATCATGACCGTCAGCCCGGCGCTCAGCGCTCCCACGTTTTTCGACATCTTGCTCTCCTGCTTCCCGTTCGGCGCCCCGATGCAATCACCGGGTTTCGCAGCCGACGTGCAGCCTGAATGGCAAAAGACGGCGCGCGGATACATGCCATGAAGATGGGGGTGCGCCGAGCGAGCCGATGCCATGAACATGGCATGGACCGGCAACGGACCTTCGCGAGATGGTCCGGCTCACCCGATCCCAGCGGGACCCGTCACAATCCCAAAGAGGTATTTCATGAAGACTTCAGTTCTTGCTGCGCTGCTGCTCGCTGCCGCCATCCTGCCCGCCGCTGCGCAATCCGGTCCGACGCCGCAGGAGCAGATGGCCTGCCGTGGCGACGCCGGCAAATTCTGCGCCGAACATATCGGCAAGCCGCCGCAGATGAATGCCTGCCTGCGCGAGAACAAGACAAAGCTCTCGGACGCCTGCCGCAAGGTGGTGGAGTCGCACGGCGGGTGATCTTCTTCCCCCCTGTGGGAGAAGGTGCCTTGCCGATGGCAAGGCGGATGAGAGTTGCCTCGACACACCAAGAGCAGAGACGCTCTGCCGCGAGCCACCCTCTCCCGCGAAGAAGGGAGAGGGACAGCAGCTAGTTCGTCAGGCCATAGACGTCGATGCGGCCGTCATAGGTCGGGCGATAGATGCGGCCTTTCCAGACGATCGGACGGTTGAACTTGGGATGCATGAAGGCGTGCTCCGGCCCCCAGTCCTCGCTGTCCCAGATCA
The DNA here is from genome assembly GCF_056402655.1 of Bradyrhizobium sp. P3_C3. Classification (NCBI taxonomy): domain Bacteria; kingdom Pseudomonadati; phylum Pseudomonadota; class Alphaproteobacteria; order Hyphomicrobiales; family Nitrobacteraceae; genus Bradyrhizobium; species Bradyrhizobium sp. P3_C3. The sequence goes on along the minus strand of NZ_JBFUGY010000026.1, from coordinate 112,182 downwards.
CCTGGAGCCGCTTGGAGCCATCCGGATTGGCGGCGAAGTTCTGCGCGTCGTAGACCAGGAAGCGGCCCGGACTGAGAATCATGTTGCTGTCCTGATAGGGCACCATCGCCACGATGATGCCGTCGGTGCCGTTGTTGGCGGCAAGCGTGATGCTCCAGCCGGGCATGCCGCCCGGCGGACGCGGCGATTGCGGCGAGGCGATCTCGTTGCCCCCGGCGAGATAGGTCGTTCTCCCGTCGGCCGCAATCGACCATGCCCGCAAGGCGCTGTTCTCGCCGCCGACGAAATGCATGGTGCCGTGGGTGGCGGACTGGAACAGCAGCGGCGTGCCATGCAGATGCCGCGTCGCGCCGCCGGGAAACACGTTCAGCTCCATCGGTGACGCCGGCGCCGGCGGCACGGCGGGATCGAAATACGTGTACAGGATCGGTGGCATGCGAAGCCTGTTGTAGTTCGCCGCGAAATGGCCGGCCGCAAGTTCGCCCGGCTGCGTCTTGCCGAGCGCATTGGCATTGCCGGTGTAGAGGATGCCGTCCTTGCCCGCGGCMAGAATGGCATGGGCGGAGGCGACATAGACCGGACCGCCGGAACCGAAATCCTGGTCGCCCCACATCGACTCGTTCATCGCCTCCATGTGATGCGCCACGACCGGCGCGATCTGCGCATCGGTTGCACTGCGACCCGAGGTGACCTCGACATGTGGCATCTCGCGCGCATACCGCGGCTTCAGCGGCATTCCCATGCGCCTTGCATGCGCGATCACGGAGGGCAGGGAAACGTTCGACGGCAACGCCAGTTCGTCATTGTCGTCGGCGGCTGCTGCGTCCGCGGCCGCGCCGACCCGGTTGGCGTCGGTCCATGGCGCCCACCACGACATGACCTCGAAATGCGCATGGCTCCCGGTGTGCAAGGCGAGCCGCACGATGCTCTCGCCGAAATCGCCATGCTGCGGCGAGAACGCTCCGTTGCCGGTGATGACGTAGATTGAACCGTCGGGAGCGAGGGCCGGGCCGGCCCCGCTCTGCCACAGCCCGCCGCCGGAGCCGGTGACGGTGGAGCACCACGACGCAGCGAGCCGCCAGGCATGGACGTCGACCGCGAGCAGCCAGCCGCGCGCCGTCTTCGACGTCTCGGCGATCGTGCCGAAGGGAATCAGCACGTGGTTCCGCGTCAGCGTCAGGGCGCTGCGCTGCTTGCGCTGGGCCGAGACGAATTTCTGCACCGGCAGGCCGTTCGGCGGCGTGTAGACCGCGCCCTCCAAGTTCAGCAGCCCATGCACCTTCGAGCCGTCGCGGATCCGCAGCGCCGCGAGGAAATGTTGCCCCTTGGCGACGCTGCCGTCGTCGCTGATCCAGGCGCAGGCATAGAGAATGCCCGCCCCCTCGTCGATCACCGGGGTCGAGAGAATGCCCCAATGGACGTTGGTCATGTGGCCGTCGATCGCCCTCGTTCCGACGATGGGACGCCCCAAGTTGGTCGCCCAGATCTTCTCGCCGGTCAAAGCGTCGAATGCATAGACCCAATTGCCCATGCTGGCCTGGAAGATCAGGTCGCGGGTCTTGCCATCGGCTGTGTGCAAGCCACCGACCGCCAGCGGCTGCGCCTCGAGCCTGGGATCGTCGGGAATCGGAAGGCTGAAGAGTTTGATGATGCCCCTGGTGCGGACGGCGGTCGCCGTCAGCACCGTCTCGGAATTGTTCGTACCGGTACGGGCACGGTCGTAGCTGCGGGTCGTGACGGAGGCGACCATAGTCAGGCTCCGTAAGCGAGGAGGCTTCCGGCCGCAATCAGGCAAGCCGCTGCGAGCGGTCGTACGTCGCGCAAGCCTGCGCGCCACCCGCGCGACACGACGGCTCCGCAGGCAAACCCAAGCCCGGCCATCATCGCACTCGACAGTGCGGCAACGGCCGGCGCATCAGGCGAGCGCGACACGAGATTGTCGATCGCCAGCAGCGGTGGCAGCACATAGAGCCAGCCCGGCGCATTCAAAAGACGTTGCGTGATGGGGTGGCGCACCACCAGCGATGCGCCGCACGCGATCAACAGGATCGCTGCGAGCCCGCCCGCGACCGGCATCGTGACGCCGAGCGCGGAACCCAGTGCATCGCAAGCGCCGAACATCAGAATGAGCGACAGCACATGCCGTTGCGGAACGATGAATGCGAGTGCAAAGGCCACGATGAGACTGTCCGCGGACGTCCACAACAGATGTATCGACATGGAAACCTCTAAAAGGTTTGCAATGCGAGATAAGTGAGGTCAGTCGAGAAGGCCGCCCCGCCGTCCGCCTTCGAGGGCAATTGCAGCGCGGTGAAACCGCGATTCCGCGCGTGTCGCGGGAGAAGGTAGAGCAGCCAGGCAATGCCGGCTCTATCAACCGGCGTCGGCACGGTGACGCCTTCGCGGTCCGGCGCGAAGAAGCGACCCCAAGCTAACAGCGCTACGCCCATGACGCGGCCTTTGGCTAGCCACGCCAATCATGCATTGAACGGAGATCGTCTGGAAGTTGAAATTCGAGGCAAGCGCGTCCGCAGAACGAACCGTCGCTCACGATCGCGTGCGCGACGGCGGGGATCGGCGCTAATCGTCGTCGGACCCGAACAGCCTGATCTGCGGCAAGCCGCCGCGCGGCCGGCTCGCGACATCGCGCGCATCGGAATCTTCGCGGATGTTGCGCGCGACGTCATCCCAATCGGTGCGGTCGCGCATGCCACGCGGCTCGCGGGGATCGTAGTGCCGGCGCTCGGCCCAGCGCTCGCGGCGCTCCATGCGGCGCCGTTCGGACGCGGCGCGCTTCACGTCGGAATCCCTCGCCTTGGCATAGGCGTTGTCGGGTGAGGATGGCGGCTCTGTCGATGCCTGCTGCTCGGCAGGCCTTGCGACTTGCGGAGGCGATGCCGGTGCCGCCGGCTTGGGCGGCTCGGCCGCGGCCGCCTGGGAAGGCTGCGGCGCTGACGGCTCGGCGTTCGCGTGACTCGCCTGCGTGTCGGACTTTGCGGGTTCGGCTTTGGCCTGTGCCGGCGCGGCGATCATGGCGCCGAAGGCTTGCGAGCCGGTGAGATATTGCAAGCGCTCGGAAGGCGCGTCCGTCATCGCGGGTTTGGCAGCTTCAGCGCGCTGCGCCATCTTGCTCGTGTCCGGCCCCAGCTTGGGCGCGACCGGATTCATGATATTGCCGGCGACGATGCCGCCACCGAGACCAATGGCGATGGCCGCGACGATCGTTCCTGCACCGACGAAATAAGCTGTCGAGGCGCGCATTGGTCCACTCCCTCTTTGGAGCGGGCAACGTTTGTCGATTGCCGGATGTTCCCGATGCAGGGCGCAGTTCCCGGAGGAACTTACGCGTCAGATCTGCTGCGCGACTTTTTCGAGCCCGATGATGCGGGCGAGCTTGCGCACTTCTTCCTTCTGATCCTCGCGCAGCTGGAACAGCAGCGGCATTGCGGCCGACTTCAACTGCTGGACCTCGTCGCAGTTCGGATCGATCGGCACGCCCGGCGCGTTCGGATTCGAGAGCTTGTTCGCGGAGATCTTGCGGACGACATTGCGCAGCGCGGTCTCGACCGAGGGCCAGTAATATTCCTGCGACGACGATAGTTTCAGGCGATCCCTGATGCCTGCGATCTGCACGTCGGACAGCAACGAATAGTTTTTCTGCGGCTGCGGCTTGGCGGCGACCTTCGGCTTGGCCGGAGCTTCGACGGGAGCTTCTGCGGCGGCAGGCGCTTCATGCACACTCGCCTTGGGCATCGGGAAATCGGCGGGCGTCGCGGCGGCAAACGCCTGGCGCAGCGGCTCGGTCAGCACCGGCGCCTGTGAGAGCTTGTCGGCAGAGACCTGGACCGGATCGATCGCGGCCGAGGCCAGTGCCAGCGTCGGAACCAGACGGTCGGCCTTGGCGGCGCGATTTGTCGAAAGCTGCTTGGGCGGCGGGGCCTGCGTGATCATCTCCGCGCTGACGCTGGGCACGCTGTCACGGCCGAGGATGGCGGTGGTGGCGGCGCCGAGGACGAGGAAACAGGTCAGCACGACGATGGTGATAGCTTTGGACAAACGTCTCTCCAGGCCCAGCTTCAAGTCCACGTGACGAGTGCCCGGAAACTGGGCGGTAAATAAGGCTTAACCGAGCCATCGCGACGGCAATCGCGCGGACTGTGGCGACATGCCCCGAAATCTCAAGGAAATCAGGCAGCTAGCGCCAGGTCGTAGGCATCCTGGATGTCGGCGACGATCTCGGAGGCCTCCCAGACCGCGCGCGGCTCGACCGATTGCAGCGTCACCGTCCAATTGCCGCCCCGGCGGGTGCGGGGGACGCTGAGGATGTCGAAGCGCACGTTGCGGCACAGCGGATGACGGGCCAGAGCATGGGCCACGCGGACCCGGATTTCGTCCAGCGTCGCGGCTGTCTTGCTATTGAGAAAATCGAAGTCCATCGCCTGTCCCTCTCGGTCCTGATTGGCGGCCGTGAGGGGGATTCTTGGCGGGCGTTGGTTAATCTGCCGTTAAGTACGGGGCCGCGGAGGAGCGCTCGATTAACTGTGATCGGGAGCGACGGCTCCTCCTCTCCCTCCCCCACAAGCGGCGGCGAGGGGAAAGACGCCGCCTACCGCCCGCCCGCTTCGCGATATTCGGCAAGGGTCCGCGCCACGAGATCGTCGACCGCCATCACGTCGGTCACGCCCGATGTCGCGTGTCCCCCGCTCCAGATATCGCGCCAGCGTTTCGGGCGGTTTTCGCGTGCGTCGACGTCAATGTCCTTGCCGATGTCGATCGCGCCCCGCGCCGGCAGATCGTCGGGATCGAGGCCCGCAGCCACGATCGACGGCTTCAGCATGCTGGTCTGCAACCCCGTGAACGCGGTGGTGAGCAGGATGTCGTCGGCGCTGCTGTCGACCAGCATGTCCTTGTGGCGCTCGTCCGCCATGCTCTCGCGCGTCGCGATGAATTTCGTGCCCATGTAGCCGAGATCGCAGCCGAGGACTCCAGCCGCATGCAGCGCGCGGCCGTCGCTGATCCCTCCGGCGAGCACGATGATGCCGTCAAAGAATGCGCGCACCGCGCGGACGAAAGCGAACGGATTGAGCCAGCCGGTCTGCCCGCCTGCGCCCGCGGTGAGCAGCACCAGCCCGTCGGCGCCGGCTTCCGCCGCGCGCTGGGCGTGGCGGATCGAGGCCACGTCCGCCAGCACCAGCGCGCCGGCATCGTGCAGCGGCTTCAACACCGGCGCGGGCGATCCAACAGAGGTGATGACGATCTCCGGCTTGTGTCGCAGCAGCACCGCGAGATCCTGCTCCAGCCGCGCGTTGGAGCGATGCACGATCAGGTTCGGGCAAAGCGGCGCGGCCTTACGACCTGTGTGATCTTCGTGTTGCCGCAGTCGCGTTTCGATCTCGGTGAACCACGCCTCGAGTTGTTCCGTGCTGCGGCAATTCACGGTGGGGAAGCTGCCGATCACGCCATTGCGACAGGCCGCGACCATGAGCTCGACGCCCGACACCAGAAACATCGGCGCCGCGATCAGAGGCAGAGCGAGACGATCACGGAAGTGTTGCAGTCGATCGGATGCCACTCACGCCTCCTTGCGCGGGCTTTGTCGTTCCATCCCGCCTTCCCTGTGCTAGCGTTGCGCGCAAACATTGGCACGTCAAAAGCCGATGACAAAGCAACGGGGAAACATATGTCCGATCCGCTCCACGCATCGTCCCCGACTTGCGCGCAGACGCTGCGGGCACTGTCACGCTATCCCGGCCGCACCGCTTTCGCCTGGCCCGGTGGATCGCTGAGCTATCAGGGCACCATCGACCTGATCGGACGCATCCAGGCCGTGTTCATGCGGCTGGGCTTGCAGCCCGGCGCGCGCGTCGCATTTCTCACCGCGAACCGTGCAGACACCTGGTGCGCCGGTGTCGCCGCGCAATTATCCAGGCTCTGCGTCACCTGGCTGCATCCGCTGGGATCGCGGGCAGACCAGCTCTTCCAGCTCGAGGATTCCGAGGCCGAGATGCTGGTGGTCGATGCCGCCACCTTCCGCGATCGCGGCGGCGAGCTCGCCGCGAGTGCGAGCCGGCTCAAGGCGGTCTTCACCACGGGACCGGCCGACTATGGCGTCGACCTCCTGCAGGCGATCGAGATCGAAGGCCATGCCAGCGCGCATTGCTTCGCCGGCCCCGACGATCTCTCCACGCTGAATTACACCGGTGGCACGACCGGAAAATCCAAGGGCGCACTGCGCTATCACCGCGAGAACGCCGGGGGTGCTGCCGCGATCCTCGCCGACTTCGAGATCCCTGACACCCCGCACTACCTCGCGGTTGCCCCGATCAGCCATGTCGCCGGCACGAAAGTCGTGCCGACCCTGATGCGCGGGGGCACCGTGCATATGCTGAAGGGTTTCGATCCCGAGGCGGTGCTGGCGACGATCGCGCGCGAGCGCATCAATTTTACGCTGTTCGTGCCGACCATGATCTACGTGCTGCTCGATCATCCCGCGCTGAGCAGGACCGATCTGTCCTCGCTCGAGCTCGTGCTCTATGGCGCTTCCGCGATGTCGCCGAGCCGGCTGGTCGAGGGCATCGAACGCATTGGGCCGGTGTTCTCGCAGCTTTACGGGCAGACCGAATGCTATCCGATTTCGGTGCTGCGCAAGGCGGATCATGATCCAAAAACGCCGGAGTTGTTCCTGTCCTGCGGTTTCCCGATCTCGGCCTGCGAGGTCAGGATCCTGGACGACAACGACCAGGAAGTGAAGACGGGCGAAGCCGGCGAGATCTGCGTGCGCGCGCCGCATGCCATGGCCGAATACTGGAAGCGGCCTGACATCACAGCCGAGACGCTGAAGAATGGCTGGGTCCACACCGGCGACGTCGCGCGCAAGGACGAGCGCGGCTACATGTTCATCCTCGACCGCAAGAAGGACATGATCGTCTCCGGCGGCTTCAACATTTTTCCGCGCGAGGTCGAGGACGTGCTGTCGCAGCATGCGGATGTCGCGATGGTCGCGGTCGTCGGCATTCCCGACGAGAAATGGGGCGAAGCCGTCACCGCCATCGTCGTGCCGCGTGAGGGGGCACAGCCCGATCCGGACGAGCTGATCAATCTGGTGAGGACGCGAAAAGGCTCGGCACATGCACCGAAGCAGATCCAGTTCGTCAAGCAGCTGCCGATGACCGGCGTCGGCAAGGTCGACAAGAAGGTGCTGCGCGCAGGCTTCTGGAGCGGACGGGACCGGTTGGTGGGGTAGTCATCCCGATCTGCAACTTGTAGCAGGCAGCACCGCACGTATTCCCGCGGCCGGACCCCGGGGTTCTACGGGTCGCTGTGACCCGCGAACAACAGCTCGGAAGGGACTTTTCAGGCACGCCGTCCGCGCAATTGCGGGCGAATCAACGAATCAACTAGACCGCTGACGGGGCTGGGAAGCGGAGTATCAAATGAGAGTCGCTTCCTTGGAAAGTGCGTTGGCCGCGATCACGTTGATCACGGCTATCATCGTCCTGCTGTGGGAGATCAAGATCGTCTACGGCAGCTGAACTGGCAGGACGCTGGCGTCGAACAGAGACCTCCGGACAAGAAGAGGTTCGCGACCAGGGCATCCCTTCCGCGGCGGCGGAAGTCTGCCGTTCCATCGGCGCAAGGAGCGATCACGGCGCTTGCCGACACGCTTACCGCTTTTCGATCACCAGACTCTGCACCGCCCGGCCGAAATAGCCGTGACGATCCGCGAGCCGCGACATCGCGAGGCCGGCGCCGTCGGGACCGATCCAGGATTCGCCGTCGAGCAAGATCCACTCGCCGACCGGCTGGCGCGATAGGTTCACGGTGAGGTCGGCATTGATGTAGGTCCAGGCACGGAAGTCGAGCGTCGAGGCGGTGCCGTTGGAAAAGTCGGCGGCGACCACGGCGCGCATCGCCTGCGAGACCGCTTGGCCTTCGACCAGCGGGTGGTCGAGGCGAAACCAGATCGCGCCGGCCCCGGCCTGGCCGAAGCGGCCGCGCGCGGCGCGCATCGAGACCATGCCTGCGAACGGACTGGTCGCGCCATGGCCGTCCTCGACCAGCGAGTCCTCGGGCGACGGCAGCGTGACCGGCAACTCCTTGACGTCGTCCGGCAACGGCTGTGATTGCCGCTTGATCTTGAGCACGGTGGCACCGACGACCTGAACACCGTCGGCGAACAACTTGATCTCGCAGAGCTGGATCTTGCGCCCCTCGCGCAAAACCTCGCTCTCGATCGTGAGCGGCGCCACCGGCACCGGGCGCATCAAGTCGATGGTGACGCGCGCAACATTCATCGGCACCGGCGTCGGAATGCGTTCCGCCGCCCACGTCACCAGCGCAGACGGCGCCGAGCCGTGCTGCATGCGCCGGTCCCACGGACCGGCAGCATTGGGGCTGGTGACGACGTTGTTGCCGTCGACGCGGTAAATGGCGGTCATGTTTGCACGATATCTCGGCTGGCGTTCCCCGGACGCAGTGCAGCGCGTAAGCGGCGCGCTGCAGAGCCGGGGTCCATCTGCTGCAGCGATGGGTCCCGGCTCCGCGCAGCAGCGTTGCACGCTGCAGCGCGTCCGGGACACGAGAGCGGTTAGAGCGGCGGGTCGATCGCCTCGTCATATTCCTTCTTGAAGCGCGCGATCAGATCGGCGGCGGGGATGATGCCGTCGACGCTGCCGATGCCCTGGCCCGAACCCCAGATCTCCTTCCAGGCTTTCGGCTTGGCGCGCTCGCCGGAGGCATCCGTGCCGAAGTTCATCTTGGACGGATCGGACGTCGGCAGGTTTTCCGGATCCATGCCGGCCGCGAGGATCGACGGCTTCAGATAGTTGCCGTGCACGCCGGTGAAGAGGTTGGAGTAGACGATGTCGTCGGCCGTCGAGCCCGCGATCATCTCCTTGTATTTCTCGACCGCGTTGGCTTCCTTGGTCGCAATGAAGGCCGAGCCGATATAGGCGAAGTCTGCGCCGAGGATGCGCGCGGCGCGGATCGCCTTGCCGTTGCCGATAGCACCCGACAGCGCGATCGGGCCGTCGAACCATTTTCGCGTCTCTGCAACGAAGGCCAGCGGCGAGATGGTGCCGGCGTGGCCGCCGGCGCCGGCCGCAACCAGGATCAGACCATCGGCCCCCTTCTCGATCGCCTTGTGGGCGAACTTCTGGTTGATCACGTCGTGGAAGACGATGCCGCCCCAGCCGTGCACCGCTTGATTGAGCTCCTCGCGCGCGCCGAGCGACGAGATGATCATCGGCACCTTGTACTTGGCGCAGAGCTGCATGTCGTGATCGAGCCGGTTGTTCGACTTGTGCACGATCTGGTTCACCGCAAACGGCGCCGACGGCTTGTCGGGATGGGCACGGTCATAGGCCGCGAGCTCTTCGGTGATCCGCGCCAGCCATTCGTCGAGCAGCTCCGGCGGCCGCGCGTTCAGCGACGGAAACGAGCCGACCACGCCGGCCTTGCACTGCGCGATTACGAGATCGGGCACCGAGATGATGAAGAGCGGCGAACCGATCACGGGGATCGACAGGCGCCCCTTGAACAAGGCAGGCATGGACATAGGCGAAACGATCCTTTGGTGGCGAGCAAATCGAAAGCTGGAGGCCATACCAACAAGGCAATCTTTCCACTGTCAAGTATTGCGTTTTGACGCCGTGGCGGATGCCGTTACCGCAATTCCAACATGCGGAATTCGCTACGCAAATGCGGGCGGCATCACCCAATCAGATCCGGATTGATCAGCCGCTCGAACGAGAACATCTCGTCCCATTTCTCCTGCGTCAGCAGCTTGCGCTCGACCACCACGATCTGGTGCAGCGACTTGCCGCTCTTGTAGCCCTCGCGCGCGATCTCCGCGCATTGCTTGTAGCCGAGCAGCGGTTTCAGCACCGTAACGATACCCAACGAGTTCAGCACCATGTTGCGGGTGTGCTCTTCGTTGGCGGTGATGCCGACAACGCAATTCTCGCGCAGGCTGTTGACCGCGCGCTCCATGGTGCGGATCGAGAAGAACAGCGCGAACGAGATCACCGGCTCCATCACGTTGAGCTGAAGCTGGCCGGCGGAAGCGGCGAGCGTCACCGTGGTATCGAGGCCGATGACGAGGAAGCTGGTCTGGTTGACCACCTCGGGGATGACAGGGTTGACCTTGCCCGGCATGATCGAGGAGCCCGGCTGGAGCTGCGGCAGGTTGATCTCGTTGAAGCCGGCGCGCGGGCCCGAGGCCAGCAGGCGGATGTCGTTGCAGATTTTCGTCAGCTTGCTCGCCGTGCGCTTGAGCACGCCGGAGAGCTGCACATAGGCGCCGGTGTCCGAGGTCGCCTCGACGAGATCGCCGGCAAGGATGAAGTCGACGCCGGTCAGCGCACTCAAATGCCGGACCGCAAGTTTTGGATAGCCGACAGCCGCGGTGACGGAGGTGCCGATCGCGGTGGCGCCGAGATTGATCTCGCGCAGCAGCGCGCGCGCCTCGGAGATGCGGTCGACCTCCTCGCCGATCGTGGTGCCCCAACCGCGGAATTCGGCGCCGAGCGACATCGGCACGGCGTCCTGAAGATGCGTGCGCCCCATCTTCAGCACGCGCTCGAACTCGCGGCCCTTGGTGAAGAAGGCCTCCTGGAGCTGGCGCAGCGCCGTCATGTAGCTCTCGAGCCGCAGGATCAGTGCCAGCCGGAACGCGGTCGGATAGGTGTCGTTGGTCGACTGGCCGTAATTGACATGGTCGTTCGGGCTGACGTGCTGGTAGTCGCCCTTGCTGAAGCCGAGCGATTCCAGCGCGAGATTGGCGATCACCTCGTTGGCGTTCATGTTGGTGGAGGTGCCGGCGCCGCCCTGGATGAAATCGGTAACGAATTGATCCATCATGTCGCCGGCGATGACGCGGTCGCAGCCCTGGATGATCGCGTCCGCAACTTTCGCGTCGACCGCACCGAGGTCGCGGTTGGCCATCGCGGCAGCCTTCTTGACGTAACCGAGCGCCTTCACGAAGTAAGGCTCCTGGTTCATCGGAATGCCGGTGATGTGGAAGTTCTCCTTCCCGCGGATGGTCTGGACGCCGTAGTAGATGTCGTCGGCGATCTCGCGCTGTCCGAGGAAGTCCTGCTCCGTGCGGCTCATGGGCGCTCCTTTGCTGGCGCTACGTCCTCAGTTCTGGCACAGCGCGCTGGTGACGAAGGTATCGGTGCGGCAGTCATCCGGTTTGCGTTGCCGGCCCGGGATCAGAACCTTGGCCGAGCATTTTTCCGCGGAATCGGCGTTCAGGCTCTTGCCTTCCTTGTAGCCCTTGCTCTGGCAGAGCTGGTCGGCGGCCTGCTTGCAGTCGGGCGCGCCATTCGACGAGGCGGGGCAGGCCATGCGCCCCGACACCATGGCCGACGGCGTCGCCAGCCGCGACAGGTCGTTCATGGTCTCGCTCGGGCTTTTGATCGGCGGCAGGATCGAGGGCAGCTTGTCGAACAGCTTGCCCATTTCGTTGATCAGCCCGGGATTTTCCTCGCGCGCCGGCGGCGACGAAGGAGCTGATGTCGAGGGCGGCGGCGCGGTCTGCGGTCCCTGCTCCTGCAAGCCGAGCGCCGGCGGCGCGGATTGCGGCCAGCCGGTGCCGCCGGCACCGAGCAGGAGCGAAAGCACTGCAAATATCAGCGTCCCCGGTCGGAGGACCGGATTGCCGGATCGAACCATCATGACGGCAACCGTAGCCGAACCCGGCGAGGCGGCAAAGCGCGGGGTTATTGAGCGAACATGATCTTTGCGGAGAACGGCTTCACACGTTGCGCTGAGGCGGCCCTTCGGGTCCGGATCATTCCCTAGATCAGCTTGACCGCAACGACGAAGCCGAGCACCAGCACGGCGGCGCCGAGCGCCACCCAGAGACCGAGATGCTTCTCGATCCTGACGCGGATCCAGTCGCCATAGCGGTTGAGCAGGATCGCGACGATGAAGAAACGGCCGCCGCGCGCGACGATCGAGCACAGGATGAACAGGCCGATATTGTAACCGGCAAAGCCCGAGGTGATGGTGACGAGCTTGTAGGGGATCGGCGTCAGGCCCTTGAGCAGGATGATCACCGCGCCCCACTCCGCATAGGAGGCGCGGAAGGCATCGACCTTATCGCCGAGGCCATAGACCTGGATCAGCCAATGGCCGACCGAGTCAAACAGCAGCGCACCGATGGCGTAGCCCAGAAGACCGCCCACCACCGAGGTCGCGGTGCAGACCGCGGCATAGAGCCAGGCGCGCTGCGGGCGCGCCAGCGACATCGGGATCAGCATCACATCCGGCGGGACCGGAAAGAAGGAGCTTTCTGCGAAAGCCACGGCTCCCATGATCCAGAGCGCGTAGGGCTTGTGGGCGGCGTCGATGCACCAGTCGTAGATACGTTTCAGCATGGCGCCGCGATGAAGCACCATGGGACGGATTTGTCCATCGCGAGTTTTGTGACGATTTGGCGTGATCTGGAACAGTGTGTCGCGGTTTTCCGAAAGATCGCGCCCAAACAACAACCTAAAGCGCGATGACGCTTGGCGCCGGTTTCACCGCGCCTTTAGTGGCGCTTGCGCGAGACGCGCCCTTCCAGCGCGACAATTGGCCGCCTGGCGGCAACGCGCGGTGACGCGACTTTGGGCAGCTTCATCGGCGACTTCGGCAGCTTCTCGGCAATGCCGAGCATGTCTTCCCGCCGCGCCATCTCGCGCCAAACATCCTCCGGGCGCACGCCGGCCGAGGCCCAGAGCACCGTGAGATTGTAGAGCAGGTCGGCGCTTTCCCGGATCACGGCCTCGCTATCGCCATTGACCGCGTCGATGACGACCTCAATGGCTTCTTCGGCCAGTTTCTTCGCCATTTTGGATGGCCCACGCTGAAACAGCCGGGCGGTACGCGATGTTGCCGGATCAAGATCCTTGGCCGCGAGCACAGCCAGATATAGCCGCTCAAGCGAATCACTCATGGTACTCAAAACTACCCTAAACCAATGGCGAGCGCGTTAACGCGCAGGGTTAAAAGCGAAAAACAGGCCGCCGCGGCAAGCGCGACGGCCCGTTGTGGTCAAGACTTGGTAGCCAAGGACTTGGTAGCCAAGGCTAGTAGCAGTTCTGCATGTAGCCCTGGCCACAGAGCTCCGACGGAGCCGTGCCGCCATAGCGCTGATATTGGTAGTTCGGGCCCGGGCCGTAGTAGGGACCGTAGGCGGGGCCACTGTAATAGGCAGGGCCGCCGTAATAGCCATAACCCGGACCCGGACCGTAATCATAAGCGTAGGCGTCACGGGTCGCAGCGATCGCAAGGCCGGTGCCGACGATGCCGGCGATGGCCGCAGCAGCCGCTACGCCGCCACCACCGCCATGCCAGTGGCGGCCGCCTGCGTATGAGGCGGTCGGGGCGACCGCGGTCAGCGCCAGCACCGCGGCGGTGGCAAAGACGGCCTTGCGGCCGGCAAATCTCGAAAATCGGTCAAACATGTCCTGGACCCTCCTTGGGACCTCGAATGGTGCCTGACGACAGGCTCATGTCCTTCAAACACCCGCAGCCCATGTTGGGTTCCCGAACCCCAACAGAAGCTGAACGGGGTTGCGTCATGATCACGCAACCCCCGCTCATCCGCCGTTCATGTTGGCGCGCGCAGGCTCGTCACTGGCCGGCGCTGCGAGCGTCACGAAACCACAACAATGCGGGACCGGCGCGCCTGATGTTTGCATTCAAGACGATCGCCCTTCGCGGCCTGCTGGCCATTGCAATCTCGCTTGCCGCGCTGGCTGCGCGCGACGTCAGCGCGGCCGAGACTGCTGCGCCGTCCACTGCGATCCACTTCACATTCGATCGTCCCGTCGATGCGAGCATGGCGCCGTTCTTCCTCGCCGCGAAGGACGGCAATTTCGGCACCGAGCGTCTCAACGTGTCCTTCAAGAGCTCAGCCGGATCGCCGGAGGCGCTCGCGCGCGTCGCCAAGGGCGACAGCGAGCTCGCGCTCGTCGACATCAACGAGCTGATCCGCTTTCGCGACAAGGACGATGCCGCGCCGGTCAAAGCCGTGTTCGTGTTGTTCAATCGCGCGCCTTACGCGATCGTCGCGCGCAGGAGCCGCGGCATTCACTTGCTGCCTGACCTCGACGGCAAGACTGTCGGCGTCGCCGACGGCGATCTGTCGATGCGGCTGTGGCCGGCGCTGGCGCAGCAGAACGGCATCAACGCGTCGCAAGTGAAATTCCACAAGATCAGCGCCGCGGTCCGCGAGCCGCTCCTCTCCGCAGGCCAGGTCGATGCGGTCGCCGGCTTCAGCTATCTCTCGGCGGTGAACCTGCGCGACCGCGGCGTGCCCGGCGGCGATCTCGTGGTACTCCGCTATGCCGACTATGGCTGCGAGGCCTACGGCTTCGCCGTGGTGGTCAACCCCGCTTTCGCCGCCACGAAGCCCGACGCCGTGAAGGGATTCTTCCGCGCATTGATCGCCGGCGTCAACGCGACCATCAAAGAGCCGGCCCGTGCGGCGGACGAAGCCACGAGCCGGATCGACGACGGCGACCGCGATCTCGAGCGGGAACGCCTTCGCAGCGTGCTCATCGACAACATCCTGACCGACGAGGTCAAACGCAACGGCCTCGGCGGCATCGACCCGGCGCGCCTGGACCGCTCGATCGACCAGATCGCGCAGGATTTCAAATTCCGCAAACGGCCAGCGGCCGGCGATATCTTCGACGACCGGTTCCTGCCGCCGGTCGCGGGACGGCTGATCAACTGAGCAAAACGCGCAGCTTCCGCTGTATCTCGCGAGCGATCCCTGATTAGAATATGGGCTCACCTCGTTCGATCCGCCTGAGTTCCTCGCCCGCATGTCCATTTTCAGCCTCTACACCCGCGTTCTCGAACTGCTCGGCAAGGAGGCGCGGCTGGGCTGGTTGCTGGCGTTTGCCAATCTGCTGCTGGCGGCCTCGCAGTTCGCGGAACCCGTGCTGTTCGGCCGGATCGTCGACGTGCTCTCCGGCAAGGCGGTCGCCGGATCGAACTCGGCCTGGCCGTTCCTGCTGGCCTGGGTGGCGTTCGGGCTGTTCACCATCGGCTGCAGCGCGCTCGTGGCCTTGCAGGCCGACCGGCTCTCGCACCGTCAGCGCCAGGCGGTGCTGACCGACTATTTCGAGCACATTTTGCAACTGCCGCTGACCTTCCACTCAGGCACCCATTCGGGCCGGCTGATGAAGGTGATGCTGAACGGCACCGACGCGCTGTGGCGATTGTGGCTCGGCTTCTTCCGCGAGCACTTTGCCGCGATCCTGTCGGTCGTGGTGCTGCTGCCGCTGTCGCTCTACCTGAACTGGCGGCTCGCGATCCTGCTGTTCGTGCTCTGCATCGTCTTCACCGTGATGACCACCTTCGTCGTGCGCAAGACCTTCGGCATGCAGATGGCGGTCGAGGAGCAATATAGCGAGCTCTCCGCGCGCGCCTCCGACGCGCTCGGCAACGTCGCGCTGGTGCAGAGCTTCGTGCGCGTCGAATCCGAGGTGAAGGGCTTGCGCTCCGTCGCCGACGAGTTGCTGGCCGCGCAGATGCCGGTGCTGTCCTGGTGGGCGCTCGTCACCGTCATCACGCGCGCCTCCACGACGATCACGGTGCTCGCGATCTTCGCGCTCGGCATCGCGCTGCACGACCAGGGGCTCACCTCCGTCGGCGAGATCGTGATGTTCGTGAGCTTCGCGACGCTGCTGATCCAGAAGCTCGAGCAGGTCGTCAGCTTCATCAACAACGTGTTCATGGAAGCCCCGCGCCTGCGCGAGTTCTTCAACGTGCTCGACGCCGTGCCCACGGTGCACGACCGGCCCGACGCGATAGATGCCGGGCGGCTCTCCGGCCTCGTCGAATTCAACGACGTCACCTTCTCCTATGACGGCAAGCGGCCGGCGGTCGAGGACCTCTCCTTCACCGCGCTGCCCGGCCAGACCATCGCGCTGGTCGGCGCGACCGGCGCCGGCAAGTCGACGGCGATCGCGCTTCTGCACCGCGCCTTCGACCCGCAGTCGGGCTTCATCAGGATCGACGGCATGGACGTGCGCGGCGTGACGCTGACGTCGCTGCGCCGGAACATCGGCGTGGTGTTCCAGGAGGCGCTGCTGTTCAACCGCTCGATCGCGGAGAATTTGCACGTCGGCAAGCCGGACGCGACCGAAGCCGAGATGCGCAAGGCCGCGGAGCGCGCGCAGGCGCTCGAATTCATCGAGCGCAGCGGCGGCTTCGAGACCAATGCCGGCGAGCGCGGCCGCATGCTCTCCGGCGGCGAGCGGCAGCGGCTGTCGATCGCCCGCGCGTTGTTGAAGGACCCGCCGATCCTGATCCTGGACGAGGCCACCAGCGCGCTCGACGCCGTCACCGAGGCCAAGGTGAACGCCGCTCTCGACGAAGTGATGAAGGGACGCACCACGTTCGTGATCGCCCACCGTCTCTCCACCATCCGCAACGCCACGCGGATCCTGGTGTTCGAGAACGGCCGCGTGATCGAAAGCGGAACTTTCGATGAACTCGTGGCCAAAGGCGGCCATTTTGCCGAGCTCGCCAGGGCCCAGTTCATGGTTCAGGAAAATGCACGGGCCAGCGTGACGGCCGCTGAGGCTGCGGCGACTGCGGTCAAGTCCCCATAGCATCGTCGAAATTCGGCCTATTTCATCACGGAATACCCGGCCGAAACCCCTGTTCTCGACGCACGAGCCGGTATAGGTTTGCGACGCCGCAAGCGGCGGCGCCGGATTTCAGAACCGAACATCAGATCACGAGAGCCGACCGGAACCGGCGGGTCTCCAAGGACCGGAATCGGATAGTGCACGCCCTTCGCCCGCTGCTTCGCAAGTCCCTGTTCAACCTGTTCGCTGCGGCCCTCGCATCCGCGGTGCTGCTTGCGCCGCGCACGGCGGGCGCCGAAGCACTGCTGCTGATCGAAGCCGACAGCGGCAAGGTGCTGCAGGCCGAGAACGCGACCATCCCGTGGTATCCGGCCTCCGTCACCAAGATCATGACGGCCTACGTGACGCTGAAGGCGGTGAAGGACGGCAGGCTCACGCTCGACACGCTGATCACGGTGTCGCCGACGGCGGCTTCGCAATCGCCGTCGAAGATGGGGTTCCGTCCGGGAACGCAGCTCACCGTCGACAACGCGCTGAAGATGATGATGGTGAAGTCAGCGAACGACATGGCCGTGGTGCTTGCCGAAGGCGTCGGCGGCTCGATCGACGGCTTCTCGGCGATGATGAACGACACCGCGCAGAAGCTCGGCATGACGCAGACGAGCTACGTCAATCCGAACGGCCTGCCCGCTGACGGCCAGATCACGTCCGCGCGCGACCTCGGCATTCTCGCGCGCTCGTTCCTGCGCGACCTGCCGGAATACGAATACTTCGTGCACATCCCGGCAATCCGCTTCGGCAAGCGCGTCACCGGTAATTTCAACAAGCTGATCGGCCGCTACCCCGGCGCCGACGGTTTCAAGACCGGCTTCATCTGTGCCTCCGGCTACAATCTCGTGGCGTCGGCCACGCGCAACGGCCGCCGGCTGATCGCCGTCGTGCTCGGCGCCAACTCCGGCACTGCGCGTGCGGTGAAGGCGGCGCAGCTGCTCGAGCGCGGCTTCAGCCAGGACAATCTTACCTGGCTCCGCCCCTCGCTCGGCACCGTCGACAAGCTGGTGCCGGTCGACGCCTCGCCGCCGAACCTGCGCGAGGACATGTGCGGCGGTCATCGCAAGCGGCCGGCCAGCGACGATGACGACGCACTGATCGCCGCSAATGGCGGCACCTCCGGATCGGCCTCCGCCACCGGCGGCGAAGCCCAGGTCACCTTCTTCACCGCGGGCCTTCAGCCGCCCCTGATGAAGGCCTCCGAGCTGATGGCCTCCGCCCCCGCTGCGGCCGAGCCCGTGCTGGTCTATACCGGCCCGACCCGCACCGGCACCGCCCTGATCGCGGCGGTCGCGGCCGATGCCGACCAGCAGGCCACGCCAAAGCCGCGTGGCAAGAAGTCGCGCGTCGCCAGGAAGCCTGATGCAGCCGACAAGCCGAAGGATGCCAAGACGGCGGCGGCAAAGCCGGATGCCGCCAAGCCTGACGCCAAAAGCGATACCAAGTCCGCGGCGAAGCCGGCCGGGACCAAGCATGCCGCGGCCAAGCACGGTGCGGCGGCGAAACCCGCCGAGAAGCCTTCGGCAAGCGGCGATCAGGCGGCCAAGCCCGCCAAGCCCAAGGCGGCGACCAAGCCCGCCGCCAAGCCGGCCAACAACAGTTAACGGCACCCATCGCAAGCCGCGCCCGCGCTTCGCACCTGCGGCAGAACGGCTTGCGACAATTCCAGTAGCCACTCCCGGACCTTTGTCCTAAGCCTCGACCGGCTTGCCACCCGTTCCGGCAGGCTCGATACTGGCCGCAATGAGGCAAGCCCGAGACACAACGGGCTCTGGTAAATTGAGGGGAGTTTTCCATGGAGCGCATCTGGCTCAAGCAATATCCGCCCGGCGTGCCTGCTGATATCGAGCCGACCCAATACGCATCGCTGGTCGACCTTCTGGAGGAGAGCTTCGCCAAGTTCGCCGACCGCAAGGCATTCATCTGCATGGACAAGGCGATCAGCTATCGCGACCTCGACCAGATGTCGTTGGCGCTCGCCTCCTATTTACAGGGCCGTGGCCTGCAACGTGGCGCCCGCGTCGCGATCATGATGCCGAACGTGCTGCAATATCCGGTCGCAACCGCTGCCGTGCTGCGCGCCGGTTTCGCGGTGGTCAACGTCAACCCGCTCTACACGCCGCGCGAGCTCGAGCATCAGCTCAAGGATTCCGGCGCCGAAGCCATCATCGTGCTGGAGAATTTCGCCCACACGGTCGAGCAGGTGATCGCGAAGACGCAAGTCAAGCATGTCATCGTCGGCAGCATGGGGGACCTGCTCGGCTTCAAGGGCGTGATCGTCAACCTCGTGGTCCGCCGCGTCAAGAAGATGGTRCCGGCCTGGTCGCTGCCGGGCGCGGTGTCCTTCAACGACGCGATATCGGCCGGCCGCGGCCTGACGTTCAACAAGCCGAAGCTGTCGCCGGGCGACGTCGCCTTCCTGCAATATACCGGCGGCACCACCGGCGTCTCCAAGGGCGCCACCCTGCTCCACCGCAACATCGTCGCCAACGTGCTGCAGAACGACGCCTGGCTCCAGCCGGCACTCGCCGCGCCGCCGCATGTCGATCAGCTGATGATCGTCTGCGCGCTGCCGCTCTATCACATCTTCGCGCTGACGGCCTGCTACCTGCTCGCCGTGCGCGCCGGCGGCTGCAATCTGCTGATCCCCAATCCGCGCGACATCGCGGGCTTCGTCAAGGAGCTGGCGAAGTACCAGGTCAACAGCTTCCCGGCCGTGAACACGCTCTACAACGGGTTGATGCACCATCCCGACTTCAAAAAGCTCGACTTCTCCAAGCTGAAGATCTCGAACGGCGGCGGCATGGCGGTGCAGCGCCCCGTCGCCGAGCAGTGGAAGGCGGTGACCGGCTGCTTCATCGCCGAAGGCTACGGCCTCTCGGAGACCTCGCCGACACTGACCTGCAATCCCGCGACCACGACCGAGTTCTCGGGATCGATCGGCATCCCCGTGCCTTCGACCTGGATCTCGATCCGCGACGACGACGGCAACGAAGTCCCGCTCGGCCAGCCCGGCGAGATCTGCGCCAAGGGCCCGCAGGTGATGTCGGGCTACTGGAACAGGCCGGAAGAGACCGACAAGGTGATGACCGCCGACGGCTATTTCCGCACCGGCGACATCGGCGTGATGGACGAGAAGGGCTACACCAAGATCGTCGACCGCAAGAAGGACATGATCCTGGTCTCGGGCTTCAACGTCTATCCGAACGAGATCGAGGAAGTGATCGCGAGCAATCCGGGCGTGCTCGAATGCGCCGTGATCGGCATCCCCGATTCCAAGTCGGGCGAGGCGGTGAAGGCGTTCGTGGTGAAGAAGGATCCCAACCTCACCGCGGAAGCCGTGATCAAGTTCTGTCAGGAGCAGCTCACCGGCTACAAGGTGCCCAAGCACATCGAATTCCGCACCGACCTGCCGAAGACCAACGTCGGCAAGATCCTGCGCCGGCAGCTCCGCGACGAGAAGAAGGCGGAGGCGGCGTAAGCCGCGCCTTGGTTCATGACTCTTGGGTTCATGACTGACGGCGGCGACATCACGCCATCAGGCATTCTCGCTTTCTGGCGCGAGGCCGGCCGCGAGCGCTGGTACAAGCGCAGCGACGCTTTCGACGCGGAGGTCAGGCGTCGCTTTCTTCCGCTATGGAAGCGGGCGACCGCCGGCGAGCTGGCCTCCTGGGAAGAAAGCGACGAGGGCGCGCTCGCGCTCGTCATCGCGCTCGACCAGTTTCCCCGCAACATGTTTCGCGGCACGCCGGAAGCCTTTGCCAGCGACGCGCCGGCGCGCGACGTCGCCCGCCGCGCAATCGATCGGGGCGTCGATCGCAGGATCGATCCCATCCTGCTCGAATTCCTCTATCTGCCCTTCATGCATTCCGAGCACCTGCCCGACCAGTTGCATTGCGTCGCGCTGTTTCAGAACACAGACAATGCCGAGAACCTGAAATACGCGCGGGAGCACGCCGACATCATCCAGCGGTTCGGCCGCTTTCCCCACCGCAACCGCCTCCTCGACCGCGCCACCACCGAGGAAGAACAGGCCTTCCTCGACGCCGGCGGTTTTGCCGGCTGATGACATAACGGTGAAGGACCACGACCCTCGCCGCCAATGTTGTGCAGCGCCGCCGCACGGTCTAAAAAGCGGGACCGATTTTCAGGGAGACTGACGATGGCGATCCAGACTGGCGACAAGCTGCCCGAGGCGAAATTCCGCGTGATGACGGCCGAAGGTCCGCAGGTGAAGACCACCGACGACATCTTCAAGGGCAAGAAGGTGGCGCTGTTCGCAGTGCCCGGCGCCTACACCGGCACCTGCCACAAGATGCATCTGCCGAGCATCTTCCTCAACGCCTACGCCATGAAGGACAAGGGCGTCGACACCATCGCCATCGTCTCCGTCAACGACGCTTTCGTCATGAGCGCCTGGAAGCGCGATACCGACCAGCGCGACGAGGCCATCTTCCTCGCCGACGGCAATGCCGACTTCGCCAAGGCGATCGGCATGGAGCTGGACGCCTCCGGCAACGGCCTCGGCATCCGCTCCAAGCGCTATTCGATGCTGGTCGAGGACGGCGTGGTGAAGAAGCTGAACCTTGAAGCGATGCCCGGCAAAGTCGAGGTTTCCGGCGGCGATACGCTGCTGGGGCAGCTGTAGGCTTAGGCCAGAGCTCCTTCCAAGCGGGAAGTGCCGTAGGGTGGGCAAAGGCGCGTCAGCGCCGTGCCCACCATCTTTCCTTGATTGAGAAGAAGCCGTGGGCACGCTTCGCTTTGCCCACCCTACGAAACCGGGCGACGCCGACAGCGCGTCGCCTATTCCGCCACCCGCGTCTGCGTCCTGGCCTTCACGATCCCGTCCCGCGCCAGCTGATCCGCGCGCTCGTTCTCGGGATGCCCGGCGTGGCCCTTGACCCAGTGCCAACGGACCTCGTGCTGCTTCAGCGCCGCATCGAGGCGCTGCCATAGCTCGACATTCTTCACCGGCTTCTTGTCGGCGGTGCGCCAGCCGTTGCGCTTCCAGCCGTGGATCCAGCCGGTGATGCCCTGCCGGACATACTGGCTGTCGGTATAGAGATCGACGGTGCACGGCTTCTTCAGCGCTTCGAGCGCGGAGATCGCCGCCATCAATTCCATCTGGTTGTTGGTGGTGTGGCGTTCGCCGCCGTTCAGCTCTTTTTCCTTGTCGCCGAACTTCAGGATCGCGCCCCAGCCGCCGGGCCCGGGATTTCCCGAGCAGGCGCCGTCGGTATAGATCGTGACAATGGGAAGCTCGCTCACGCGACCAGTCCTGACGGCATCAGCCCGTAGTCGCGCACGCTGGAAACGCTCTGGTGGAAGCGCAGCTTGCGAAAATATTCCAGCGGGTCCTTGGGCTTGACCAGCGCTCCCTCGGGCACGTTGAGCCAGTCGACCAGCCGCGTCAGCAGGAAGCGGATCGCGGCGCCGCGCGCCAGCAGCGGCAGCGCGGCTTCTTCCGCCTCGGAGAGTTTTCGCACCCGGCCATAGGCATTGAGGAAGGCGCGCGCCTTGGTGACGTTGAACGAATGGTCCGGCTCAAAACACCAGGCATTCAGGCAGATCGCGACGTCATAGGCCAGCATGTCGTTGCAGGCGAAGGTGAAGTCGATGATGCCGGAGAGCTTGTCGCCGAGGAAGAAGACGTTGTCGTTGAAGAGATCGGCGTGGATCACGCCTTCAGGCAGATCAGTCGGCCAGACCCCGCTCGAGAGATAGTCGAGCTCGGCGGCGAGAAACGCATGCAGGCCCGGCTGGACCTCATCGGCGCGGCTTGCCGCCGCGTCGAACAGCGGCCGCCAGCCGGAGACCGACAGCGCATTGCCACGCTTGATCGCAAAATTGGCGCCGGCCAGATGCATCCTGGCCAGTCCCTCGCCGACGCCGGCGCAATGGGCCACGTTCGGCTTGCGCGGCCAGACGCCTTCGAGAAAGGTGATGATCGCGGCCGGCCGGCCCGACAGCTCGCGCAACGCCTCGCCGTCCCCGGCCTTCACTGGCAGCGGGCAGGTGACGCCGTGCTCAGCGAGATGCGTCATCAGCGCGAGAAAGAACGGCAGGTCGGTCTTCGCCACGCGCTTCTCATAGAGCGTGAGGATGAACGAGCCTTTACTGGTGTGCAGCAGGAAGTTGGTGTTCTCGACGCCCTCGGCGATGCCCTTGTAGGAGAGCAACTCGCCGAGATCGTATTGCTTCAGGAAATCCGCAAGCTCGTCGGCGGCAACGTCGGTGTAGACCGCCATAAAAGTCTACTCGGCGGCGGCTTCGGGACGCACCTGGCGCGGCAGCGGGAAGAACTCGTTCTCTTCCGCGGCCGAGACCGTCTCCACATGCAGCGTGTAGCGCTCGGCGAACGCGTCCATGATCTCCTCGACGATCACTTCCGGCGCGGACGCGCCCGCGGTGATGCCGAGGCTCTTGATGTTGCCGAACCTGGTCCAGTCGATGTCGGTGGCGCGCTGCGCCAGTACCGCGATCCCGCAGCCTTCGCGCTCAGCGACCTCACGCAGGCGCTGCGAATTCGACGAGTTCGGCGCACCGACCACAATCAGGGCGTCGACCACCGGCGCCACCTTCTTCACCGCGAGCTGGCGGTTGGTGGTGGCGTAGCAGATGTCTTCCTTGTGCGGGCCGTTGATGTTCGGGAAACGCTCCTTGAGCAGCGCCACGATCTCCGCGGTGTCGTCGATCGACAGCGTGGTCTGCGTCACGAAGGCGATGTTGTCGGGGTTCTTCGGGACGATGGTCTTGGCGTCCTCGGCGGTCTCGATCAGGGTCACGGCGCCGACCGGAAGCTGGCCGAGCGTGCCGACCACTTCGGGGTGGTGGGAATGGCCGATCAGGAAGATCTCGCGGCCACGCTTGAAGTGGATCGCGGCCTCGCGGTGCACCTTGGTCACCAGCGGGCAGGTCGCATCCAGCGAGAACAAATTGCGGGAGGTGGCGTCGGCCGGGACCGATTTCGGCACGCCATGGGCCGAGAACACCACCGGCGCGGTGGTGTTTTCCGGGATTTCGGCGAGCTCTTCGACGAAGATCGCGCCCTTCTTCTTCAACCCGTCGACGACGTATTTGTTGTGCACAATCTCGTGGCGAACATAGACGGGGGCGCCGTATTTATCGAGCGCCCGTTCCACGGTGTCGATCGCCCGGACCACCCCGGCGCAGAAGCCGCGGGGAGAACAAAGCACGATCTTGAGGTCTGGTTTGGCTGACATTGAGCGATCTCGGGACCGAATCACCCGTTTCGCCTTCTGGCGGGGGCGGTCAATGGATGGAATAGGGCTTAAAGGGGTCTGCTAGGACTTTACAGGCGCTTCCAAGGGAATTGGGCCCCCTTTCGGGCTCTGTCAAGGCACTATCTATAGCAGAACCATTGCGTGGCTAGCCCCTCCGGGCTTATATAGCGCGAATTCCCTGTCATCGCTGATGACCACCGGTTTCGCCTCCAGAGGGGTGGGCGAAGCACAAAGGAGATTTGCCATGAGCAACGCACCTCTGATGCCCAAGGCGACCGCCGTCTGGCTGCTCGACAACACCGCGCTGACCTTCGACCAGGTCGCCGATTTCACCAAGATGCATCCCCTCGAGGTGCGTGCGATCGCCGACGGCGACGCTGCCCAGGGCATCAAGGGCATGGATCCCCTCTCCAACGGCCAGCTGACCCGCGAGGAGATCGAGAAGGGCGAGAAGAACCCGGACTACCGGCTCCGCCTCCAGGAGAGCAAGGTGATTCTGCCGCCCCAGCCCAAGCGCAAGGGCCCGCGCTACACCCCGGTCTCCCGCCGTCACGAGCGCCCGAGCGCCATCCTCTGGCTGCTGCGCAGCCATCCGGAGCTCAAGGACGCCCAGATCATGCGTCTGGTCGGCACCACCAAGAGCACCATCGCCAGCGTTCGCGACCGCACCCACTGGAACACCTCCCAGCTGACCCCGATCGACCCGGTGACCCTTGGCCTTTGCTCGCAGATCGAGCTCGATTTCGAAGTGGCCCGCGCGGCGAAGGAAAAGCCGATCGACGCATCCTACGGTGGCGCCACCCTGCTGCCGGCCTCCGAGACCACCAAGAAGGACGAGTTCGAGCCGGCGGAGCGATCGAACGACGATCTCAACGTCGACGCCGTGTTCGCCAAGCTGAAGACGCTCGGCGGCAAGAAGCAGGACGAGGAGGAGGAGTAAGGCTCCGCTCCCGGTTACGATCGAACGCAATTCGAACGCGGCAGGGAAACCTGCCGCGTTTTTGTTTTGCGGAGACCCTCGCGATCGGCACAGATGCAGCCACACGCAAGCTGCAGTCCCCTCCCCCCTTGCGGGGGAGGGTTAGGGAGAGGGGTTGCCCCACGGGGACTTCCTCCATCAATTCAAAGCGGCTGGCGAAGCTCTCTCGCGCCTTTTGCTGGGCTGCCCCTCTCCCCCGCCCTCCCCCGCAAGGGGGGAGGGAGCGCAGGGTCAACCGCGGCCACAGCTCGTCTTCAAACAACGCGTCAAAACTTGTACGTCACACCGCCACCGACCAGCCACGGATCGATATGCGCGGTGCCTGTGACCGGCAGGCCGCTGACGGTCGCTGAGTAATCCGGCCGCAGCCAGAGCTTCTTGACGTCGACGTTGAGACCCCAGTGCCGGTCGAGCATGTAGTCAAAGCCGAACTGCACGGCGCCGCCCCAGGCGTTGCTGACGTGCACGCTGGTGGTGGTGGCAACGATCGCGGGCGGACCGACGATGGCGGCTGGCGCATTGGCAGCCGAATTGTTGAAGAACACGGTGTAGTTCACGCCGGCGCCGATATACGGCTTGAACGCGCCGAAATTGTCGAAGTGATATTGCAAGGTCAGCGTCGGCGGCAGCAGCGTGGTCTTGCCGATCGGCAGGTTCGCGAGCGAGCCGTTGCCGCTGATCGAGTGCCTGGTCACGCCGAGGATCAGCTCGGCCGCGATGTTCTTGGTGAAGAAATAGCTGATGTCGAGCTCGGGCACGACCTGGTCGCTGATCGAGAGCCCGGAATTCGGCGACGACAGCGACGGCACGCCTGCGACATTGACGGTTGAGCCACCGGCATCCGGCAACACGCCAAGCACGCGCAGACGCACCATCCACGGATTGAACGCTTCTACCGACGGCGGTGCCTTCTTATAGACAGGCAGATCGGCCGCCTGCACCGAGCCAAAAGTTCCCACGAGCATCGCGCCAACTGTCGCAAGCCGCGCCAGGTTTTTTGTCGTTCCGTTCATTGCATTCCCCTTCAGCCATCTCTCGCGCGTCGTTGCGCGACATCAGCGTCAGAGCAGAAAGGGGATGGTGATGGATTTGACGCCGATCAAATCAGGACTGACGCGACACGATTTGGTTGTGGCGTTGCCGATGTGTCACGAGAAACGCGAATGAATGCGCAGGATAATTCCGTAGCCGATGTCACGGCCGCTCGGGATGGTTCAGCATGTACTCGCCGAGATCGCGCTGACGGCGGTCGGACCGGGCGGTGGCAGCGTTGCGCTGGACGTCGCGGTCCTTGCGGCAGGCCACGTATTCGGGCGAGCCCTGCGCATAGCCGCGACTCTGACAGACCGCGTCGTCATCGTCACCGCCCACCGCCACCGGCGTCTGGTAGCGCGCGGAGCAGGCGGAGACAGCGACGGCGAGCAGCACGGCGACAAGCAGGCGCGGCGCGGTGGCGAGTGGCATACGAGGTCCCCTGTTGGCCGGCCCTGTTTAGCCCGGAATGAGGAGATTGTAAGTCCCTGGGCGTCGTTCCCCACG
Organism: Bradyrhizobium sp. P3_C3; assembly: GCF_056402655.1. Lineage (NCBI taxonomy): Bacteria > Pseudomonadati > Pseudomonadota > Alphaproteobacteria > Hyphomicrobiales > Nitrobacteraceae > Bradyrhizobium > Bradyrhizobium sp. P3_C3. Next base: position 85,771 of record NZ_JBFUGY010000026.1, on the reverse strand, counting down.
CGCTGTCATTCCCCGCGACCCGGCTACGCCAAGGCTTCGCCGGGGTTGAGGTCCAGGGGCGCCGAAGCTTTAGCGTAGGCGGCAGGCGGGGAATCCAATACTCCGCGGCGGTCATTGGGTCACACAACTCCGGCCGCGGCGTACTGGATCACCCGCTTTCGCGGGTGATGACAGCGGAGATCGCCTCACACCCTGCCCTTCAGCGCCTCGCCGATCTCGTCCAGCACCTTGGGATCCTCGATCGTGGCCGGCATGGTCCAGGCTTCGCCATCGGCGATCTTCTTGATGGTGCCGCGCAGGATCTTCCCCGAGCGCGTCTTCGGCAGGCGGCCGACGGTGATGGCGAGCTTGAAGGCGGCAACGGGGCCGAGCCTGTCGCGCACCAGCGCGACAATCTCCTTTTCGATCTCCGCAGGCGCGCGCTTCACGCCGGCCTTGAGCACCAGGAAGCCGCAGGGCACCTCGCCCTTGATCGCGTCCTTGACGCCGAGCACGGCACATTCGGCAACATCCGGATGCGAGGCCAAAATCTCCTCCATGCCGCCGGTGGAGAGTCTGTGGCCGGCGACGTTGATAATGTCGTCGGTGCGGCCCATCACGAAGACATAGCCGTCCTCATCCTTGTAGCCGGCGTCCGAGGTTTTGTAGTAGCCGGGGAATTCAGTGAGGTAGGCTTCCTTGAAGCGCGCATCCTGATTCCACAGCGTCGGCAGGCAGGCCGGTGGCATCGGCAGCTTGATGACGATCGAGCCCATGGTATTGGGGCCGACGGGCTTTGCGGCTTCGTCGACGACGTCGACCTGGTAGCCCGGCATCGGCACCGTCGGCGAGCCATGCTTCACCGGCAGCATGCCGAGACCGACCGGATTGCCGGCGATGCACCAGCCCGTCTCGGTCTGCCACCAATGGTCGATCACCGGCACCTTGAGCTGCTGCTCCGCCCATTCCACCGTCGGCGGATCGGCGCGCTCGCCGGCGAGGAACAGCGTGCGGAATTGCGACAGGTCGTATTGCCGGATGAACTTGCCTTCCGGATCCTCTTTGCGGATGGCGCGGAACGCCGTCGGTGCGGTGAAGAAGGCGACCGCCTTGTGCTCGCTGATGACGCGCCAGAACGCGCCGGCATCGGGCGTGCCGATTGGCTTGCCCTCGTACATGATCGACGTCGCACCATGCAGCAGCGGGCCATAGATGATGTAGCTGTGGCCGACCACCCAGCCGATGTCGGAGCCACACCACCAGACCTCGCCCGGCTTGACGCCATAGAGATTGAACATCGACCATTTCACCGCGACGAGATGGCCGCCATTGTCGCGCACGACGCCCTTGGGAATCCCGGTCGTGCCTGAAGTGTAGAGGATGTAGAGCGGATCGGTGGCGGCGACAGGCACGCAAGGGGCTTTCTTGCCGTCGTTCATCGCCTTGCGGCGCAGGCTCGCCCAATCGTAGTCGCGGCCGGGCGTGAGGTCGCAGATGTGCTGGGGACGTTGCAGCACGATGCAGGCCTTCGGCTTCGTGCCCGCAAGCTTGATCGCCTCGTCGAGCAGTGGCTTGTACTGCACGATCCGGCCGGGCTCGATGCCGCAGCTCGCGGAGAGGATGAGCTTCGGCTGCGCGTCGTCGATGCGGGTGGCGAGCTCCTTGGCGGCAAAGCCGCCGAACACAACCGAGTGCACCGCGCCAATGCGCGCGCAGGCGAGCATCGCGACCACCGCCTCCGGCACCATCGGCATATAGAGGATGACACGATCGCCCTTGGCGACGCCAAAATCCTGCATGATGGCAGCGAGCGCCTGCACCTCACCCAATAGCTCGGCATAGGTGAACTTGGTGACCGAGCCCGTCAGCGGCGAATCATGGATCAGCGCGACCTGGTCGGCGCGGCCGCGTTCGACATGGCGGTCGAGCGCGTTGTAGCAGGTGTTGACGACGCCCCCCATGAACCAGCGGCCGTAGACGCCCTGCGAGGCATCGAAGATCGTCTTTGGCGGCTCGATCCAGTCGATCTCCGTGGCCGCCTCGGCCCAGAAGCCCTGGGGATCAGCCAGCGAGCGCGCATGGACCTCGTGATAGAGGCTCGTTCCCTTGACGTTCATTCCCGCGCTCCCATCCCTTTGTTCGCCTGGCCTTGACCTGACCGACAGGACGAGCGTCCCGCCATGACAGGGATCAAGTGCCGGCGTTGTTTGAGAGGTATTTTCCCGGGAACGGGCCGCGGTTCAAGCTGAAAAGGATGGGTCTTTGGGAGGGAGGGAAGAAAGGCCATCGAGGCAAGCTGGAGCCACGACAAAGGTGAGCCCTCTCCCCCTTGCGGGGGAGAGCGGGAGAGAGGGGTGGCCACGAACTCAGTCTAGAGTTTGTGGCCACCCCTCTCCCTAACCCTCCCCCGCAAGGGGGAGGGAACGCAGTGTGCGCGTAGAGGCGCCTCAACTCTCCATCGCATTCAGCCGCTGCAACCGTTCCTGCATGATCTTCTTCAGATCGTAGCCCGGACGGCGGAAGCTGGCATCACGGGTGGCGAGGAAATCGCGCTGGGTCTTGCGCAGGTCGCCGGCGGAGCGGCCTTTCGTGGCCTTCAGCACCCGCTCATAGGTCTCGGCAATCTGGCGATCGAGCACGCCGAGTTGCGGATCGGCGCAGATCACCTTCTCGACCTCGCGCTTCGCCGTGGCGCAATCGAACGACGGGCCGTTGCCGGAACTCGCCGCGAGCGGACGCAGCGGCTCGGCGCCGAACTTCGCAATCTCCGCGATCATGCTGCGGCGGCCGTTGGCGGCATTCTCGTTGCCGGGATCGAGCTTCAGCGCCGTCTCGTAATCGGCCAGCGCCTTCTTGCGTTCGCCCATCTTCTTGTAGAGCACCGCGCGGTTGTTGAAGGTCTGCGCGAAATTCGGATCGATCTTCAGCGCAGCCTCGTAGTCGCTGAGCGCCGCGCCAAGCTCGCCCTTGAGCTGGTAAGAGTCGCCGCGGTTGGTGAAGAAGTTCGGCCGCGGCGCCAGCCGCAGCGCCTGGTCGTAGTCGGCGATCGCCTTGTCGTACTCACCCATCGCGGCCAGCACCAGGCCACGATTGTCGTAATATTCGGGGACCTTCGGATCGAGCCTGATCGCCTCGCCGTCATCGGCGACCGCCTTGTCGAGCTGGCCGAGCTTCTTGTAGGCCGCGCCGCGATTGGTGTAGGCGCGCGGCCGGTTCGGATCGAGCCGCAGCGCCTCGCTGAGATCGCGGATCGCCTTCTCGTTGTCGCCGCCGAGATAATAGTTCACGCCGCGGTCGGACCAGGCCTGCGCATCATCCGGCTTCAGCTTGATCGCCTGATCGTAATCGGCGAGCGCGCGGTCGAGCCGGCGCTGATTGGTGTAGACGACGCCGCGTAGCTCGTAGGCTTCCGCGTCCTGTGGATCGAGCTCGATGGCCTTGCTGAGATCAGCCGCGGCACGGTTGAGATCTCCGCCGGCCTCGCGCAGCAGGTCGCCGCGCAGGCGCCATGCCTTTGCATTCCTGCCGTCCAGCGCGATGGCGCGGTCGATATCCCGCAGCGCCTGCGTGAGGCCGCCTGAGGTTCGCGCATTGGCGTCGGCGCGCACCAGCAGCGCGGCGGCGCGGTCGGAGCTCGAATTGGTGGTTTGGTCGATGATGGCGCCGCACGCCGTGATCAGTTCGGCGGGCGCAGTCTTGCTGCCCATCACGCAATCGACGGTAGCAGAGGCCGGGGCGGCGAGGATAAGGCTCATCGCGGCGCTGAGCAGGAAGGCGCGAAGCGGGATTTTGGCAAACGGGAACATTTGCGCGGAAGAACGCGTGCCCACATCGGGAAGACTCCGTGACATCAGGTGTTCACCATTGTCGCGGCGGGCGAGGAATGGGTTCAATTCGGCCCTGTTGGGACGCACCGCCGCCCGCACTCCCTCGCCCCGCTTGCGGGGAGAGCCGAAGACCGCCTCAATACCCGTCCACCCCGTTCAGTCGCTGCAATCTGTCTTGCATCGCTTTCTTGAGATCGTACCCGGATCGCCCATAACCAGCATTGCGGCGAACAATGAACTCGTCCTGCTCGCGCTGAAGCGCCCTGGCTTCCGCAGGATTGCGTGCCTCCCGGATCGCGCGGGCGTTCGACGCAAAAATCTCCCGATCGAGATCGGCGAGCTCGCGGTTGGCGCAGATGGCCTTCTCGACGGCCCGGGCCGCACTCCTGCAATTGAAGCTGGGTTTGCCGGCCACCGCCATCTGCGCGCCGATCCGCTCGAGCTCGCGCGCCATCGCCTTGTGATTGGCCTTGGCCTTCTCGTGGTTCGGATCGATCTTCAGTGCGGCGCCGAAATCCTGCACCGCCTTCGGCTTGTCGCCCTTCTTCAGCCAGAGCTCGCCGCGGGCGTTGAAGAGGTCGGCCAGGGTCGGATCGAGCTGAAGAGCACGGCTGTCGTCGGCGATCGCGCGGTCGACCTGATCATGCCGCGCATAAAGCGCGCCGCGCGCGACCAGCGCCTTGACCAGGTCCGCCTTGGCCGTCTTCTCATTGTCGATGACGGACGCGCAGGCGGAGCCGGCCTTGTCCATGTCGTCGGCGGCAGCAGCAGCGAGGCACGGCGCGACATCGACCTGCACGACGGCGGCGGGCTCGCCGCCGGTCGCGGCATGGGCTGCCCCGAGCGAAAGCGCACAGAGCGCCACCGCACCGGACAATCGAATGAGATTTTGAGAACGCATGCTTGCTGCAGTCGGACAGTCTTGGCTTGAGTCTTGGCTTGAATCTTGGCCTGGGCCTGGCTTGAGCCTTGCCTTGAGGACGCACTATCCATCATACGGCCGGATTGGTGCTAGCTTGTGGCACAGCCAAAATCGGTTTCGGGGATCAACGTGTCGACATTCGAATGGATCATCGTGCTTCTGCTCGGCGCCGTTGCATTATCGGCGCTGGCGCGGCGGATCAAGGTCCCCTACCCGACCTTTCTCGCCATCGGCGGCGCGCTGATCGCCTTCGTGCCGAACAGCCCGTCCTGGACGCTCGAACCCGACCTGGCATTGGCGCTTTTTGTCGCACCGGTGCTGATGGATGCCGCCTTCGACACCTCGCTGCGCGATCTCCGCAACAACTGGGTTCCGGTCTCGACCCTGGTGGTGGCCGCGGTCGGCCTGACCACGGTCGGCGTGGCCTTCGTCGCGCACCGGCTGATGCCTGACATGCCCTGGGCCGCCGCCATTGCGCTCGGCGCCATCGTGGCCCCGCCGGATGCCGCGGCAGCGGTTGCAATCCTGAGCCAGGTCAAGCTGCCCTATCGCATGGTGAAGGTGCTGGAGGGCGAGAGCCTGCTCAACGACGCCAGCGCGCTCCTGATCTATCGCATCGCGGTCGGCGCTGTCGTCATGGAGCATCTGAAATGGAGCGAGGTCGCGCCGACGATTGCACTCGGGCTGGTCGGCAGCGTCCTCGCCGGTCTTTTGGCCGGGCGCATCATCCCGCTGTTCCTGGAACGCGTGAAGGAAGCGCCGAGCGCGATCATCGTGCAGTTCGCCACCACCTTCATGGTCTGGATCGCAGCCGAGCATCTCGGCCTCTCCGGCATCCTCACCATCGTCGTCTACGCCATCACCGTCGCGCGCACGGCGGGGGCGCGCATGCCGGCGCGGTTGCGGGTGCCGTCCTATGCGGTCTGGGAGACGATGGTGTTCGTGCTCAACGTGCTCGCCTTCATGCTGATCGGCATGCAGATGCGGCCGATCTGGACGCGGTTGGACGCGGAGGTGCGCTGGGAATATTGCGTGGCGGCCGCCTGGATCCTGCTCACAGTGGTCCTGGTGCGGCTTGCCTGGATCACGTTCTACCGCGCGACGCTGCGCGTCCTGATCGCGCACGGGCTCTATCATCCGAAGGATCCCAAGCAGGTTGCCTCGCCGAAGGGTGGCCTCATCATCTCCTGGTGCGGCATGCGCGGTCTCGTCACGCTCGCCACCGCCTTCGCCCTGCCGGAAAACTTCCCCTATCGCGACTTCATCGTCTTCATCGCCTTTGCGGTGGTGCTGGGCTCGCTGGTCATCCAGGGCCTGACGCTGCGGCCGCTGATTCTCGCCTTCGGCCTCAAGGACGACGATCCCGTCGGTATCGAGGTCGCGCGCGCCCGCGCAGTCGCCTATCGCGCCGCGCTCGATGCGATCGAGGACGATCCGTCGGAGGAAGCGGAAATCCTGCGGCTCGAATACCGCGCCATCCTGATGCAGGCCGACGACGATCCGCACGGCGGCATCGCCAATGGCGAGTTGCCCGCCGATCCGCTGCGCCGCCGCGCCATCGAGGCCGCGCGCAAATCGATCCTCGGCCTTCGCGATACCGAAGTGATCGGCGACGACGCGTTTCACCGGATCGAGGAAGAGCTCGATCGCGCAGAATTGAGCGCGGGGGGATAGCTCGCCGTCGTCCCGGACAAGCGCAGCGCAGATCCGGGACCCATAACCACAGGCCATGGTTTTGCGAAGACTCGGAGTTGCCAGCTCGCGCCACAACTGCTCCCTGTGGTTATGGGTCCCGGGCTCGCGCTTCGCGCGCCCCGGGACGACAGCGGGGGCGTTGAACCAAACACCGCCTCTCCAGACACATTCCAGATGACGACCTTGATCGACGACCGTCGTGTACGCGCGCGTGATGCGTCGCCTGCACGATCTTTTTATCTCAATATGGCACTGGCCTGCGCGGCCACCGCGTTTCTCGGCTTCGCGCCGACCTATTTCGTACCGCTCGCGCAGCGGACGTTCTCGGCGAGCCCGGTCATTCATTTTCACGGGCTCTTGTTCTTCACCTGGTCCCTCTATTTCGTGATCCAGACCTGGCTCGCGGCGTCGGGCCGTGTGGTCAATCACCGCGCGCTCGGGATTGCCGGCGTGTCGCTTGCGACCGCGATGACGATTTTCGGCTTTCTCGCCTCGGTGCACGTGATGCAGCACGCCGCCGCACTTGGGCAGAAGGATGCCGGCATCGGCTTCTCGATCGTGCCGATGAGCGGCATCGCGTTCTTCGCGGTGGTGTTCGTGCTCGCGATCGTGAACACGCGAAAGCCCGAGATTCACAAGCGCCTGATGCTGCTTGCCGCGGTCTCGATCCTCGATGCCGCGATCGCGCGCTGGTTCATTACCTTCCTCGCGCCTCCCGGTCCTCCCGGCCCGCCGCCGGTGCCCGTCACGATCGCCCCGGCCGTGGTCGCGTCGCTCCTGCTTGTCGTCGCCATGGCGCGCGACTGGCGCACCGATGGCCGCGTGCACCCGGTCTACATTTACGGCACGCTCGCGCTGCTGGCGGTGAAGGTGCTGAACTGGCCGATCAGCGAGAGTGCGGCGTGGCATTCGTTTGCCGGCGGGATTCTGGCGCTGGCGCAGTAGTTCTCCGATGTCGTCCCGGACAAGCGCAGCGCAGATCCGGGATCCATAGCCACAGGACGTGGTTTGGCGAAGACTCGGAGTTGCTAGCTCGCGCGGCAACTTCGTCCTATGGTTATGGGTCCCGGGTTCGCGCTTTGCGCGCCCCGGGACGACAGTGGAGTATGAGGCGCCTTAAGCCCCCGCCTTGCACGTGATCCCGCCGTCGACCACGAGCTCGATCCCCGTCACATATTTCGACTCGTCCGACGCCAGGAACAGCGCGGCATTGGCGACGTCCCAGGCCTCGCCCATGTGCCCCATCGGCACCTGCGCATCGCGGGCGCGCCACATCGCCTCGACGTCGCCATTGGCGTAGCTGTTCGCGAGACCCGCGGAATGCTCCACCATCGGCGTCTTCATCAGACCGGGCAGGATTGCATTCACCCGCACATGGTTCTTCGCGAACTCGATCGCGGTGGAGCGCGTCAGCTGGTTCATCGCGGCCTTGCTGGCGTTGTAGCTGACATAGGAAATCCCGACATGCCGGATCGAGGCGATCGAGGAGATGTTGATGATCGAGCCGCCGCCCTGCTTCACCATCACGGGGACGACATGTTTCATGGCAAGATAGGCACTCTTGAGGTTGACAGTGAAGACGCGGTCCCAGCTCTCCTCGGCGACCTCGACCACGCTGCCCATCTCGGCGATGCCGACATTGTTGTCGAGCACATCGATGCGGCCATAGGCCTTCAGGCACGCCGCCACCATCGCCTCTATCTCGCTCGCGCGCGAGACGTCCGCGGTGAAGGCAGTCGCATTGCCGCCCTCACCCGTGATGATCTTCGCGGTCTCCTCGGCTGCAGCACCGTTGCGGTCGACGCAAAACACCTGCGCGCCCTCGCGCGCAAAGGTCACCGCGGTCGCCTTGCCGTTGCCCCAGCCGGGCCCGATCGAGCCGGCGCCCACCACCATCGCAACCTTGCCCTTGAGCCGATCCATCGCATTTCTCCCTTGCTGTTGTTCTTGTAGCCCGGATGGAGCGWAGCGTAATCCGGGGCGACTGTTCCCGGATTGCGCTTCGCTTCATCCGGGCTACGGATCGTTACAGATCTTCATYGTCGTGACGTTAGCACCGATCGGATGCCCGACAATCTCCGACAACGTCCGGCACTTTCCCTCATGGCATAACCGCCATTCCCCGGCCGCACCCGAATTGCCGAGCACGACCTCCGGCATCGGTGCACGCTGCGGCTGCCATTGAAACCAGCCGTCGACGAGCCGCGCCTCGGGCGGCGGCTCCATGCCGGGCCCGGTGCCCTTGACGCGCGCCTGCACCAGTTCGAGGCCGGCAGGCGTCACGCGCCAGTCCTCCTGCCAGTCGACCTTCGCGATCGAATGCGTCCACACCAGCGTGAAGGCGGAAAGCGCCAGCGCTTTCACGCCACCCGCTGTTGCGAAGCAGAGGCTCACGTCGCTTCGACGATGGCCGGCGGACGCTGCCGCCATTGCCACAGCACGAGCGCGGCGGAGAGCAGGAAGCCCACGGTGTCGCTGAAGGCGAAGTCACCGAGCAGGCAGAGCGCGGCTCCGAGCGCGAGCACGCGTTCGAGCAGCGTCATGCGCGTGAACAGAAAACCGATCGCGACCATGCCGAACAGGCCGATCGCCACCAGCGCCTTGAAGGTCGCGAGCGCCACCGCGCCGTAGAAGCCGAGCTTGGCCGCCATGGGATCGCCGGCCTGCAGCATCAGCGCCGGCGAATAGACGAAGATGAACGGAATGACGTAGCCGGCGAGCGCGATACGCATCGCCTCCCAGCCGATCTTGTCCGGGTTTTCCTTCGCGATCGGCGCTGCCGCCAATGCGGCGAGTGCCACCGGCGGCGAGAGGTCGGCCATGATGCCGTAATAGAACGCGAACATGTGGCTCGCGATCAGGGGCACGCCGAGCTTGGCCAGCGCGGGGGCCGCGAGCGCCGCGGTGATGATGTAGGTCGGGATGGTCGGAATGCCGGTGCCCAGCAGGATCGACAGCAGCATGGTCATGATCAGCGCCAGGAACAGGCTCTTCTCGCCGAGCCCGATCACCCAGCTACCAAAAATGGTGCCGACGCCGGTCTGCGACATCATGCCGATGATGACGCCGACGATGGCGCAGGCCATGCCGACCGTGATCGCCGACTTCGCACTCTCGGCCAGCGCATTGCGGCATTCGCGCAAGGCCGCGAACCCGCCGCGCACGAACGCCGTGATCACGATCAGCCCGACGACGACGCTCGCGACCGGCACGATCTGGAGACCGTCGCGCGACAGCGCGCCGACGACGAGCGCAAGTCCGATCCAGAAGATGGAGCGGACGACCATCGAGGAGGCGCCGGCCGTGATGCTGGCGCCCAGGATCAGCGTCACCGTGAGCGCAAGGCCCATGCTGCCAGCATAGAGCGGCGTAAAGCCCTCGAACAGCATGTAGACGAGCGCGGCGAGCGGCAGCACGAGGTACCAGCGCGTCACCAGCGCCTTCCAGGCGCTCGGGATCTCCGAGCGCTTCATGCCGACGAGACCGTGCTTGCCGGCTTCCAGATGCACCATCCAGAAGGCGGAGGCGAAATAGAGGATGGCCGGAATCGCGGCCGCTTTCACGATCTCCGAATATTGAACGCCGAGCGTCTCCGCCATGATGAACGCGACCGCGCCCATCACCGGCGGCATGATCTGGCCGCCCATCGAGGCCGTCGCCTCGACGCCGGCAGCAAAGGCGCGGCGATAGCCGAACTTGATCATCAGCGGAATCGTGAATTGGCCGACGGTGACGACGTTGGCTACGCCGGAGCCGGAGATGGTGCCCATCATGCCCGAGGCGAACACCGCGACCTTGGCGGGGCCGCCGCGGGTCCTGCCAAATAGCCCAAGAGAAACGTCGGTGAACAGCTGGATCATGCCGGCGCGCTCCAGGAACGAGCCGAACAGGATGAACAGGAAGATGTAGGTCGCCGAGACGTAGATCGGCACGCCGTAAAAGCCTTCGGTGCCGAACGACAGATGCGTGACGATCTGGTCGAAATCGTAGCCGCGATGGTTGAGCGGCGACGGCAGGTATTGGCCGAAGAACCAGTAGACGAGACACGCGCCGCACATCAATGGCAGCGCCGCGCCCATCAGCCGCCGCGTGCCCTCGAAGATCAGGACCGCGAGCAGGGTGCCGACCGCAAGATCGAGCCGGGTCGGATCGCCGTCGCGCGCGATCAGGTCAGCATAGAAGATCCACTGGTAGAGGCCGCAGAAGAAGCCGGCGCCGCCGATCACCCAGCCGAGCGTACGGCCGACATCGCTCTTCGCGGTGAAATTGGCGATCAGGCCGAAGGTGAGGAGAACGAGGAAGCCGACATGGACGCCGCGCACCACCTGGCTCGGCAGATAGTTGAAGGCGGCGACATAGAGCTGGAAGGTGGCGAAGGCGATGCCGATCCAGTAGGCGAGAGTGCCCCACCAGCCCGGACCAAAACCTTCCGGAAAACCGTGCTCGAAATTGTCGAATTCAACCTTGATAGGCCCTGCGGAGCCCTCTGCCTGCAACATCGATATGTCCCCAACCGTCCAGCGCTTTTAACATTGCACAGCGTATCGAGACCGTCATGCCCGGGCTTGTCCCGGGCATCCACGGACTTTCTCGCCTAGCCTTAGAACGTGGATGGCCGGGACATCCGCGCGAAGACGCGCTTCGCGCTTTTGCCCGGCCATGACGTCCGATAACGAAAGCTGACTACTTGATCAGCCCTTTTTCCTTGTAATAGCGGATCGCGCCGGGGTGCAGCGGAACCGGGCTGCCGGTGGCGGCCGTCTCGAGCTTGATCTCCTTGCCCGCGGCATGGGCGTTCTGCAATTCGGGCAGCGACTCGAAGATCAGCTTGGTCATCTGGTAGGCGAGGTCGTCCGACACCGCGGAGCTCGTCACGAGATAGTTGACTACCGCCGCGGTCGGCACGTCCTTGTCCTGGCCGGTATAGGTATTGGCCGGAATGATTGCCGAGATGAAGGGCGGGCCGATCTTGTCGATGGTTTCCTTCGGCACCGACACCACGGTGATCGAGGCCGAGCTCGAGAGATCCTTCAGCGAGGCGACGCCAAGGCCGGCCGATTGAAGCGTCGCGCCCAACTGGCGGTTCTTCATGAGGTCGACGGATTCGGCGAACGGCAGATATTCGACCTTGCCGAGGTCCTTATAGGTCATACCTGCGGCCGCGAGGATCGCACGGGAATTGAGCTCGGTGCCCGACTTCGGCGCACCGACCGAGAGGCTCTTGCCCTTGAGGTCTGCGAGCGTCTTGATGCCCGATTCGGCGGTCGCGACAATCTGGATGTAGTTCGGATAGATCGCGCCGATGGTGCGCAGCTTGTCCAGCTTGGTCTTGAAGCCGGCTTCCTCGTCGCCCTCCCAGGCGGCTTTGAGCGAGTCACCCAGCGTGAACGCAATTTCACCGCGGCCCTGCTGGAGCAGGATCAGGTTCTCGACCGACGCCTTGGTGGCCTGCACCTGCGTCTTCACGTTCGGAATCTTGTCGCCGTAAATCTTTCCGATCGCGACCCCGAGCGGATAGTAGACGCCGGAGGTGCCGCCGGTCAGCACGTTGATGAAGGATTGCGCATGCGCGCAAGGTGCCGACGCCGCCAGGGCAAGAGCCGCGGCCGCGCCAAAAATCGTCCGTTTCATGGTTGTTGTACTCCCCAAACCGGCCGGGAAATTGGCCGGATGGGGGAAGCGGGTCAACCCGTCCAAAAGTCACAACAGGACTGCGGTAAACGGCTGACCCGGCTCGATTTTTGGGGAACCCTCGGGGTGCGGCGAGGTGGCGCAGTCCGGGTCTGGCGCGTGTCTCGCCGCGCAGGCAAGCCTTACTGGCAAGCTCTTGCTGGCAAGCCCTTATTGGAAGGTCATGTCCAGGCACTTGGAGATGTCGGAGCCGAGGCCGGAGGAGATGATGATGCAGCCGCGCACCTTCTGCGCGGTGACGTCGGCGGCCCAGACCGAGTAGCCGCCGGGGCCGAAGAACGAGTTGGTGTTCGGCGGTTCGGTCTCGGTCGCGTCGAAATCGTATTTGCCGTCGGTCTCGAAGATGCGCGGCTTCTTGGTGCAGCCGCCGTCGGTCTGGACGTTGATGACTTCCTTGTTGTCGCGGGTCAGCGCGAGCGAGACCTGGCAGCGGAAATATTCCGAGGTCTTGGTATTGAACAGGTAGGTGTAGGACTTGCAGGTCGCGGTGTTGAGCTTGCCCGGGGCGAGGCCACGGCTGCACGAAATCCGCTGGTTGTGGCTGAGCTGGTAGTCATCCGCCCAGGCGGCGGGCGCCAGCGCCGTCACCAACAGCGCGGCGGCTGAGCAGGCTTTCACGACTTGGTTCATCCGAATCATCCCCCTACCAATATTTTTGTCGAATTGCGTTCTAGACTGAAAGCGGAACATAGTCGCGCGGGGACGAAGGGAAAATCACAAACTGCTGGGCAGGACGTGATGCGCTGCGGCGCTTTCGCAAATTGACCTGTAAACGCCGTTCGTGATTTGTTCAAGATGGCAACCCCAACGATGGGGAGGATGGGATGATGGCATTTTCAACGAAGACATTTGCACTTGCACTCACAGCAACGCTCGGCGCATTCAGCGCACCCGCAATGGCGCAGACCGCGGCAACGCCCTGGGAGCTCAAGCCCGACACCGGCTATGCCTATGACAAGGAAGGCAAGACCTTCTCCTACAAGATGGGCACCAACAATGCCGGTGAACTCCTGAAGGGCGCCAAGAAGGTGCCGAAAGGCACGCTGTTCTTCATCGGCCACAACGGCCAGCTCTACATGCGCAGCGGCCCGTATCTCGAAGGCGACGGCAAGTTCAAATTCGGGTCGGATCAGTAGGGGGCGACGGCCAACCCAAGCATTCGGTGTCATCACCCGCCTTGTGCGCGCTTGCGCACTGGGGCGGGTGATCCAGTATTCCAGAGGCCGTTGTGCTTCAATCGAGAGGCTGCGGCGTACTGGATGCCCCGGTCAAGCCGGGGCATGACAGCGGAGGATGTGGCAGCGAGGACTAAAACGCCCCTGCCAGCTCCCGCGCGCCGGCATTGTTGCTGTTCGAGTCCATCCGCGTATCCGTCACCGCCAGCAGCTTGGCCACCGTGTTGTGGCGGATCGCGACCGGGTTGCGCTCGTAGCCGCCGCGCTGGAAGAAGTTCGAGGTCGGCACCTGCTCGCGCATCGCCTGCGGCATCGTCACCATGTCGAGGCCGGTGCCGTCGCCGGTGAGGTTCATCATCTCGAGCTCGGCGGCGGTGAGCGGCCGGGTGTAGCCCTTGGTGCGCGCGAACAGCACCGAAGTCAAAAGCTTATGGGTTTGCAGCATCGGGCCGATATCAATGTCGAGCACCATGGCATGCATGGCCCAGCCCTGCGCGGTGTTGCCGATCTTCTCGTGCTCCGACCAGGTGTCCGGCACCGACTTCGCCTGCGCCACCATCTTCTTCAGCACGGCAAGCTTGTGCTCGAGCGGCTGGCGCGCCGGCCCCGACGTCCGCGCCACCTTCTCGGAGAGCGCACGGATGAGTTCATGGCCCTGCTCGGCCAGCAGCTCGACGCTGTTGGTGGTCAGGAGCTGGTTGTAGCCCATCGCGGTCGAGATCGCGCGCTTGCCGCCATGCTCAATACCCGCCTGCACGTCGTAACTGCCGGTGCCGCCGGTCTCGAACGAATAGACCCGCACCGCCTGCTCGCGCGTCAGCCCCGAGGCGAGCGCGTAGCGCGCATAGGCGCGCTTGAACTCGACCTCGCTGGACGGCCGCTGCGGCGTGAACTGATAGAGCTCCCGCGCCGCTTGCAGGAGATCGGCGACCACCGGTATCGGCTTTCTGGTCGGACGATCCGGCGTTTCCTCCGGCTCCGGATTCACCGGCCGCTTCGGCCCGTTATAGAGCGGCGGATGCTGCAGCACATAATCGTCAAGCATCACCTGCTGTCCGCTGCGCCGCTTGGCGTTGCGGCCTTTCCGCTTCTCGGAGATCTGGCTCCAATAGGCACCCGCCTCCTCGTCGAAGGCCGCGCGCGCCGCCTGATATTCCTGCAGCTTGCGCCGATATTCGAGCACAGCCGGCGACGCGCCACCCTGCGCAAAAAACTGCGACAGCAACTGGGCGTTGGCATCGCGGACGGCCGGCGGCAGCGCGTCGGCCTCACCGCCGCGCGCAGTGGGCGCGAGCAGGACGAGCGCGAATGGAACCAGCGCGAGATGTTTTCGAATCGAATGATGCATGCTGCCCTCTTAGCAGGCATCCGGTAACCGTCACGTTAACGCGCCGTTTACCATCGTCACTTCCAGGCGAACACCGGCTGTTCCAGCTCGGTGACGCGGGTGTGACGTCCCGCCAGCACCTCGCGGAACTGGTAGATCAGCGCCGCGGTCGGCGCGTGAATCAGGCTCGTCTCGTGATGGAAGCGGATCACGCGGCGGGAGCTTTCGGGAATCGCGATGAAGTCGAACGCGTCTTCGCGCTCGATCGTGGCGAGCGCGATGTGGTGGACCGAGGCGACCTCATCCGGGTTCGGCCGGATCGCGGCACTGTCGGCCGTCCAGACCACCACCGGCGTGATCAGATAGCCGGAGCGGGTCGGATAATCGTCGAGCGTGCCGAGCACCTCCGCGTGCGTGAGGCGGAGACCAAGCTCCTCATCCAGCTCGCGCAGCGCCGCCTCGACCGGCGTCTCGCCGGCATCGCAGCGACCGCCCGGCAAGGCCCATTGGCCGCGATGGGCGCGCAGGTGTGACGCGCGCAGCGTGAGCAGGAATGCGGTGTCATCGCCGTCGCTCGCCGCGGTCAGCGCGACCGCCACCGCGGCGCGCTTCAATGCGGCCGGAGCATCATCCTCCGGCAGCCGCGTGAAGGCCGCGCAGGCAGCCGCGATATTCCGCCGTGTGGCATCGTCGAACGGTCTCATGATGCTTGACTACACCACGTCAGGCCCCGATGAAATGAGCTCGCAAGGCCCGCGCAGCAATGGACGACCACATGACCAACAAGGCCGCCGCAAGGCTCAAATCGGACGGCTGGAGCATCCTGGAGACCACGGGCTTCCTGCACCTGATCGGCCCGTTATGGGAGCGCAAGGTCGACGGCCATTACGAATTCGCACTTGCCACCGAGGACAAGCACCACAATCGCCGCGGCATGGTCCAGGGCGGCGTGATGATGACGTTCGCGGACCGCACCTGCGGTATGACCGCCCGCTACGTTTCCGGCAAGGAGTTCATGGCGACGGTGCAGCTCGACACCCATTTCGTCGAGGCCGGCCAGATCGGCGACATCCTGATCTCCCGCCCGCGCGTGGTGCGCTCGACGCGCAGCCTCATCTTCATGAGCACCGAAGTCACCGTCGACGACCGCTGCATCGTGATGGCGAATGGCGTGTTCAAGATCTTGAAGGGGCCGGGGTAGCGTCGCGCGGTCGGGCTGCCGCTCCAACCACACCCACCGCTGTCGTCGCCCGGCTTGACCGGGCGACCCAGTACGCCGCAGCCTCTCGGCTCAATCACAGCCGTCTCTGGAATACTGGATCGCCCGCCTTCGCGGGCGATGACAGCTAGAGTGCGGCAAGCGCCCTCCCCAATCTCGTCATTGCGAGCGCAGCGAAGCAATCCAGTATCTCACCGCGGATGCATCTCTGGATTGCTTCGCTGCGCTCGCAATGACGGAATTAGCTGGCTATGCTGCCAGCTTCGATAGCGTTGAGGAAACAGCCCATGCAATACCGCCAGCTCGGCCGCACCGGCCTGAAAGTCTCGCCGATCTGTCTGGGCACCATGATGTTCGGCGGGCCGACCGATGAAGCCGCATCAAACCGGATCATCGCCAAGGCGCATGAGGCCGGGATCAATTTCATCGACACGGCGGATGCCTATTCGAAGGGCGGCTCCGAGGAGGTCGTCGGCCGCGCCATCGGCAACAACCGTCACGCCTGGGTGCTCGCCACAAAACTCGCCAACCCCATGAACACTGGTATGGGCGACGATCCCAACCGTGTCGGCCTGTCGCGGCGCTGGGTGTTGCAGGCCGCCGACGAGAGCCTGAAGCGGCTCGGCACCGACCACATCGACATCTACTATCTGCACAAGGAGGACCACGCGACGCCGCTGGAGGAAACGGTGCGCGCGATGGGCGATTTGATCCGCGCCGGCAAGGTGCGCTATTTCGGCGTCTCGAACTACCGCGCCTGGCGCGTCGCCGAGATCTGCAACATCTGCGACCGGCTCGGCATCGACCGGCCCGCGGTGAGCCAGCCCTATTACAACGCCATGAACCGCATGCCGGAGGTCGAGCACTTCCCGGCCTGCTCCTATTACGGCCTCGGCATCGTGCCCTACAGCCCGCTGGCGCGCGGCGTGCTCACCGGCAAGTACAAGCCCGACGCCGCGCCGGACAAGGAGACACGCGCCGGCCGCAACGACACCCGCATGATGCAGACGGAATGGCGGCCGGAATCGCTCCAGCTCGCGCAGGAGATCAAGACCCACGCCGAGACGAAAGGCATCACCGCCGGCCAGTTCGCGGTCGCCTGGGTGCTGAACTCCGCCTTTGTCAGCTCGATCGTCGCCGGCCCGCGCACCGAGGAGCAGTGGGACGGCTACATCCGCGCGCTCGACTACCGCTTCACGGCGGATGACGAGGCGCTGATCGACCGGCTGGTCGTGCCGGGCCATCCCTCGACGCCGGGCTACAACGACCCCGCCTATCCGATCGAGGGACGCCGCGCGCGGACGGCTTGAGGGCTGAAGACGATGACGGCGCACGAAGACCGCTACGGCCTTTCGCTCTCGACGTCTTCGCACGAGGCGGCAAGCGCCTATCGCGAAGGCGTCGATCTCATGCTGGCCGGTTGGACCGGCCCCGCGGAGGCGCTGGAACGCGCGATTGCGGCCGATCCGGATTTCGCGCTGCCCCATATCGCCCGCGCCCGCGTGCATGCCTTCTATCAGCAGGGCGACCTCGCGCGGCAGAAGGCGGCACGCGCGCGCGAGCTCACAGCGAAACGCGGCACGGAGCGCGAGCGCTCGCATGTCGAGACGCTGGCGCTTGCGATCGAGGGCCGGCTGCCCGAGGCCATCGCATCGACGCTGAAACACGTCGACGCATGGCCGCGCGATGCGGTGGTGCTGTCGCTGCCGCTCGGCGCGTTCGGCCTGTTCGCGTTCTCCGGCATGGCCGATCACGACCGCGCGCGGCACGAGCTGTGCGAGCGCGTCGCGCAGCATTATGGCGAGGACTGGTGGTTTCTCACCATGTCCGGCTGGGCCATGACCGAGAACGGCGACGTCGCGCGCGGCCGCACCGTCACCGAGCGCGGTTTTGATCTGCGCCGTCAGAACGCCCACGCCGCGCACGCCGTGCTGCATGCGATGTTCGAGGACGGCTCGATCGACGCGGCTGACCGTCTCGTCGACGCATGGATCCCCTCTTACGACCGTACCGGCATCCTGCACGGCCATATTCGCTGGCACCAGGCGCTCGGCGCGCTCGAGCATGGCGATGCGGCCCGCGCGCTTGCGATCTATGCCGACGTGCTTCAGCCCTCCGCCACGCAGGCGCCACCGCTCAACGTCATCACCGACGGCGCCTCGCTTTTGTGGCGCCTCTCGGCTTACGGCCACGCCGTGCCGGAGGCACTCTGGCTCGAGGCCGATGCCACCGCGCAAAAACTGTTTCCGAAATCGAGCCTGCCCTTTGCCGACGTCCACATGGCGCTGTTCGCTGCGGCGACGCAGAACCAGGAGGCGCTCGCCGCGCGCCTTGCGGCGATCGAGCAGCGGCTCGGCGACGGCAAGCTGCCGGCCGGTCCCGTGGTGCCGGCGATCTGCCGTGCGCTCGCGGCCTTTGCCCGCGAGGATTACACCTCATGCGCGCAAACGCTCGCGCCCGTCCTCGGCGAGGTCGTGCGCATCGGCGGTAGCCATGCCCAGCGCGAACTGATCGAAGATACCTACATCGTCGCGCTCATGCGCAGCGGCGAGCTGCCCCGCGCCCGCGCGCTGCTCGACGCCCGCCTGCACCGCCGGCCCTCGCTTCGCGATACGCGCTGGCAGGCGGCGACCGTTTAGCTCTGCCACGAAAAGAACATCGGTCTGGCAGCAAGTGGCCTGCTAGGACGGGATGGGGCGATCGGATGAATCGCCGATGGGTGGTGCGGTGGTATTCCAGTCGGGTTTAGCTGAACAAACGGGATCGCAACCAATTTGTGGTTCGCTCGTTGTTGAGCGGAACTTTTCCGCCGCCGTGGCCCCCTGGCATACGAGCCTGATGATGCGCCTCCGCCGACCGGTCCTCGCAGCGGCCCTCGCGACTCTCGCAAGCCCTTGTTTTGCCGAGTCTTCCGCGCCCATCCCCGTCAACAACCCGCCGGCGCAAAACGCCTTCATCGACCTGCTGGCGCTGATGTCGGGCCACTGCAAGACGCTGAAGGTCGCGGGGCGCACCTTCGCTTGCAAGACGGTGGCTTACGCCCATGGTGACAAAGGCCGGGTCAATTTCGCGGTTGCCGTCGACGACCCCTCCGACGCCAACCACGTCGTGTCGTTCTCCGGCGAGAACGGCCAGCGCGCGGACGACAATTCCTACGAGCTGCGAATCGACCGCATGCTGCTCAATTCCAAGGACCGGCCCAAGGTCGACGGCCTGCCGGTGCCGGCCGAGCAGACCTCGACCGGCGTCTGCCGCCAGACCGGCAATTTCGCCGCAAGGAAGGTCACGGACGTCACCTGCACGGCGACCGACAGCGAGGGCCGCCGATACGAGCTGCTGTTCGTCTCCGACGGCAAGCCGGTGAGCGTGCGCCGCATCCGGCAATCGTCGCCATCGATCCAGGATCCGTTCAAGTAACGGCATCATCAGCTGCTGCCGGCATGTATGATCGCGCCATGCTTTGGAGCGATTCATGACGCGCGACCGCCTGTTTCTGCTGCGCCCTGGTTTCGAGGATCCCGCCTTTCCGGGCCAGCGCTTCTATTGCTGGCATTGCGCGCTGATCGAGGGCGTGCTCGCCTCGTTTCCGCAGCTCGCCGAAAAGCTCGACGTTGAGCGCATCGCATGGCCGCGGCCAAGGCTGCCGGTGATCGCGCTGGTCGGCGAGGAGAACCAATCGCTGCCGCTGCTCGTGCTGGCCGACGGGACGACGTCGCCACACCAGACCGGCAGTCACCACGGCCGCGCCTTCATCGCCGACAAGGACGCGATCCTCGCCGCGCTCACTGAACGCCACGGGTTTCCCGATCCGCATCCGTGAGGGCCGAGCACTCGCGCAGCTCTCCGTGTCCGGGGCACGAGAGCTGTCGCGAAACGAGGGAAAATCGACATTGCCTGCCACGTCGGTCGCCCCGCATACTTCGCGCAGCAAGCAAGTCTGGAAGCCGCTCCTCATGATCAGCCCCCTCCCCGCCCTCGTCGTCGTCGACGTCCAGCGCGCATTCGACGAATGGGAGGCGGCGGGCAAGCGGCGCAACAATCCGGACGCGGTGGCGCGCATCGCCGATCTCCTGAGGGCATTCAGGAAGCGCGGCGCGCCAATCTTCCACATCCGCCACGAGGGCACCAAGCCGACCTCGTCGTTCCTGCCGCAAAACTCCGGCTACGCGGTCAAGGACGAGGCGCGCGAAGCGCCGGGCGAGGCGGTGATCGTCAAGCGCGTCAACAGCGCCTTCATCGGCACCGATCTCGAGACGCGCCTGCGCGCAGACAACATCACGACGCTCGTGATCTGCGGCGCCACCACCAATCATTGCGTCGAGACGACGACGCGGATGGCCGGCAATCTCGGTTTCGACGCGAGCCTCGTGCGCGATGCGACCTGGACCTTCGACCGGATCGGACCAGATGGCGACAAGCATTCGGCTGAAGAGATTCATGCGATGACGCTGTCGAATCTCAACGGGGAATTTGCGCGCATCGTCGCCGCCGCCGACGTGATCGCTTCGCTCGAAGCGATGCGACAATAGATCGCGCCACATCAGATCAATTCACACGTTGATCGGAACTTCGTCTGCGTCGTTTCGACGCCCGCACTAGCCGGAACGCTCCGGACAGCCATCTGTTGTCACACGACTTCTCAACTGGAGTGATGACATGAAGTATCTCTTAGTCGCGATGGCTGTCGGTGCTACGGCGCTCGCCGGTGGATCCACGGCCAACGCGGCGGGCAAGGCCAGCGCAAAGCAGAACGCGCAAGCCGGGCAGTCCACCGATATCAGCGCACAGCACAGGCACCACCACCATGGCCATCGCCATCACCAATGGCGTCATCACAACCACGGCTACTATCGCCCGCACTACCGGAACTATGGCTACTACCCGCGGCACCAAGGCTATTACGGCGGCGGACCGTACGGCTACTATGGCGGCGGAGGTCCCGGCGTGACATTCAGCTTCGGCGGCGGCCGCTGGTGAGAGATTGCTGGTGAGAGTTAAGGCCGCCTTGTGCGGGCCTTTTTCATCCCCGCAAAATCATCTCCGCAATCTCCAGCCCGCTCGCCAGCGCCGCCTCGACCGTCCCCATGTCGCGGCCGCGATAGAGCGCTTCGCCGGAGAACAGCACCGGGCCGTCGGCGCGCGCGAGGATCGCCTGGGCCTCGCGCGTCCGCGGCGTCGCCCAGGAATAGGCGCCGCGCGCGAACGGATCGTGCAGCCAGTTGGTCGCCGCAGCCGCCACGAGATCGCGCGCGATGTCGTCGCGCGACACGCCGAAGATGGCCGCAAGCGAATCGACCCCGGCATCGATCAACCCCTGCCGATCGAGCTTCGCAAGCTCGGCTGTCCGCGGCCCGCCGAACCAGCCGGTGAGCACGGGATGCTGGTCCGGATGCCGCGTCCACCACACCGGGATCGACTGGTCCGACCGCAGGAAGGTCATGTCCGCGAGATCTTCGTTTCGCTCGCGCCACCACGGCCGCGCGAACCGCAGCAGGATTTTTATCACGCTGCCGAAGCCGATATCGTCAGCTGCCGCAGCCTTCGCGCGTGCGGGCTCCGGAAGCGCGATCTCGCGCAGCAACGGCAGCGGGACGGTGAGGATCACGCGATCGCAGCCATGCCCGTCGCCGCCGGCACAGCGGACGGCCAGCGCGCCGCCCGTCTCCTCGATTGCCGACACCGCGCGGCCGAAGCGAAACGTCACGCCAAGCCCGCGGCACTCGCTCGCCAGAAAATCGATCAGCGCGCCGTAGCCGCCGACGATGCGCGCCTGGGTGTGATGCCCGCCGTCCATCCATTCCTCGCGCAGCGCCAGCGTCGAGGCGCGCTCGGGGTCGGCTGCGTCGTAGCCCTCGACCATGCGCTCGATCGAATGGCGCAGCCGGTCATACCCAGGCCCGGCGAAGTGGCCGCGGAGGAAATCGGCAACCGTGAGATCATCCTTCAACGCCGCCAGCGCGGCGTACAGCTCTGCCTCGTGCGGATCGTGACGGTCTTCGTGGGAGAGCCTCGTGCCGTCAAAGCTCCACTGGGTGCCTTCGATCTCCTGCAGCGACAGTCCCGCCTTGCGCACAAGCTTGCGCGTGACCGGCGCCTCGCCATGGACGAATTCGGCGCCGCCATCGGCGGGGTAGCCGAACTCCGACGCCGGCAGCGGATCGATGCGCCCGCCGCAGCGCTGGCGCGCCTCCAGGATCGTGACCGTCCTGCCCGCACGTGCCAGCTCGCGCGCCGCCATCAGCCCGGCCGCGCCGGCGCCGACGATGACGATGTGCTCCAATTGTCCCATGCCGATGCCTTACTTGGGCATCGCTTGCGGGTCGTTCTTGATCAGATACCGCAGCAGCAGAACGCCACCGCCGAGGTCGCGCGTGCTCTCCAGCGTCATCGCGGCGAGCGGCGCGCGCTTGCCGCTGTCCGCGTCCGTCGAATCGAACACGAAAGGTGCGCCCCTGGCACCATCGATCGCGGGGCTGAGGATCAGGTTGAATTCGTCGATGAGGCCGGCGCGCAGGAAGGCGCCGTTGGCAACGCCGCCGCCCTCGACGAGCAGGCGCTTCACCCCTAACTCCCGATTGAGGATGTCCAGCGTCAGCGCCAGGTCGATCTCGGACTTGCCGGCGAAGATGTAGGACACACCCTCGCGGCGGAGCCCCGCCAGATGCGAATCCGGCACGCCCTCGGTCAGCACCACCACGATCGGGTCACCGCCGATGTCTGACCGGCCCCAGCCGATCTTGCCCTGCGCGTCGAGCACGACGCCGTAGGTTTTCGCATCGCGCCGCGCGAACCAGCTCTGGCGGGGGAATGTCTCGCCCGCCGTTGCGGGATAGGGCTTGCCCTTGGCGAACTCCGAGCCGGTGACGCGGCCGATCACCCAGGCGTCGCCGCCGAGTTCGTCATGGATCTTCTCGAACCAGTCTGTACCCGCCCCCTTCGGCCGCCAGCGGCTGGGATGCGTGCGGCCGTCCAGGCTGGAATGCATCAGGCAAATGACGTAGGGCTTCATGCAATTCTCCGGGTACGCTTCAGGCCGCCGATCCATCGCGCCCGGCGCGATCCTTCACGATCACCGCGAGCGGAT
Organism: Bradyrhizobium sp. P3_C3; assembly: GCF_056402655.1. Lineage (NCBI taxonomy): Bacteria > Pseudomonadati > Pseudomonadota > Alphaproteobacteria > Hyphomicrobiales > Nitrobacteraceae > Bradyrhizobium > Bradyrhizobium sp. P3_C3. The sequence continues at coordinate 62,852 of NZ_JBFUGY010000026.1, read as the reverse complement.
TGAGTTTTGGCGGCGCGACGAGCTTCAGCGTGTTGCTGTCGTGATGGTTGAACGGCGCGCCGCGCACGAACAACTCGGTCTGGATCAGATAGCTCCAGCTTCCGTCATCGTTGAAGGTGATGTCGCAGCGATAAGAATCGGTGCGGAAGGCCTGTTCCAGGAAATCGGTCGAGCAGATTCCGTAAGCCGTATCGCCGCGCTTCGCCGTGACCGATATCTTCCTGTCATCCGGCCCGGCCTTGCCGGAGGCGAGCAACACCTGTCCGCGCGGAATCGCGAGCGTCTGCATGATCAGCCCGGTCGCGGGCTCCCACAGCCAGTACCCGACTTGGTCGTGGAAGGTGATGTCTTCCTCGGGCGTGTTGATGTGGATGTGATAGCGCAGCCCGTAAAACAGCTGCGGCCCGTTGGCCTGCGGGTCGATCGGGTCCATGCGGATGCGCTCGATGAAGGTCCGCCGCTCCGGCCCCTCCGCCTTCGGATTGATGTCGATGCCCTTGTCCGCCTGCCAGCTCCCTGCGAGCCGGCGGAGTGGGCCGAGATTGGCAAGGCCGTCGGGCGAGACGTCCTCGGGCTCGGTGAAAATGTCGGCGGGAATGGGGAGCATGGGAACCTCGCGTCAAGTTGCGGGGAGCAGCAATAGCACAAGGACGGCGGGAATCGACTGGAATGGAACCAGAGCGCGCGCCGGGTGTTACCTGCGCTTGAGCACGAGCCCTCGAAAGCCGGCTCGAATGGGCAAGGACGCCCGTGTCACGCGTAGCGGGGGATCCGGTGCTGTCTGAAAAGGCTGCTCGGCGGTCAATCGAAATGGGCTTCCTCGCTGACGGAGGCAAGCTGGGCGCGATGATGAGCGCCCGCGACTGGTCGGATTCACCGCTCGGTCATCCCCGCGATTGGTCCCAGGCGCTGAAAACGACGGTCAGCATGCTGCTGGCCGCGCAAGCCCAGATCGTCCTGTTCTGGGGGCCCGACTTCGTCGCGCTCTACAATGACGCCTACGCCCCGGGCATCGGCGCCAATCACCCCCGCGCCCTCGGTCGCCCCGCGATCGAAAACTGGGGCGAGCTGTGGGACGATCTCGAACCGCTCCTGTCGGGCGTGCGCCGAACCAGAAAGACATTCGCCGCCAAGGATCGCCCGTTTTACGTCGAGCGCCACGGCTACGGCGAAACCAGCTACTGGGACGTCTCCTACTCGGCCGTACGGGACGATGACGGCTCGGTCGGCGGAGTGCTTTGCATCGTGTCCGAGACGACGGAGCGCGTGCTGGGCGAGACGCGGCTGCGGGCGAGCGAAGCGCGATACAGGGAGCTGACCACGACCCTCGAGCAGCGCGTGGCCGAACGCACCGCCGAGCGTCATTTGCTGGCGACAATCGTGGAAACCACCGACGGACAGATCCAGGCGCTCGATCTCGATTATCGCTGGCTCGCAATCAACACGTCCTGCGCCGATGCCTATCAGCGTATCTACGGCAAGCGCCCGAAGGTCGGCGATTCCCTGCACGAATTTCTGGCCGACCGGCCCGGGCATCTCGCGGCGGCAACCGCGATCTGGAGCCGGGCGCTGGCCGGGGAAGCCTTCACCAACATAGATGAGTTCGGCGATCCCCGGTTCGACCGCCGCGTCTACGAGATGAAGTTCGAGGCGCTCCGCGCTCCGGACGGCACGCGGATCGGCGCGTTCCTGACCGGGATCGACGTGACGGATCGCCTGGAGGAGCAGGCGCGGCTCGCGCAGGCCGAGGAGGCGCTCCGCCAGGCCCAGAAAATGGAGGCCATGGGCCAGCTCACGGGCGGCGTCGCGCACGACTTCAACAATCTGCTCACGCCGATCGTCGGGCTGCTCGACCTGTTTCAGCGCAAGGGCATCGGCGGCGAGCGCGAGCATCGCCTCATCGCCGGCGCAGCACAGGCGGCCGAGCGCGCCAAGACGCTGGTTCAACGCCTGCTCGCTTTCGCGCGCCGGCAACCGCTTCAGGCCATTCCCGTCAGCATCGGTCTCCTCGTTGCCGAGATGGGAGACCTGATCTCCAGCACGACCGGGCCGCAGATCCAGGTGACGGTGGACACGCCGGAAGACCTTCCCGCGGCCATGGCCGATCCCAACCAGATCGAGATGGCGATCCTGAATCTCAGCGTGAACGCCAGGGATGCCATGCCCGACGGCGGCAAGTTGCGCATCTCGGCGAAGGCCCGCACGGTTGGAGACTCTCACAATTCGGAATTGGCACCGGGCGCCTATGTCTGCATCTCCGTCGCCGACACCGGCATCGGCATGGACGAGTTCACGCTGGCCCACGCCGTCGAACCGTTCTTCTCGACCAAGGGCGTCGGGCGAGGCACCGGTCTTGGCCTCTCGATGGTCCACGGCCTTGCGTCACAGCTCGGCGGCGCGCTGACGATCAGAAGCACCGTGGGCGCGGGGACGACGGTCGAGCTGTGGCTGCCGGTCAGCCACGCCGTCGCGAGCGCCATTGATGCCGTCCCGCAGTCAAAACTGCGGCCACAGCCCGTCGGCACGGCCCTGCTGGTGGATGACGAACCGCTGGTGCGCATGAGCACCGCCGAGATGCTGGGCGAGCTCGGCTACAACGTCGTCGAAGCCGGCTCGGCGGAGGATGCGCTTCAGCGCGTCAGGGAAGGCCTGCGGCCGAACCTGCTCGTCACCGACCATTTGATGCCCGGCATGAACGGAACAGACCTCGGCCTCGCGCTGCGCAATCAATATCCCGAGCTCCAGATCCTCGTCGTGTCAGGCTACGCCAACAACGAAGGCATCACGCCGGACCTATCGCGGCTGACGAAGCCGTTCCGAAGCGACGAGCTGGCGGCGAGTTTGGCGGGCTTGGCGAAGGCGGGGCGGTAGGCGACGCAAGCGGGCGAGCAGCTCGCATGAGCGAAAGCGACATGCCGGTGCGATGACATGTATCGGCGATCACGCCGTGATTATCGATGCGCGGGCGACTGTACCCCAGTCCGATCGGAGGAGGCTGCCCAGCGGACGAACCTCCTCAACCCCAGCCGCATCTACTTCAACGCCAGACTCTGGGCGTGAACTGAGAAGACCGAGGTGGAGGCCCGCCGGTTCACGCTGGCGGGCTCGCTACGTTCTGAGAGCGTCAACCGCGTGGGCGACGAGAACGCCGATGCTGAGTACGATCAGGCAAATAATCGCCGCTTGAAATAACATCGGAGTAAATCCCGTGGGCCAGGGTCGGCTTTTATAAGCCCTCACATTCCGCCAGCATTTGGCCACCCAGAAGGCGCTTCGGTGTCCGCCTCGTTACAAGTATGCAAGGTTCATTGGCCTTGCGCGACGACGTCTCACCCCTTCAAAGCGGTGCGAGAATCTACCAGTCGATCAGCAGCACAACGATTACTAACATGGCGTAGATAGTCCTGCGGACGATCCGGTTCATTCGAAAACCTCGTATTCGAACGCCACTCCCTCAGGATCGTTCTCTACGAACCATGCTTCCGCGGCATCCTGGGTGGCGAAACGGGGCTCGATATCCGAAAGCCGTACGTCATCCGGCCAGCGGTCCGCATTCAAGGACATGCAATGGCAATTGTTACGTTTACCTACAAGCGCCTGAATAGCATGAGCGCTTTTCGCGCCAGGTAGCATCAATAAACGCCCCAGCGTCTGGCAAGGGCTTTTACTGGCGGTATTCCCCTCGCGCCGCCAGTATATTCACCTCCATCCATCCACGGAGATCGATATGCATCGTGTCGCTCCGATGCTGACGTTACTCACTGCCGCTGTATTCCTTGCTTTTTTGGAGCCAGTCCGAGCTGCCGAGGCGGATCGATACTGCCTGCGAGGTCGCAATTGGGGCTTTCCGGGCAATTGTCAGTTCGCCACCCGCTCGCAATGCCTGGCTGCTGCTTCTGGCACGAACGCATATTGCGGCATCAACCCGCGCTATGCCGCTCCGCGGCGGCGCTAATCACCGCTCGGAGCTATTCGGCGGCACGGCATGGCAGAAGCGGTCAATCAAGGGAAGGCCCCCGATGCGAAAGCTTGCACTGTTCGTCATCCTGCTCTCGTTCGCAGGAATGGTCCCTTCCAGCGAATCATTTGCTCAGAGTGCGCTTCGAGGTGCCGTCATCGGTGGTGCTGTTGGTGGTCGCCGCGGCGCTGCCATAGGGGCGACGGCCGGAGCCATCGCGGGCGCCCACCGGCGACATCGCCATTGGCATCGATATTATTGGAGGAACGGCAACTGCTGGTACCGCTCGACCAGCGGAAGGTCGCACCGCGTGTCGCATCGGTACTGCCGTTGAGCCTTCGCGTAGCGGGCCGTGCGACTGGCCTACAGGAAAGATCGAGAACGGCAACTCAATAAGGGGATCGCAATGTTCTTCGCTCAGGAAGGATTCACATATCGAAATTTTCTGATGGATATAATTGCTGTATTCGCATTTGTCGTTTGGTTCTGGCTGCTCATTGTCATCTATGGCGACCTGTTCAGGCGCCACGACATTTCCGGATGGGGTAAGGCACTGTGGGTGCTTGCACTTGTTCTGACCTCCTACCTCGGCATCTTTGCTTACCTCATCACCCAAGGCAGGGGGATGGCGGAACGCAGCGCTGAGCAGGCTCAGCGGGCGCGCGAGGAATTACGGCACATCGTCGGCTTTAGTGTCGCCGACGAGCTTTCCAAGCTCGATCAGCTCAAAAAATCGGGATCAATAACCGATACCGAGTACGGGCGCCTTCGCACCAAGCTGGTCTCCTAACCATCGGTGAGGGAAGCGGGGAGGCCCATGATGTTCGCAAAGCCTTTTGGCACCGTTGGAGCTCTTATTGCTGGCTTTGCAATTGTGTGGACTGAAAGCGCGCATGCGGAAATATTCATAACAACCGCCACCATATCGCAGGGCGAGTTGGTCATCGTCGGAAGAGTAAGACGGCCCCGCGAGCCCAGCGTGGAAATCAAGATCAGTCCGAGCAAAACCGTGAAAGTCGAGAGCACTTCGACCGGAGGATTTCGGTGGATTGGACCGGAGTTTCCATCGACTTGTATCGTAAAGATCACGTCCGGACCGGATACGAGAGACGTGGTGATACAGAATTGCGGCCTCCCCGGGCCAGCGGGTCCTCCGGGGCCGGCCGGACCTGCGGGCCCGATCGGACCGCCCGGGCCCAAAGGGAATTAGAAGGCAGACTTCGTCTTGCGGGTTTGCAGGTTGCCCACCGGATCGCTCTCGCATCAACAATCGAGGTGTCGGTTCGAAGTTCTGACGGAGCGCTACTGAGCATTATTGGGCTTGGTCGCGTTTTCGACCGGAACCGCAGCGTGCGATGATAGGTACCGGCGATCACGCCGTGATTATCGATACGCGGGCGACTGTGCCCAGTCCGATCGGAGGAGGCTGGCCTAGCCGACGAGCCTCCTCAACCCCAGCCGCCCCTACTTCAACGCCAGGCTGCTGCAATACGCCGAGGTCTCGCCCGATCGCCAGCCGGTGACCCGTCCGGCTTCCTTGCACTCGTCGTAAGTCTTGAAGTTGCCGACGTTCCGGCACGTGAAGGAGTACACGCCGCCCGAAGCGTTGCAGCCGACCCAGGGCTGATTTCCCGTCTTGAAGCTCGATTGGCAACCGCCGGCACAGCTGCTCGTTTCGCGTTCGAGCTTGGCGAGCCTCGCGGCATCCGACATCGGCGCCGCCGCGGCCGTCGATGTGGCTGGCGATGTCCGATACCCGGTGCTGCGGATGGCCACGTGATGCGTTGGCTTGTGCGGCCTCGCCACCTGTCTCGGCGCGTCGACCGTGATGCTGGGAAGCTGAGTCTCGGTGGGCGTCGGTTGAGACATTGCCGTGCCGCTCAGGCCGCACAGCAACAGTGCAATCGATGGGAATGTGACAGCGGGACGCGCAACGAAGCGTGACGACAACGTCATGGCCATGTCCTTCCAGATGCGAAGGGACAGTCCATTCCATCCCCCGAGACGAGGATATCACGCGCCGATTGAAGTTGCATCGCCGAACCCTGCAACTTGATTCGGCCGCTCTCGTTATCCGCCCGTGGCGATCAACCACTGGAAGAACGTCATCAGAACGGCGACCGCGATGGCGACGACGATGAGGTTTGGCTCCTGGAGCGGGCGGAAATCATCGTTGCATTCCGCCTTGAAGTGGGCGCAGCCATGAATGAGCATCGTCAGCAGCACCGCGCCCGCTGAACCAAAGTTCGAGCTCAGCCACGATGCGTGGCGTTCCTGGAATAGGCCGGAGAAATTGGCGTCAGCGGATGCCGGAGAACGAGGGCAAACACCAGGATGGTGCCCAGGGGCGGAATCGAACCACCGACACTGCGATTTTCAGTCGCATGCTCTACCAACTGAGCTACCTGGGCGTGCTCCAAAGAGGGGCCAAGGCCCATCGAGCGGGCGGTTTATAGTGGGCTCGGAGCGGCATGTCCACCCGGCTTCGCCAAGTGGCTTCGCCGGGCGCGGCTCGGCTGTGCACAAGGTGGGGCGGGCTTGCTGCGGCTGGTGCGCGGCGAATCGGAGGTCGAAATAAACATCTGATATTATTGGCTATTCTTCGCCACCCGCCTCGTCGTCGCGGCCGGGGATGACGTAGGAGCCTTTCAGCCAGCGGTTCAGGTCGACGTCGCGGCAGCGCGAGGAGCAGAACGGGCGGGTGGCTTCCGACTGCGGCTTGCCGCAGATCGGGCAGGTTTTGAGCGGGCCGGCGGGCTTTTTGACGTGGTCGTCCATGATGTCGGCAGCTTACTCGGGGTGAAGGCGTTCAAGAGCCTGTCGGCAAAGCGGTTCCTCGGGCGGACGCGCAGGCGTCGCGGGCCGGGTCCGGCGGGCCCATTCTACTGTGCATGGGGTTGTTTTCGAGATTTTTGTCGGCGCGCTAGATGGCCGTGGCGTTGAGCCAGCCGAAGCGGATCGGAAAACCCTCGCCGCCGAGCAGCGTCGTGGTCTCGTAGAGCGGCAGGCCGACGACGTTGCTGTAGGACCCCACCATCTTGACCACGAAGGAGCCGGCGATGCCCTGCACGGCGTAACCGCCGGCTTTGCCGCGCCATTCGCCGGAGCCGATATAGGCCTGGATGTCGTCCTCGGAGAGGCGCTTGAAGCGGACGCGGGTCTCGACCAGGCGCTGGCGGAAGGCCTCGCGCGGCGTCACCAGGCAGATCGCGGTGTAGACGCGGTGGTTGCGGCCCGACAGCAGCCGCAGGCACTGCGCGGCCTCGTCCACGAGGTTGGCCTTGGGCAGGATGCGGCGGCCGACCGCCACAACCGTGTCGGCTGAGAGGATGAAGGCGCCGCGCAGCTCGTCGTCGAGCTGCACCGATTTCAGGGCAGCGTCGGCCTTGGCCCTTGCGAGACGGTTGGCGCAGGCGCGCGGCAGCTCGCCCCGCTTCGGCGTCTCGTCGACGTCGGCCGGCCGGAGCGCGTCCGGCTCGATGCCGGCCTGGTTGAGCAGCGACAGGCGCCGCGGCGAACCGGAGGCAAGTACGAATTTGGGGCGGCCGAGCATAAGGTGATTGGGGGATGAAGCAGGGGGTGAATTGCGCGCGGAACCTATCGGAAGGGGGCTGATTTCACAACCCGGGAACCCGGACTTTACTGATTCGAGGCGTCCAACATGCGTGTGCCCTCGGTCTGTGACGCGGGTGTTACGGCTAACCGCTCGCCGCGCCGACCTTCGCAAAACGCCTGCGGATGCGCATCAACAGCTGGTCGCAGACCTCGCGGTAGGCGGCGAGCTTCTGGTCGCGGCTGCCTTCGATGGTGGTGGGATCCTGCGTCGGCCAGTATTCGACGTCGGCGGCGAGCGTGCGGGTCAGCTCCAGCGCCTTGTGGTGCGCTTCGGGCGAGAGCGTGATGATGAGGTCGAAATTGAGCCCCTCCCAGTCCTCCAGCTCCTCGAAGGTCTGCGGCTTGTGGGCGGAGATGTCCTGCCCCAGTTCGTCCATCACGGCGACCACGAAGGGATCGAGCTCGCCTTTCCTGGCGCCGGCCGACTTCACGTAGAGGCCCTGCGGAAACATGTGCCGCAGCAGGCTCTCGGCCATCGGCGAGCGCACGCTGTTCATCGCGCAGGCGAACAGCACCGATTGCGGATCGCGTGCGCGTGGCGGACCCGCCATCGCGCCTAGCCTCTTTTGAGAGAGGGCATGGCCTTGTCGGAAAACCGCTGCACATTTTTCCGGGCCATTAAGCCGTTTGTCTCGCGCATGATCTGGTCCGAAAACCGGTGCCCACTTTTCGGGATCATGCGCCTAACCCTTCCAGTGCAGGACGGTGATGAGCGTGAACAGCCGGCGCGAGGTCTCGAAGTCGACCCGCACCTTGCCCTTCAGCCGCTCCTGGAGCGTGCGCGATCCCTCGTCATGGATGCCGCGGCGCCCCATGTCGATGGCCTCGATCTTGTCCGGCGTAGCTGTCCGGATCGCCTGATAGTAGCTGTCGCAGATCATGAAATAGTCCTTCACGATCCGCCGGAACGGCGTCAACGACAACAGATGCGCGACCACGGGCGCACCGTCCTCAAGGCGAATGTCGAACATCAGCCGGCTGCCGGTGATTCCGATATGCAGCGTGAACGGCCCCTTCCCGTCGGCGCCATCGGGCGCGAACAGGTTCTGCTCGATCAGATCGTAGATGGCGATCGCGCGCTCATGCTCGATGTCGGGCCCGGAACGGCCGATCGAGTCCTCGTCGAGGGTGACCGCGACGATGCGATTGGTCGAGTCGTCCTGTTCGGGCGGCTGGGTCATGACAGATTGAGGCGCAATCCAATCGAGCGCGAATGAGCGTCCAGCCCTTCCGCTTGTCCGAGCGTCATCGCGGCAGGTCCGAGCGCACGCAGCTGGTCCGGGCCGCATTTCAGGATCGAGGTGCGCTTCATGAAGTCGGCAACTCCGAGGCCTGAGGAGAACCGCGCCGAGCGCGCCGTCGGCAGCACGTGGTTGGAGCCGCCGACATAGTCGCCGATCGCCTCGGGCGTATGCGCCCCGAGGAACACCGCGCCGGCGTTGCGGATCTTTGCGGCAAGCGCATCGGGATCATCAGTCATGATCTCGAGATGCTCGGCCGCGATCGCATCCGCGAGCGGAATGGCGTCGGCAAGATTCTTCACCATGATGATGGCGCCGAAATCGGCCCAGGAGGCGCCGGCAATTGCGGTGCGCGGCAATGTCTTCAGCTGCGCTTCGACGGCCTTCTCGACATCCGCGGCGAGGCGCGCGGAATCCGTGATCAGGATCGATTGCGCGCTGGCATCATGCTCGGCCTGCGCCAGCAGATCAGCGGCGATCCAGTCGGCATTGCCGGTGTCGTCGGCAATCACCAGCACCTCGGAGGGGCCGGCGATCATGTCGATACCGACCTTGCCGAACACCAGCCGTTTTGCGGCGGCGACATAGGCGTTGCCGGGGCCGACGATCTTGGCCACCGGCGCGATCGTGGCGGTGCCGTGCGCCAGCGCCGCCACGGCCTGCGCGCCGCCGACCCGGTAGATCTCGCTTACGCCGCCAAGCGAAGCGGCCGCCAGCACCAGCGGGTTGAGCTTGCCGTCCGGCGACGGCACCACCATGACGAGGCGCGAGACGCCGGCGACCTGCGCGGGCACGGCGTTCATCAGCACCGAGGAGGGATAGGCCGCGGTACCGCCGGGCACATAGAGGCCCGCGGATTCGATCGCGGTATAGCGCCAGCCGAGCTCCACGCCGAGCGGATCGGTGAAGCGCTCGTCCTTCGGGAGCTGGCGGCGGTGATAGGTCTCGATGCGGTCGCGCGCGAGCTTGAGCGCATCCAGCGTCGCGGCATCGCAGGCCTTCACGGCCGTCTCGATCTCGGCGGCGGTGACGCGCAGGCCGGATGCATCCAGCTTCAGCCGGTCGAACTTTGCCGTGGCCTCGAGCAGGGCCGCATCGCCCCGCCTGGCGACGTCGTCGACGATGGTGCGCACGGCGGCCTCGACGTCGGCCGAGACCTCGCGCTTGGCGGCGAGGAAGGCCGCGAATCGCTGGTCAAAATCGGCGCTGCTGCGGTCGAGACGAACGGGCATTTTTGGCTTGGCTTCCGGCTGGTCTTTGGGGCGGATTGGCTCACCCGACCCCCTGCTCAATGGCGCGGCGGGGAAGCTGCGTCAACCCTCGGGAGATGCCGTTCCGGCAGCGGCCCGACCTGGCTTGACTGGTATACCGGCCAGCTCACCCCTCCTCCTCGAGGCCCAGTCCGGCCCCGAGCGCGTCCGCCCCCAGATCGGTCAACTCGCATTCCAGACATTCGACGTCGAGGCGGATGGCGCCGCCATGGGCGAACAGCAGCAGGGCGCTGCCGCCGGGCTCCTCGTCGCGGCCGTCCTGGGAGTGAAACTCGATGCCGACGAGGTCCAGAACCTCGTCCGGCGCGCCGAGGTCGATGTTGCGCGACTTGCAGGCGAGCACGCGGTCGAAGCGGAGCGCGGCGACCAGCCGGCGGGGTTCGGCCTCGCCGTCCAGTGACTGCTCCCAGTCCAGCCGGCTCATCCCGACCACCAGCMGCTTCTCGCTTTGCCGCCAGATGATGTCGGCGGCCTGGACGCGGGCGTCCTGCACATGGGTCGAGATCACGGCGAGATCGTCGGCGTCGAGCGCGATCAGTTTGAGCTGGGGAGACATCGCCGGCATTTCTCCTCGGGGGCCGATAAGGCTCAACGCGCGCGGACGCGGAAATTTCCGTGAAACTAACGGGCTAGCCGGCTAGAGGCTATTGATATCCTCCATCTCCAGCACCTTCCGCGGATACCCCTCCCGGGCGACACGAATCATGGCGCGGCCCATCTGCTCGGTCGAGGTGACGAGCCGCGGCGAGATCCGGCGCAGCGCCGACCAGAGCGGCCCGGTTGCGGCATACACGGCCTGCACCCAGGCGGTCTTGGAGCGGGCGCCGTGCAGGGGCTGGATCGCCCCGGGGCGGAACATGTAGGCCCCCCGGAACGGCAGCTTGAGCAGATCGTTTTCGGTCTTGCCCTTGATCCGCGCCCACATCCGCGATCCCTGCTCGGTGGAATCGGTGCCGGCGCCGGTGACGTAGACGAACGTCATCTGCGGATTGAGCTTCGCGAGCGTCGTCGCCGTTGCGAGCGTGAGATCGTAGGTGAGATGGCGATAGCGATCCTCGCTCATGCCGATCGAGGAGACGCCGAGGCAGAAGAAGCAGGCATCGAAGCCCGTGAGCTGCGCTTCGATCGCCGAGTAGTCGGTGAAATCGCCGTGCGTGATTTCGGTGAGCTTCGCATTGCGGACGCCGGTCGGGCTGCGGCCGACCACGAGCACGCGGTCGATGCCGGTGTCGATCAGGCATTCGCGCAATACGCCCTGCCCGACCATGCCGGTCGCGCCGAAGATGATGACTTGCATCGTGACGTCCCCACCCGGCCCGCGGCTCATGCGGCGACCGCGATCTCGTCGAAGGATACACCGGTCAACGTCGCCGAGACATCCCACAGCATGGCGGCCGCGGCGAAATCCTTCGCCTGCGGCATGATCTTCGCCGGCGCGGGCGGCCCCTTCAATTCGTAGAACCAGTTCAGACCGCAATAGCCGCCGGGCTCTGCAGCCGGCGAGGTCGCCGCGAACAGCGTGGGCAGCGCGCCTTCGGCTGCGGAGTGGCTGATGAAAGGCTGGAGCCAACGGCTGACACGCGACTGGAAGGTGTCGGCGCCCGGCCCGTTCGGAATGAGATCGGTCCGCGCGTAGCCGGGATGGGCAGCAAGGCTCGTCAGGCCCCAGCCGGCGGCGAGGCTGTGGCGCTGCAGCTCCAGCGAAAACATCAGCATCGCCAGCTTGGACTGGCAATAGGCGCGCCAGGGACGATAGGAACGCTTGCTTTGCAGATCGTCGAAATTGATCGCGCCGGAGCGGTGCGCGAGGCTCGACAGATTGACGATGCGCGGCGCTTTCGCGCGGCGAAGCTGCGGCAACAGCTGTGCCGTCAGCGCGTAATGGCCGAGATAGTTGGTGCCGAGCTGCATCTCGAAACCATCCTCCGTCTGCTGCCGCTTCGGCAGCGCCATCACGCCGGCATTGTTGATCAGGAGATCGAGCTGCTCGTTGCTGGCGGCAAAGCGCCTGGTAAAATCGGCGACGGAGGCGAGACTGGCGAGATCGAGATGCTCGTAGGCGATCAATGCGTTGGGAAACCGCTCGCAAATGCCCTCGATCGCCCGCAGGCCCTTTGCGTCGTTGCGTCCGGTGAGTATGACAATGGCACCGGCGCCCGCCAGCGCCATCGCCGTCTCGTAGCCGAGGCCGCCCGTCGCCCCGGTCACGACGGCGGTCTTGCCGCTGAGGGAGGGGATGTCTGCCGTGCTCCAGTCGGTCATGCCGTATCTCCGTTCGGGGCTGGAATGAGGCCCGCGACCGGTCTAAATGTGCACTGAGTGCAAGTTTGCAAGAGGTGAAATAATTTGAAGGCTTCAAAGCCCGGCGGGAAATCGGTCAGGACAGGCGCCAAGCCATTGCCGGCAGGAGCAAAATCCCCTGATGGTCCCGGCCTGCGCCAGCGTAAATTGCAAGAGACCCGCGAGCGGCTGACCCGCGCGGCGATGGCACTGTTCCTGGAGCGCGGCTTCGAGGCCACGACCATCGACGACATCGCGACCGCGGCCGACGTGTCACGCCGCAGCTTCTTCCACTACTTCGCGTCGAAAGAGGACGTGGTCGCCGCCTGGCAGGAGGGCGCAGCAAGCGCGCTGGTCGCAGAGGTCGTGGCGCGGCCAGTGGGCGAAACCATGCTGACGGCGGCGGAGAATGCGATCGCGGCGGCCGTCAGGCGGATCGACCCGGCGGAAGCCGCGGCAATGTCGCGGCTCAAGCGCGACAATCCCGCGCTTCACGCGCGCGACCAGCTCAAATACGAGAAGCTCGAGCGCGCACTGGCCGAAGGGCTTTCGCAGCGTGCCAAAACCAAATCGGACAGGCTGAAGGCACGGCTCGTCGCCATGATCGCCACCGGCGCGATGCGCGTCGGCGGCGAAAACTGGATCGGCGAAGATGTGCGGGAGAAACCGGAGGTTTTCGTGAAGCGCACGTTCGATGCGATCAGGGCGATCTTGAAGTGAGTGCGCACCCTCCCCTGGAGGGGTCCGGGACGAGCGTAGCTCGCCCGTGGGTCGGCTCACATGGAGCGCAGCGGAATGTGAGACGGGGTGGGGTGACGGTCTCTCCGCATCGAACAGCGCCCGAGGGGAGAGATCACCCCACCCCGCTCGCGCTGCGCGCGATCGACCCTCCCCCTCCAGGGGAGGGTGAGATCAGTCCCTCACGCCTTGAAGAACGCGAGCAGGTCCGCGTTGATGGTTTCGGCGTGCGTGGTCGGCATGCCGTGCGGGAAGCCCTTGTAGGTCTTGAGCGTGCCGTTCTTCAGCAGCTTGGCCGACAGCGGGCCGGAATCGGCGTAGGGAACGATCTGGTCGTCGTCGCCGTGCATCACCAGCACGGGCACGCTGATCTTCTTCAGGTCCTCGGTGAAATCGGTCTGCGAGAACGCGACGATGCCGTCGTAATGCGCCTTCGCGCCGCCCATCATGCCCTGGCGCCACCAGTTCTGGATCACCGCTTCCGACGGCTTTGCGCCGGGACGGTTGTAGCCGTAAAAAGGACCGGAAGCGAGGTCGCGGTAGAAGCCGGTGCGGCTGGCGGCGAGCTGCTTCTGGAGATCGTCGAACACGCTCTTCGGCAGGCCGCCGGGATTGGCCGCCGTCTGCACCATCAGCGGCGGCACCGCGGAGAGGATCGCAGCCTTCGCCACCCGGCTCTCACCGTGACGCGCGATGTAGTGCACGACTTCACCGCCGCCGGTGGAGTGGCCGACATGGATGGCGTTCTTGAGGTCGAGATGCGCGGTCACCGCCGCGAGATCGTCGGCATAGTGATCCATGTCGTGGCCGTCGGCGACCTGCGAGGAGCGGCCGTGGCCGCGGCGGTCATGGGCGATGACGCGGTAGCCGTGATTGGCGAAGAATATCATCTGCGTGTCCCAGTCGTCGGCCGACAGCGGCCAGCCATGGCTGAACACGATCGGCTGGCCCGAACCCCAATCCTTGAAAAAGATCTCGACGCCGTCCTTGGTGGTGATGGTGGGCATGAATGGCTCCTTCAGTGAAAATCAATCCGGGGCTCGCAAAACGCGAGCCGGCAATCCGGAGATGGTCGGGCGATGTCACGAGGTCGATGCCGCGCACCGACCGTGAACGTGCGATCAGGCAAACGTCATCGGCTTGTAGCGGCGCCAGGCGCCGATGGTCAGCACCACGAAGAACACCAGCACGATGCCCTGCACCACGGCGAAGACGGGGCCTCCCGGCGGATTCGGCGGCACGGCAGGCGCGAGCGCGGCGAGCGCCGGCACCTTCAGGAACGACTGGATCACCAGCACGAAGACGTTGAAATAGAGCGAGATCATCGCAGTCACGATGTAGACGGGACGCCAGACCCCTTTGAGCTTCATTCCGTAGAGCGCGAGGCAGGCGATCGCGAGCAGCACCAGCGAGATGCCGGCGATGATGTACGAGGGCAGCAGCTCCTTGAACGGAAACAGGAAGCCGGTGACGCTGGTGAGGATCGTGAACAGCAGGAAGATCGCGGTGAGGCCCGGCATCGACTTCGACCCGAGCAGACCGAACATCACGACCAGGCCGGCGACGATGCCGATCAGGCTGATGATGACATGGACCAACGTGAAGGCGGGCAGGCTCAACCCAAGAACCACGGCATCTCTCCTACTCTCTGCATTGAGATCAGGCGATTGATATTACGGTCCTCATCGGATGGCTACATACGCGATGTCACAGACTCGTGCGGAGCCATGCGCCGTCGTGCGAATCGACAAACGCACGACCGAATTTTTTGCAGTGCTGTCACAAACGAGAGCAGTTTGTAGCCCGGATGGGGCGAAGCTAAATCCGGGCTACGAGCTTGCAGGTCTTCGACGAAAGTTGAATCGAATTTGGTGAGACGCTTCGCGCGCGCTCAGACTTCCTTGGTGTCGAAGATCAGCAGATCGGCGCCGCCGCTGGCGAATTTCGGCACGTCGCCCGCGGCCGCCTTGCCAGCTTCGCTGCCGAAGGCCTTCTGGATGTCGCCCACGCTGTCGAAGCTGAGAATGGCGACGAGGTGGACGCCCGATGGTCCGGCGGGCGAGCCGACTGCGCCCGTGCTGACGGCGTATTTCTTCAGGCCGGGAAGTTTCTTCGCGAGCGGAATGTGGGTCTCGGCATAATGCTTGTCGAAGGCGGCGGCGTCTTTGGGCGTCTTGTAGAGCACGACGAGTTCGGCCATTTAGTCCTCCCTTGTGAATCTTTTGTTCTTCCACGCGCGATTGGCCTCGCGACGGGGCGATAGTCTGTGGGACACGGCAAGATGGCAAGTGAGATTCCGCTTGCCGTCTGCTTGTCTTGTCCTTGACTAAAGCGCCGGTTTTGCGGCGTCGCCGAGATAGCCGTGCAGGGAGGCCACGACCTGCGCGCCTTCGCCAATGGCGCCGCCGACGCGCTTGACCGAGCCGGAGCGGACGTCGCCGACCGCGTAGACGCCGGGCACCGAGGTCTCCAGTGGGGCCACCAGCTTGCCCTGGTTCAGCTCGGACTGCGCGCCCGTCACGACGAAGCCGCCGCGATCGAGCGTGACGCCGCAGCCGTCGAGCCAGCTGGTGGCGGGATCGGCACCGACGAACAAAAAGAGATTCTTGATGTCGGCGGAGTCTTCATCGCTCGACAGCCGGCTCTTCCAGCGGATGCGCCGCAGCAGTGAAGCCTCGTCGCCCTCGAGCGCGGTGATCTCGGTGTTGAACATCAATTCGATGTTGGGTGTCGCTTCGATGCGCTCGATGAGATAGCGCGACATGCTGGCGCCCAGGCCACCGCCGCGGATGATCATCAGCACCTTCTTGGCGTGTCCCGACAGGAACACGGCCGCCTGCCCCGCCGAATTGCCGGCACCGACCAGGGCCACCTCCTCGCCGGCGCAGAGCCGCGCCTCGACCGGAGAGGCCCAATACCAGACGCCGCGGCCCTCGAACTTGTCGAGGTTCTCGATCTCGGGGCGGCGATAACGCGCGCCGCTCGCAACCACGACCGCGCGCGAACGCAAGGGATCGCTGCCGTCGAGCGTCACCGCAAAGGCGCCGTCCCGGCGCGTGCAGTCGAGCGACTTCACCGTGACGGGGATCATGATGTCGGCGCCGAACTTCTGCGCCTGGTTGAACGCGCGCGCGGTCAGGGCCTGGCCGGAAATGCCGGTCGGAAAGCCGAGATAGTTTTCGATGCGCGCGCTGGCACCGGCCTGGCCGCCGAAGGCGCGGGTGTCGAGCACGGCAACCGAGAGCCCTTCGGAGGCGGCATACACCGCGGTTGCCAGCCCGGCGGGTCCGCAGCCGACGATCGCGACATCGTAGATACGGTCGTTGCGGGGGCCGCCGATCATGCCGATCGCGCGCGCAACCTCGGTTTCGCTGGGGTTGCGCAGCACCTCGCCGCTCGCCGCGACGACCAGCGGCCAGTCTTCCGGCTTCGGCGAATAGCGCGCGATCACCTCGGCGGCGTCGCGGTCACGCTCGGGATCGAGCAGATGATGCGGCTGGCCGTTGCGGGTGAGGAAGCCCTGCAAGCGCACCACGCCGGCCGAATACGAGGGACCGATCAGCACCACACCGCCGACGCCGGCCTGAAGCAGATTGACCCGGCGCAGGATCAGCGCGCGCATGATGCGCTCGCCGAGCTCGGCCTCGGCGACCAGCAGCGCGCGCAGGCGGGGCGGCGGCAGCAGCAGCGTCTCGACCTCGCCTTCGGCGCGGCCGTCGACCAGCGCCGGCCGGCCCGAGAGCTGGCTGAGCTCGGCCAGAAATTGCCCCGGCCCCTGGTCGATCAGCGGCGTGACATTGCCGAGCCCGTCGCGCTGGGTGATGGCGACGTGGCCCTTCAGCACGACGAACATGCCCGGCCCGGGCTTGCCGGTCTCGAACAGGAATTCGCCGTTAGCGTAGGTGCGGACCTCGCCGAAATTCCGCATGCGCTCGATCTCGGCCGATGTCAGCGCCGGAAAGGTCTGCTCAGGGCGCGTGAACCGCGACATCTGCGCGTCACCATCGTCTCGTTGCTGCTCGTCCTGCCCCATTGCCACGTCCATGCACTCCAAAAATTCTAATCGCCAGACTTCAATCGCCAGTCTTGCCGGCGGTCCCCTCATCTAGGGAAGCATCGTCATTCTGCGAGGGGTCGGTGATTGCGGCGCGTTCGCGCGCCTGCATCTTCCGTCGCTTCAGGTTTTCGCGCAGCGCCGATTTCAGCCGGTCGTCCCGCGCCCCCCTCGCCTGTCTCGTGCTCTTGTCGTTCTCGTCAGCCATCAGCGGTCCATACCAGCGATCCGCGATAACATGCCCGGAGAATGCGGCAGCTCAAGAGGCCCCTCACGAACTGTTCGTGCGAAATCCAAAATGGGCCGAATGCCATGCCGCGGCCAACTGGCCAGTTGGCCGGGGATATCGGAACCGAAATCGGCGGAAAGTCGGTACTTTCACCTGAAAACGGGCATTTTGGCCCCGATATCGACCCGATTTTCTCGTTTTGGCGGAGCTAGCAAGCTTGCACAGGAGGGGGGCTTGTGGCAGATATCGGCCCGCTTGGTAGGCCCCCTTGGCGGCCGATTCTTATCCCAGCACATGCTGCCGTAGCTCAGTGGTAGAGCACTCCATTGGTAATGGAGAGGTCGACAGTTCAATCCTGTCTGGCAGCACCAGTTTCCTCAGAAAATCGCCTTCTTCCGTTGCCCGGTTGCCTCCTGGGAGGGGCCGGACGTGTCGTCCGCCCCCTCCGATTCTCGCAGTGATCGAGCTCAGCTAGAAGCCGAAGCCGATGCCGCCGGCTGCGAGATGGTGCGATGTGCCGCCGAAGCTGACCGTCCACGGGCTGGTCGCAGCATGAGCGGGATTCACGGTGGAGCCGAAAACCTGATTCACATCGCCGACGTACAGATAGCGGTACTCGCCGAACAGGTAAGCGCCGCTGTTGCCGAGGGCGAAGCGCGCACCGGCCTTGGCCTGTGCCGCAAAGGTCCAGGCTGAGGAGTCCGGACGCGCGTTGACGTGGTTGATGCCAGGCTCGGCCGGGTCGGTCTGTGTGGACGTGGCGCCGTTGATGGAGACGTTCGCGGCCCCGATCCCGCCACCGATATAGGGCGTGATGCCTTGATAGGGCGTGTTGAAGCCGACAACCATGTTCGCCAGCAGCACCGTGGTGCGCGTCGGGAAAGTCGTGTCGAAGGAGTGCTCTGCAAATCGGTCTGTGGGGGTCACCAACGTCGCACGCGGCTGGTTACCTGCCAGATAGAAACCTTCGATCTCCAAAGCGGGCCGCAGATACGTACCATACGACCATTCATAGCCGAGATGCGCGCCACCGAACCCGACGCCGCCGCTGCTGGTCCGCCCTGTGGCGTCGACAGCCAAGGGGCCCCCGACGGCCTCAACGAAAAAGACGGTGCCGAGCTGGCTGACGTCAGTGCCGCCGCGACTGCCGCCGCCACCGAACACACCGACATAGGCACCGCCGGTGCGCGCCGGCGCGACTGCGGGTCCCTTGTTGTACATCGCATAAGCCTGCGCGGGCGGTGCTACCGCAACCGTCTCCCTCGCGGCGTCGCGTCCGGCTGGCTTGGCTGCCGATGCAGTCGCCTCTCGCGGAGTGACCGTGCGCCGCTCCTGTTTGGCCTGCTTCAATTCGGCGCGCAGCTCGGAGATGGTCTGCTGCTGCGCCTTCAGCATGCGAAACAGTTCGGCGTTGGAGGGAACGTCCTCGGCATGGGCGGCGCTCGCCATCATCAATCCCGCGGCCACGATGAAACATTTACGCGCTGTCATTTGATACCCCGCCCCTCGGTTGCAAATCATCGCTGACACTATGGAATCTGGTCAGGCTATCGCAAAGATATCGCGTCCGCGGATGCGACCGTTTGAGGCACCCAAGCTGGCGATTCCGAACCCATGTGGATTTTGAGCGACACGCACCCCGCGTCTCGATCAATCCCATCGGGCAACACGATTCTCAATTCACGCATGAAGCGGCATTCTCGCGGCATGAAACGCCCGAGTTTTGCTCTCCTCTTTCGCCCTCTTCCGTGAAGAGGGCGCAGGGAAGGCCGGGTGCCGGCTGGCACCCATGATCCGCTGCGCCAGGAATTTGCACACGCAAATGCGCAGGCGGGAAACAGGTGGGCCGGAAAAACACCCGGCCTTCCCTGCGCGATGGTCTGACGGTTTATGCGCGCTCTCCCCGGAGCCGAGTTCCTTCTGGCCTCCGTCACCTCGCGAATTGGCGATGCCTCGAAACCCGGTAGAGCCCCGATCCATCTCCGCAAGGCTTGACCGTAGCAACGACGGTCAGGACCACGCGTTTTCGCCGTACGCAGCGATCCAGCTCCGCCCAAGGGCTTCGCCGGACACAGGCGCCGTCCGTCCCGCACGCAGTCAAGGCCCTCACGAGGTTCATCTCGCCCTGGTCCCGCATTCGCGTGCCCGGCACTGCCGCGTCCACCGCACCCCGGCCCACGTTCGTGACGACGTACGATCGCCCCTCTTCTCGGGGCGGGATGACGGAGAGAATGCTGTAATTCCGAATTTCGGTAAAGTGGAATATTTTTACTGAAGAGGATTGACGGGTTTGTGCGAGCGGCGGGTGTTTTGCCCGACGCATCAATTAGCGCGAGCGTGTCGGCTTGTGGCGACATCGCATGTGTCACTCACCGCAGGTTCCATCAGGTCATGCTGCTGACGCATTCTCTGTCTTAGTCGGGGACAACCTAAAACACTGCGTGCGGACCGCTCTGGTTCGCACATCGGTTCCGTAGCCAGGGGTTGGCTCGAATCCGCAAAGCACTGGTGCAAGTTCGTGAACGCTTCCGCGTTCGCTTGACCATGCTTGCGGTGTCGGAACCGGACGATCGAAAAAATCACAGGAGTTATAATGCTGTTCCGCTCGAGCGC
This sequence comes from Bradyrhizobium sp. P3_C3, assembly GCF_056402655.1. NCBI lineage: Bacteria > Pseudomonadati > Pseudomonadota > Alphaproteobacteria > Hyphomicrobiales > Nitrobacteraceae > Bradyrhizobium > Bradyrhizobium sp. P3_C3. The sequence continues at coordinate 42,853 of NZ_JBFUGY010000026.1, read as the reverse complement.
CGCAATTTGCGGCGCCCTGGTTGCGCTTGCCGTTTCTGTTCCCGTTGATCGAAGTGAAGCGTGTGAAGTTCACTCAAGCGCCGTCGTCGATGCCGCCTCCGGGGAGGCGATCGTTGGCGCCGCATCCATGTACAATCCGTTCAAGCCCGGCAAGGAAGAGGGCGGTCCGAACACAGCCTCCGGCGAGCGCTATGATCCGTCTGTCTGGGCGGCTGCCATCAAGACGAATTTGCGCGGGAAATTTGGTGGGGTCCAATTTGGCGCGAGGCCGAAATATGCCCTCGTCGAGGCCGTCGGCAAGAAGGTCATCGTCAAGATAAATGACGTGGGGCCATTGAGGCCTGGCCGCATCATCGACCTCAACGAGCGGACGATGCGCCATTTCGATCCAAGCCTGGAACTCGGAGTCATTGTTGGCGTAAGAGTGATCCCACTTTCAGGGGACGATTGGATCCCGGGACCGGTGGGCTGAACGTCCCACGCGAAGTGGCGTGGCCCGGATGGAGCGCGAGCGTAATCCGGGACCGTCAGCCGCGGAGCGAACTTGCGGCGGCGCAGAGAAGCACAGTCATCTCGCGGGGGTTTCGTCTTCGTCCGCCTGGTGTCCGGTGAGGCGATCGTCGGCACGGCGCAGCCGCCGGCATAGCTCTCGATTGACGTTCTGCAGGACGATCACATAGGCGTGGATATCGGCCTTGTAGCAAGCGTAGAGCTTTTGCGCCGTCAGCTCGTACAGCACCGTCGGACTCTCCGCGACCACCGTGGCGGAGCGATTCTGCATTTCAATCAGCGTCATTTCACCGAAGAAATCGCCAGCCTCCAGAACGGAAATCGGGATGACGCTCCCCGAGTTCGCCTGCTTGCTCACCGCCAGCCGGCCGGATTTGACGATGAACAGCGAGCGTCCCGGCTCGCCTTCCGCCACGACGGTCGCGCCGGCATCAAAGCGGCACTCGACCAGCATCGAAATCAGCAGGTCGAGGCTCGGGTCCGGAAGACCGCCGAAGAACGGCGTCGCGAGCAGGAACGTTTTCAGCTCGGGGGCACTGACAACCATCACGCTAGGATACGCCCCGTCGCAATCTGCGGCAAGCGGAGCGGAGATCGGCGCTGACGACGCCGAACGTGTTTGAACAAGGCGGTCAGCAAAAGTTTCGTAGGATGGTAGAGCGCTTGCGAAACCCATCATGCTTCCGCGCAGACAAAGTGCGATGGGTTTCGCTTCGCTCTACTATGCGCTACGCGCGGCCATGTCACTGCGGCGCAGTGCTCTCGCCGCGCAAGGTCCTTCGCTTTCGCCACACCTGCAGGTCGATCATGACTTTTACGGTTGCCGCGAGGACGAGCGCGCAGAGTGCCGCCTTAGAGATCGTCTCCATCGTCCCCTCGATCAGCAGGCAATGGACCACGCTGCCTGCGACGATGACGATCGCCAGCGGCATGTGAATGAAGCGCCAGGTTCGTGGTCGCAGTCCCAATCGCCGACGCAGGGCGGCCAAGAGCGCGACCGCGAAGATGGCCCACATCGCGGTCACGCCAAAGGGAGAGAACGGCGTCGGCGATGAGAAGGTCAGCGCGTCGATCATGTCGGGCGGACTGGTGATCCAGAGGCCAACGACATGGATCACGATCGCTGCGACCAGCGTACCGCCGATCCAGTGATGCGCACGCCGTCCGCGATAAGCCGGGAATCCCGGCAGATATCCGCCGATCAGCAGGGGCTGAACGAGCACGAGGCCGAGGGCAACAATTCCCGCAAACCCGGCCACGACGTAGAGCGGACCGCGCCATGCGAGCTGCTCGCTTCCCGCTGCCGCGACGATCGGCACGCCAATGGCYGAAGCAAGGGCAACCCAGATCAGGATCACCCGGGCCAGTCTCCACCCCTTCATTCGCAACCCGGTCAGGCCGTCTGCAGGACGAAGTGCGCTTCCAGGCTCGTCTCCTTCGCGCTCCGCATCACCGGCCGCAGAAAGACGGTCTTGAACTCACCGCTGTCATAGGCGAGGTGACCATGCGGCTGGCCGAAGATCGGAATGATCTGCGGCATCTCGAGCCGGAACTTGCCGTCCTTGTCGGTGAGCGTGGCGCCATGACTTTGCGGTTCGTGCTCCTGCCCTTCGGTCGTGTGCGCCCAGATCTGGATGCGCTGCCCGGCAAGTGGAGCCCCGTCGCCTGCGCGGCGAACGGTGCCGCTCATCCAGAAGCCGCCCTTGCCGATCCGGTCCACGATCGCCGCGCCCTTGCGGTAGTTGTTCGCGCCACCCGACATCGACTCGGTCGGTGCGAGGCCTTCGGCACGGGCCGGCAACAGGAGCCCGGACACCCCGGCCGCCAGGACCGAGCCGCCGGCGGCGAGGAGATAGCGTCGGTTGAGTACGACCATGGTCATGTCAGTTCCTCCTCGCGACCCCAGCAGCAGTTTCACCAAGGGTACAACAACAGGCGCAAAACGCCCAGTTGAGACAACGGGCGCACCAGGTCGCAATAACAGGGTTGTGAACGGAGGCACAGGCCACTCAAACAGCCGCGAACGAACGCCATTCTCGCGGCATGGAACGCCCGAGTTCGGTTTTGGTCCTTCCCCCTCGTCCGTGAAGAGGGCGCAGGGAAGACTTGGTGCCGGCTGGCACCCATGGCCCGCTGTGCTGCTTCGGCCATAGCGCCGGGCCACTGTTCAGCCTGCTGCGGGCGTAATAGCCTGATCGGTCCAACACATCATGCGGGGCAAACTTGCTCAATGCGGGCTGGGAGAAACCATCAATGAAGCGCTGGTTGCCCGGACTCGACACTCTCCGTCAATATGAAGCAGCATGGCTTCCGCACGATATCTTCGCCGGCATCGTCCTGGCGACAATGCTGGTCCCGGTCGGCATTGCCTATGCAGCTGCATCGGGCCTGCCGGGCATCTACGGTTTGTACGCAACGATCGTGCCGCTGCTGGCCTACGCGCTGTTCGGCCCAAGCCGCATTCTCGTCCTTGGCCCGGACTCGGCGCTGGCGGCAATACTCCTTGGAGTCATCGCTCCCTTGGCTCAGGGCGATCCCCTGCGGGCCGTGACACTCGCGGGCATGATGGCGATTGTCTCAGGGACGGTCTGTATCCTGGCAGGCGTCGCGCGCCTTGGCTTTATCACCGAGCTTCTCTCGAAGCCGATACGCTACGGGTATATGAACGGAATTGCCCTGACCGTATTGATCAGCCAGCTGCCCAAGCTCTTCGGCTTTTCCATCGAGAGCGAGGGGCCACTGCGAAGCCTGTGGGCGATTGTCAGCGCGATCCTTGGGGGGCAGATAAACTGGGTCGCGTTCGCGATTGGCCTCGCCACGTTGATCGTGATCCTGCTTCTCAGGAACAACAAGCGGGTACCGGGCCTTCTGATTGCGGTCGTTGGGGCTACGCTCGTCGTCGGGGTGCTTGATCTCGGGACGCAATACGGCGTCAAGGTGCTGGGCCCCCTTCCCCAGGGCCTGCCGGGTTTCGTTGTCCCATGGATCACCTCCAGCGACCTCGTGCCGGTGCTGATCGGCGGTTGTGCAGTAGCGATGGTTTCGTTTGCCGATACGAGCGTACTTTCACGTGCCTATGCTGCGCGATTGGGGTCTCGGGTCGATCCCAACCAAGAGATGGTCGGGCTCGGTGCCGCCAATCTGGCGACGGGATTTTTCCAGGGCTTCCCGATCAGCAGCAGTAGTTCACGGACACCCGTTGCGGAAGCCGCCGGTGCCCGCACTCAACTCACCAGCGTCGTAGGCGCGCTTGCCATCGCGTTGCTCCTCCTGGTCGCGCCGAGCCTGCTCCAACATTTACCCACCGCCGCATTAGCCGCCGTCGTTATCGCATCGGCGATTGGCTTGATTGAAGTTGCCGACCTCAAACGAATCTATCGCATTCAACGGTGGGAATTCTGGCTGGCCATCGTCTGCTTTGTCGGTGTAGCAGTGCTCGGAGTCATTCCAGGAATTGGTCTTGCGATCGCAATCGCTATCATCGAGTTCCTGTGGGACGGTTGGCGCCCACACTCCGCCGTATTGGGGCGCGCCTACGGCGTCAAAGGCTATCACGACATCACACGATATCCGGATGCGCGCCGGGTCCCCGGGCTGGTCCTGTTTCGCTGGGATGCACCTCTGTTTTTTGCCAACGCCGAATTCTTCAGGGAACGCGTCCTGGATGCCGTAGCGACATCGCCAACACCCGTGCGTTGGCTAGTTGTTGCCGCGGAGCCGGTCACGAGCGTAGACGTCACCGCCTGCGACGTGGTTGCCGAACTGGACCGATCGTTGCACGCGCAAGGCATAGAGTTTTGTTTTGCCGAACTCAAAGATCCCGTGAAGGACAAGCTGAAAAGATTTGGCCTCTTCGCGCAGCTTGGAGAGAATTACTTCTTCCCGACAATCGGCGTAGCCGTCGCCCGCTATCTCGAAACCAACAACGTGGAATGGGAGGACTGGGAGGACTGGGAGGACGACGATGTGCAGGGCTTGGAGAGAGTAGCGGGCCAAGATACCGCGTCTGGTCCTTAGCCGAGATTCAGACTCAAACCCGACAACTGCGCCCTGACGTGGTGTCATTTTTGTCCCGGATGCGCAGCGATTGCAGTCGTATGCTCGCCGTCCCTTTTTCGACGACAGCCACCGTCATCGTGTCGGGCTCGAAGGTCACCTCGAGGTCGGCGCCGGCATCGACGGCAGTGCCGATCATCACCAGATCGACGAATTCCCTCCCATCGTTATCGCCGAAGATGGCGCGCTTGATACCCAACCAACTTTGGACCGGCACCCTGAGCGGGTCGCATTCGTTTGCGTAGGCCAGAGTCACGCTGCCCCGAGGCCTGGCGCCGTTATGCACGAGATAGATGCCTTGGCCACCGACAAGCCAGAAACCGGGTGAATCTCGACCGTTCATGGCTCGCACCGAAACCGGCCATTGCCGGACGGCCTCGTTCCAGAGCGCCTTCAGCCTTGCATGAGGGAAGGTCAGCTTCACTGAAGTGGGTTCCGCCGAGCTGCGTAGTTACGAGTTGCGATCGCGTCGGCAATCTGGTCGCGTGGCACAACGCACACGATCTGGGCATCATTCGGCAGGGCGAACGTCAGCCAATAGGTTTCGGCGTCGTATGCGGCGATCACCACGACGGCTTCGACGTAGGCAGCTTTGCTGTTGTCGGCGACGGAAAACCCAGCGTCCGTCAGCGCGGTGCGTTCCTGTTCGTCAAACTTCACGGCGTCATCTCGTGTCTGGAGGACGCCCCCGCGACTCGCGGTTTACCCACACCGCTTACGGAAACCTCGTTAAATCGCATTAAGGTTGTGAAGGATCGGCAATGTCCGGCGACGACGGGAGCCCGACGACTCAAGCGTCACGGCTGCGCGAACGACACCCAAGCCATTGAATGATCCTTCTTGTCAGCGCCGCATCCCTCAATATTCAGCAGGCATCCACTGGTGGCGCCGCAGCGCCCTACCGCGACTGCGTCCAGATGTCGCGCTCCTCGTCCATGGTCAGGACGATCGGCATCGGCTTCGGCTGGATCGGTAGTTACCGCGATTTAACTGGCTGATCTCTCCGGATCGGGCGAGGGCTGCACGCGAGCACACCGTCCGCGAGAACGACCAACAATGCCGGAAATTGAAATCACCGACGAGTGCCGCGCTCTGATTGCGGCCGAGTTCCCGTCCGACGATACCGGACAACGCCTGGCAAGCGGCAAATGGCAGATACAGATCGATGAGGTGACGTGGCAAATGCTGCACAAGGCACGGCGGCCCGGCGAGTCAGTATCGGACTGCATCATTCGCGTTATCATCATCATCCAGCACAAGCGCGGCTTGCTGTAGCTGCCGCCAACGGGAAAAGTGCCGGCCACATCTCGACCGAACCGACAATCATGGAGGTTCGTCCCTCGACGCCAGAGACGTGGAATAGGAACGGCAGAACAATTCACGAGATGGAGCCAAAACTAGTAAACGGAGGACGATTTCGCTCTTGAGAAGCAAAAGGTGAATCCTGGCCCGCTACATCGTCTCTGACGTTAGCACAGCAGATTTGGATTGCATTTGCGCGCTACGGCCGCGCTAACATTTCCATAATAAGCCACTACATGTGAGGCCGCAGCGCACATCGCACTCCCACCCGGTACGCCAAACATGATCCCCTTCTCCGTGCTCGACCTCGCTCCCATCCGAAGAGGTGGCGATGCGGCGCAGGCGTTCCGCAACTCGCTCGACCTCGCCCAGCATGCCGAGACCTGGGGCTACAAGCGGTTCTGGCTCGCCGAGCATCACAACATGACGGGCATCGCGAGCGCGGCGACGTCGGTGGTGATCGGGCATGTCGCGGGCGGGACTAGGACGATCCGGGTCGGGTCCGGCGGGATCATGCTGCCGAACCATTCGCCGCTGGTCATCGCCGAGCAGTTCGGCACGCTGGAGTCGCTCTATCCCGGGCGGATCGATCTCGGGCTCGGCCGCGCGCCGGGCACCGATCAGTTCACCGCGCGGGCATTGCGGCGCGACCTCGCCACGAGCTCCGAAAACTTTCCGCACGACGTGCTGGAGTTGCAGGCGCTGCTCGGTGATGTCCAGCCGAACCAGTCGATCCGCGCCGTGCCCGGCTTTGGGACGAAAGTGCCGCTCTGGATCCTGGGATCGAGCACCTTTGGCGCGCAGCTTGCCGCGATGCTCGGGCTGCCATTCGCGTTCGCCTCGCACTTCGCGCCTCAAATGATGATGCCGGCGCTGCGCGAATATCGGGCGCGCTTCGAGCCGTCGGCGCAGCTCGACAAGCCCTATGCGATGGTCGGCGTCAACGTGTTCGCCGCCGAGAGCGACGCGGAGGCGCAGAGGATGTTCTCCTCCCTCCAACAGCAGTTCATCAATCTGCGCCGCGGCACGCCCGGCCCGCTGCCGCCGCCGGTCGACGACATGGACGCGCTGTGGTCACCGGCCGAGAAGGCCATGGTTGGCCAGTCGCTGTCCTGCTCCGCCGTCGGCTCGCCCGAAACTGTCGAGGAGAAGCTGAAGGCGCTGATCGCCGAGACMGGCGCGGACGAGCTGATGACGACGGGCCAGATCTACGACCACGCCGCGCGGCTGCGCTCGTTCGAAATCGCAGCCGAGGTGCGCGACCGGCTGGCGGCACGGCCGGCGGTGTGAGCGCCAGAATTGGAGGCTGTGAAAGCGCCCGGCCTTCATGGGGCGAGACGTCTGCCGCTAGCGGCTCCTCAGCATGAGGGTCTAAGACTTTGCCACGATACGAGACCTCATCCTGAGGAGCCCGCCAAAGGCGGGCGTCTCGAAGGATGGCCTCGGGCGACAGCCGGGCCTGCATGGTTCGAGACGCGCGTACCGCGCTCCTCACCATGAGGGTCTTGCTAGTCCGGAAAGCCGAACAGCTTTGCCGGATTGTGCACGAGGATCTTCTCCAGCTCGGCCTGGTCGGGCGCGTAGCGGTACATCAGCTCTAGCAGGTCGGCGTCGTTGGGCGGCTGCTTGACGGAGACGGGATGCGGCCAGTCGCTGGCCCAGACGCAGCGGTCGATTGCGGCCTCGATATAGGCGCGCGCGATCGGGATCACGTCGTCATAGGGCGGGCCGGCCTGCGAGGTCTTCTCGCCGAGCGACAGCATGACCCAGAAATTGCCCTTCTCGAGCAGCTCCAGCATCTTGCGCAGGTTCGGATCATCCCGGCCATTCGAGGGCACGGGCCGCGCCATGTGGTCGATCAGCACGGGGACGTCGAGATTCTCGTACTTGGCGACGCTGGAGACGATGCCGTCCTTCTCGGGCTGGATCTTCACGTACCAGCCGAGCTCGCGGATGCGCGCGATGGCGCGGGCGAAATCGGCGTCCGACAGCACGGCGCCGAGCTCCTGGCGGAAACTGAAGCGCGCGCCGCGCACACCCGCGTCATGCAGCTTGGAAAGATACGAGTCGCTCGCTTCCGCGAACACCAGTGCGTTGGCGCAGCCGCGATAGTTCGGGCCCATCGCCGCAAGACCGTCGAGTACGACGGAATGATCCGCACCATAGGTCGTGGTCTGCACGATGATGCCGCGCTCGATGCCGAGCGTCTTGTGCACGCGCAGCGCTGCTTCCCAGGTCGCGCTCGGCATCCGATAGGCAGCGCCGGGGCGTTCCGGATATTTGTCGATGGGCCCCAGCACGTGAAACTGGCTGTCGACAGTCTTCGGCGGCGGCGCCCTGACCGGGCGACGGGGGTTCGGGTCGAACGGCAGATAAGTCGGCATGCGCAAAGCTCCCTCAGTCGATCACGGCGGTGAAGTCGCACTGCACCAGCGCGCCGCCGTCCATATTGTCCATCGGCAGCGCGTGACGCGCCGGGCGCGAATGCTCGTCCGGAAACATTTTTAGCCACTCGACATTGACCGGGCCGCGGTGTGTACGGTCCTTCAGCCACACCGTCATCTTGATGATGTCGTCCGTGGTGCCGCCGGCGGCTTCCACCGTCGCCTTCATATGCGCGAACATGTTGGCGCATTGCGCGTCCAGGCTCGCAGGCATCACGCCGGCCGCATCACGGCCGAGGATGACACCGGACATCACGAGATTGCCGATGCGGCAGGCGTTGGGAATCGGGTTGGCGTGCTTGAAGCCGCCGATGTGGATGCTCTTGCGCCGCGTTTGACCCGTCATGATGCGCTCCCTCTTATGTGTTGATTCAGACGAACTGGCACGACACCGAGCCGAACGCGCCATAGTCGGCATGGAACGTGTCGCCGCGCCGGATGTCGACGGGACGGGTGAACGATCCCGCCAGCACCACCTCGCCGGCCGCGAGATGTTCGTCATGCGGCGCAAGACGGTTGGCGAGCCAGGCGATGCCGTTGGCGGGATGATTGAGCACGCCGGCCGCAAGCCCAGTCTCCTCGACCTCGCCGTTGCGGAACAGCAGCGCGCCGATCCAGCGCAAATCCGCATCCATCGGGCGGAACGGCCGGCCGCCGAGCACCAGCGCGGCGTTGGCCGCGTTGTCCGAGATCGTGTCCATCACCTTCCGCGTTTTGCCGGTCTCGGGATCGATGCGATGCATGCGCGTCTCCAGGATTTCGAGCGCAGGCGTGACGTAGTAGGTGGCGTTGAGCACGTCGAAGATGGTGCAGTCAGGTCCGCGCAGCGGCGCCTTCAGCACGAAGGCGAGCTCGACCTCGATGCGCGGCGCGTGAAAGCGGTCAAACGGAATGGGCGTGGCGTCGGCATAGAACATGTCGGCGAACAGCACGCCGTAATCGGGCTCGGAGATGCCGACCGCGTTCTGCATCGCCTTCGAGGTCAGGCCGATCTTGTGTCCCTTGATAACACGGCCGCGGCCGAGCTGCAGTTTCGTCCAGGCGCGCTGGATGGCGTAGGCATCCTCGATGGCGAAATCGGGATACTCCTTCGAGAACATCGGGATCAGCGTCTTGCTGCGCTCGGCCTCATCCAGGCGCGCGGCGAGGCGTTCGATCGTGGCGGTATCGAGCATGGCTTACTGCTCCGCGGCGACGGTGTTGCGCAGAACGCCGATACGACTCGACTCGACCTCGACGACGTCGCCCACCCTAAGCCAGCGCGGCGGATCGAAACGCGCGCCCGCGCCCGTCGGCGTGCCTGTTACAATCATGTCGCCGGGCTTCAGGGTGGCGAAAGTGGAGAGATAGGAGATCAGGAAATCGAACGGGAACATCAGCCGCTCGGTCGTGTCCTGCTGCCGCACCTCGCCGTTGACGCGCGTGATGATGTCATGAGGCCCGCGCGGATCGAGCTCGTCAGACGTGACGATCCACGGCCCGATGCTGCCGGAGCGATCGAAATTCTTGCCCTGGGTGACGTTGAACTTGCCGTGGCGCAGCCAGTCGCGGATCGTGCCCTCATTGCACAGGGTCATGCCGAAGATGTGCGACCAGGCTTTGTCGCGCGGAATGTGGCGGCCGCCCTGGCCGATCACGATGACGAGCTCGCCCTCGTAGTCGAGCTGCTCAGATACATGAGGCTTCTCGAGCGGCTGGCCGGCGCCGGTCATCGACGAGATGCTGCGCACGAACAGGCTGGGATATTTGGGCAGGTCCGAGCTGTCTTTATACTCGGCATTGCGTTCGGCGTAGTTGACGCCGATGCACCAGAGCTTTTCCGGCGCCAGCACCGGCGGAAGCAGGACGAGGCTTTCCAGCGCGTAGTCGGGTTTTTGTCCGGCCACCGCTTCCTGCGCATCGGCCAGCGCGTTGGCTGCAATCAACGCTTTCACGTCGGAGAAGTCGCGGCCGATCCGCCTGGTCAGATCGACGACACCGCCATCCACCGCCGCGCCATAGCGCAGCTCTCCGTCCAAGAGATAGCTTACGAGTCGCATTGTCGTGTTCTCCGATGGTCTTCAGGCACATAGGCCGGCGCGATGGGCTGCGCGCTCAGTCTTTGGATTTGGGCGTCTGGAAGACGGTGTTCAGCGTCACGATCTCACCGAGGCGCGCGTAGCGGGGCCCGCCGATGCGCGCGATCGGGTCGAGCGCCGCGGTCTCGACCTTGCCGTCGTTCACGAGGCCGTCGCGGATGTGGAACATCACGACCTCGCCGACGATGAGCCGGCTGCGAGCCTCGCCGAATTCGAGGCACTGCCGGAAACGGCACTCCATCGCGACGGGTGCTGCGGCAAGCCGCGGCACCTTGATACACTCGCTCGCGATCGTCTCCAGCCCGAGATGCTCGACCTCGCTGATTTCAGGCGGATGCTCGACCGAGCTGTCGTGCACCGCGGACATCAGCGGGGTATCGGCGATGTGGATCACATATTCCTCGGTGTCGAGGATGTTGTGCGCGGTGTCCTTGTAGTCGGCACCTTTGCGGCCGACGCTGATGGCGAGCATCGGCGGCTTCTGCGAGACGAAGGTGAAGGCGCTGAAGGGGGCGAGGTTGAGCACGCCCGAGCGCGACAGGCTCGTGACCCACGCGATCGGGCGCGGCACCACGATGCCGGTCATCAGCCGGTAGATGCGCTCCGCGCCGAGCTCGGTGGGGTCGATCCGCATCGCTCAGTCAGCCTTGATGTTGGCCTTGCGCACGACCGGAATCCACTTGGCGTCCTCGCGCGCGAGATAGGCCTTGAACTCGTCCGACGTCATCGGGGTGGATTCTCCGCCAAGCTTTTCGAACTTGTCGATCACACCGGGATCTTTCAGGATCGCAACCAGCGTCTCGTGAAGTTTGTCGACGACCGGCGCCGGCGTGCCGGCAGGCGCGAACAGGCCCGTAAAAGTCTGGCCGTCGAAATCCTTGTAGCCGAGCTCGGTGAAGGTCGGGACATCAGGCAACGACTCCAGGCGGTGCGGGCTGGTGACGGCGAGCGCGCGGAACAGGCCGGCCTTGATGTGCTGGAGGCTGACCGTGAGCTGGTCGAATGCGAACTGCACCTGGCCGCCCAGGAGATCGTTGATCGCCGGCGCGTTGCCGCGGTAATGCGCGGTGACCCATTGCAGGTCGAGGCTCGACTGCATCAGCTCGCTGAGCAGATGGTTGGTGGTGCCGGGGCCGGGCGAGGCCATCGTCAGCTTGCCGGGCTCGCGCTTGGCGAGTTCGATGAATTCCTTGAACGTCGTGGCCTGCACGGACGGGTGCACTTCGAGCACCAGCGGCGTCATCGAGATCGTCGAGATCGGAAGAAAATCCTTCTTCCAGTTATAGGCCTCGCGCTTGTTGATCTCGGTCGCGAACAGTACCGGGCCGTTGGCGCCGACGAACAGCGTGTAACCGTCGGGCACCGATTTCGCGAAGGCTTCGCCCGCGATCATGCCGCCGGCGCCGGCCTTGTTCTCGATGATGAAGGGCTGGCCGAGCTTTTCCTGGAGCTTGTCGGCGACGATGCGCGCCGCGCTGTCGACGTTGCCGCCGGCCGGATAGGGCACGATCAGCTTGACGCTGCGCGCCGGCCATTGCTGGCCCGATGCGGGTCCCGCCAGCATCGCGGCTGCGGCAGCTATGGCAACCCAGATTAATCTCATGTTAACCTCCCGGCGGCGCTTCCAATTCCATATCGAATGCCGTGACGTCGCGCATGGCGCTCGATCGCGGCGCAATCTCCAGATGAGCGCTTTACCTGTCGAGTGAATTGTGGCGTTCTTGTCCATAATATGGACAAGACAGACTCCGCAAGATCCGCCCGCGGAACGGCAGAGCCGCGACAGGGCGCGCAGGCGATCCGGCGCGCGCTCGCGGTGCTGCGTATTCTTGCCGCAGGCCGCGAAGACGGGGTGCCGCTGGCCGAGGTCGTGCGCGCGACCGGCCTCACCCGCCCGACCGTGCATCGCATCGTCCACGTGCTGATCGAGGAAGGCATCGTCGAACGTTACGAGCGAACAGGCCGCTACGCGATCGGCAACCAGGTGCCGGAGCTCGCGCTTGCACGCCCACGGCCGTCGCGGCTGCTGGTCGCCGCAAATCCATCGCTGCGGCGTGCCTCCACCGAGATCGGCGACACGCTGTTCCTGACGGTGCGGACCGGCAACGACACGCTGTGCGTCGATCGCAGGATCGGAATCTATCCGATCCAGGTGCTGTCGATCGAGGTCGGCGCGCGCCGCCCGCTCGGCGTCTCTAGCGCAGGCGTCGCCATCCTCGCCGCGATGCCGGCGCAGGACGCGCGAAAAATCGTCGCGGCCAACGAGAAGCGATTCGGGGCCTACCGGACCGACGTCGCGACGGTGCTCGGCCAGATCACCGCCGCGAGACGGCTGGGGTACGGCATGAGGGAGATCGGCCTCGTGCAGGGCACGAAATCGATCTCCACCTGGATCAAGACCCCGGACGGACAGCCTGCCGCGGCGATCACCGTCTCCGCCGTTCGGACGAGGCTCGGCCCGCGCCGCGAGCACGAGGTAGCGGAGATTTTGCTGCGGGAGGCGCGGATCATCGAGCAGGCGATCGGCGGGAACGTTAGCTAGCGCGGACGGTGCCGCTTCACCTCTCCCCGTAAGAACGGGGCGAGGGAGCGCACTGACGCTACGGCCACGGCTCGCATCACACTGCGCGCTGCGAGCCGCCGCCCGGCGCTGTCAATGGGCTGACGTTCCCCGCCATTTTGTGGCACAAGAGCCGCCTCCGCCGACCGACCAACGAGGCCACGCATGCCCGCGCCGAAACCGCCTGCCTTCGAGACCCTGAGCCTGCATGCGGGCCAGCATCCGGATCCCGCGACCGGCGCCCGCGCGGTGCCGATCTACCAGACCACGTCCTACGTGTTCCAGGATTCCGACCACGCTGCCGCGCTGTTCAATCTGGAGCGCGCCGGCCACATCTATACGCGCATCTCCAATCCCACCACCGGCGTGCTGGAAGAGCGGCTCGCGGCGCTCGAAGGCGGCGTCGGCGCGATCTGCACCGCGAGCGGCATGGCCGCGCTGCATCTGGCCATCGCGACGCTGTTGAATGCCGGCGACCATATCGTGGCGTCGAGCTCGCTCTATGGCGGCACCATCAATCTGCTGGCGCACACGCTGCCGCGCTTCGGCATCACCACGACCTTCGTCAAGCCGCGCGACCTCGACGCGTTCCGCGCGGCGATCAAGCCGAACACGAAACTCGTGATCGGCGAGACCATCGGCAATCCCGGGCTCGAAGTGCTTGATATCCCGAAGGTCGCGGGAATCGCGCATGAGGCAAAGATTCCGCTGCTGATCGACAACACCTTTGCCACGCCCTATCTCAGCCGCCCGATCGAGCTTGGCGCCGACATCGTCATGCACTCGGCGACCAAATGGATCGGCGGCCACGGTATCGCGATCGGCGGCGCCATCGTCGACGGCGGCCGGTTCGACTGGCGCGGCTCCGGGAAATTCGGCGTGCTGACCGAACCCTATGGCGGTTATCACGGCATCGTCTTCGACGAACAGTTCGGCACGAGCGCCTTCATCATGCGCGCACGCACCGAGGGCCTGCGCGATTTCGGCGCCTGCCTGTCCCCGACCAACGCGTTCCAGCTCTTGCAGGGCGTGGAGACGCTCGGCGTCCGCATGGACCGCCACATCCAGAACACACATCTGGTGCTGGAGGCGCTGAAGTCGAACAAGGCCGTCGATTGGGTCCTGCATCCCTCACTGGAGGACCACACCGATTATCAGCTCGCAAAAGCGCTGCTGCCGCGCGGCGCCGGCTCGATCGTCTCCTTCGGCATCAAGGGCGGGCGACCCGCCGGCCGAAAATTCATCGAAGCGCTGCGCATGATCAGCCATCTCGCCAATGTCGGCGACGCCAAGACACTGGTGATCCACCCCGCCTCGACCACGCATCAGCAGATGGATGCCGAACAGCTCAAGGCCGCCGGTATCGGCGAAGAGCTGGTGCGGCTGTCGGTCGGCATCGAGACGGCAAGCGACATCATCGACGATCTTGCGCAGGCGCTGCGCATCTCGCAAAAGGTCTGACACCATGAAGCTCACTGTCAACGGCGCCGAGGTGTTTGTCGCAAACGGTGGCCGCGAATTCGACAAGTCCCTGCCTGCGGTCGTCTTCATCCATGGCGCCGGCTTCGATCATTCGACCTGGGCGCTGCATACACGCTGGTTCGCGCATCACAGTTTTGGCGTGCTGGCCCCCGACCTGCCCGGCCACGGCCGCTCCACTGGGCCTTCGCTGGGAGGCATCGCCGAGATGGCGGACTGGACGGCGGCATTGCTCGCTGCGGCCGGCGTGGCGAAGGCGCACCTGATCGGCCATTCGATGGGATCGCTGATCTCACTGGAGACGGCGGCGCGTCATCCCGACAAGGTGTCCGCGCTGAGCCTGATCGGCACCGCCGCGACCATGACAGTCGGCCCGGATCTGCTGAAAGCGGCCGAAGCCAACTCGCAGGACGCCAACGACATGGTGTCGATCTGGGGCCTCGGCTTCAACGCCGAGCTCGGCGGCAGCCTTGCGCCGGGCCTGTGGATGCATGGCGGCGCTCAGGCGGTGCTGAAGTCTTGCGAGCCGGGCGTGCTCTTCAGGGATTTGTCGGCCTGCAATGCTTACGCGAACGCGCTTGTCGCTGCTGCGAGCGTGAAAGTGCCGACGACGCTCATCCTCGGCGAACGCGACATGATGACACCGGCGAAGGCGGGCAAGGCGCTCGCCGCGGCGATCCCGCATGCGAAGACCGTCGTGGTGCCGGGCGCGGGCCACATGATCATGGCCGAGCGCCCGGATGAATTGCTGGCGGCGTTGAGGGGCTGAGCCCGCTCACGACCCCGGCGTCCACTTCCAGACGATATCGGAGACATTGACCGGCTTCGGGATCAGGCCGAGCTTTGCAAAACGGTCGGCTACGGCCTGCTGCGTCCTGATCACCTCGGCGTCGAGCGGCACCACGCTGTAGACGGAGCGGTTGACGAAGCGCCTGACAGCTTCGATGTCGACGCCGGTCGCCTCGGCCTGCGCCTTTGCGACCTCCTCGTGATGCTGCTCCGCCCACTTGCCTTCGGAAGCGAAGGTCGTGTTGAGCTTTGCCACCAGCGACGGATATTTCTCGACGAAGTCGGTGTTGGCGATGTAGTAGGCGTTCGGCGTGTGCACGTCCTTGTCGAAGACGAGAACGCGGGCGTTCTCCTTCAATTCGGCGAGCGCGAGATAGGGATCCCAGATCGACCAGGCGTCGACCGAGCCCTTCACGAAGGCCGCTGTCGCATCGGCCGGCGCGAGCGGCGCGGGCGTGATGTCGGACCAGGACAGGCCGGCCTTTTCGAGCGAGGCGACCAGGAGATTGTTCGCGCTCGATCCCTTGCCGAAGGCGACGCGCTTGCCTTTGAGATCGGCCAGCGTCTTGATGGCTGAATCCTTCGGCACGATGATCGCCTGGTTGTCGCCCTCGGACTTCACGGCCGCGACATATTTTATTTTTGCGCCGCCAGCTTGCGCGAAGATCGGCGGCGTGTCGCCGACGAAGCCGAAATCGACGCTGCCGACGTTGATCGCCTCAAGCAGCGGCGGACCGAACTGGAAGTCGATCCATTTGACCTCGATGCCCAGCGGCTTGAAGGCATTTTCGAGCGTTTGACGCTGGCGTACCGCCGGGAAGAAGCCGCCCTTCTGGGTGCCGATGCGGATTTCCGCCGGCTTGTCCTCGGCTCGTGCGGGTGCGGCCAGGGCGGTTGCGAGGAGAAGCGCTGCGGTCAGGATACGTCGTCGTGCAATCATGTTGCGGTCCTTTGCGTCAGGTTCAGTTGGCGAAGAGTGATGAATTGGCGCGGCGGCTCCGCTCCGAAAACACCGCACGGGCTGCGCGTTCGGCCTCGCGCGCCGAGCGGAACTGGCGGCCTTCGAGGCTGTCGAACAGGCGCTCGGAGGAGAAAAAGCGGAAGCCGCGCTCATCTCTTGTGATGATGCCGGCGGCGCGATCGTGGATTTCAATGATGTAGGCGTTCGACTGTGTCTGGGACATGACTGCTCGTTCGCCGGAATCTCGGCGTTCCTGTCGTGGGATTTGTGCTGTGAGAGGTTGCTAGGAGACGATCAGCAACAACAGGCGCCGGTTGCCGCCGAGAAACAGCGCCGAGTCATGCACGCGTGCATGTCGTCAAGGTTACGCTGGTGATCGGTTCTCATATCGCGGCATCAAGCTCGAGGAGCAGTTTCGATGCTGCGAATATCGAGCGATTGGCGCGTTCGGTCAATGAAATGGCTATCCATATTTGGCACGAGCGCGCTGGCGCGCTTCTTCCGCCGCAAGCACCGACAGACGGATTCATCTCGCGATGAGTTCAACAGGCGCGGGCGGCGGGCATGGTACGCTCGCGCAACGTCAAAACAGACAATTTGGGAGATCCGGACATGGCGGATGATCTGAAGGGGCGCACCGCGCTCGTCACCGGCGGCTCGCGCGGGATTGGCGCAGCCGTCTGTCGCGCCCTGGCCGCATCAGGCGCGGCGGTGGCGATCAACTGCCGGGAGCAGATCGGGCAGGCCGAGCAGTTGGCAGGCGAGATCGGCAAGCAAGGCGGTCGCGCGATTGTCGTTGCCGCCGACGTCTCGCAGCGCGACGCCGTGGCTGGAATGGTCGAGCGCGTCACGGCCGGGCTCGGACCGATCGACATCCTCGTCAACAATGCCGGCATCGCTATCACGCGCGGCGTTGACGATCTCACCGAGGACGATTTCGACCGCACCATCCTGGTCAACCTGAAATCGGCCTTCCTGTGCACGCAGTCGGTGCTGCCGGAGATGCGCGCACGGAAATGGGGCCGCATCGTCAACATCTCCTCGGGCGCGGCGCGCGGTGCCGGCTCGATCGGTCCACACTACAATGCATCCAAGGCCGGCATGGAGGGCCTCACGCGCGGTTATGCAGCGCGGCTGGTCAAGGAAGGCATCACCGTCAACGCGGTGGCGCCGTCGCTGATCGAGACCGACATGATGAGCGGCCAGCCCGGGCTCGTCAGCCGCATCCCGCTCGGCCGCTTCGGCACGGCCGATGAGGTGGCGAAAGCCGTAATGCTGCTGGTCGACAATGCCTACATGACCGGGCAGACCATCGCGCTGAGCGGCGGGATGGCGTTTAATTAGGGGCGCGGCTGGCTTCCTTCACCTCTCCCCGCTTGCGGGGAGAGGTCGGATCGCTCTTGCGATCCGGGTGAGGGGGTACAGGTCTCACGACGATCTCGCGTGTCGAGAGAGGCCCCTCACCCCGCCCTCTCCCCGCAAGAGCGGGGCGAGGGAGACGAGAGAGCGCGGAAGATCACCACATCGTCGCCGCGGCCCGCTCGGGCCAGATGCGGTCGTACTCCGCGCCACCCACCTTGTTCTCGCTCATCTCGGCGAGAATCTGGCCGGGCGTCGGCAGCGTCTTCGGGTCGATCCGCTTGTCGGGATTCCAGAGGTCGGAGCGGACGATGGCGCGGGCGCACTGGAAATAGATTTCGTCCACATTCATCACCATGACGCTGCGCGGCGCCTTGCCCTCGACCTTGAACGAGGCGAGCAGCTCGGGATCGACGGAGAGACAAGCGCGGCCGTTGGCCCGCACCGCATTGCCGGAACCGGGGATCAGGAACATCAGCGACACCCTGGGATCGCGCACGATGTTGCGCAGGGAGTCGACCCGGTTGTTGCCGCGGCGATCCGGCAGCATCAACGTCTTCGGATCATGAATGCGGACGAAGCCGGGGAGATCGCCGCGCGGCGAGCAGTCGATCCCCTCAGGCCCGATGGTGGCGAGCGCGGCAAACGGCGCCTTCTCGATGAAGATGCGGTAGAGCGGGGTAACGTGGTCGGCGACTTTCACGGTCGAGGCGTCACCAACGGCACCGTAGATGGCCTCCAGCTGTTCGACCGTTTCAATCACCGACATTCCGTTCTCCTTGTTGCGCCGGCTATTCGTGCCAGCCTTCGTTCCTGATCACACGCACGAGCTGGCGGCTGTGATAGTCCGCGCTGCCCGCGTTGAGGATGGTGACATCGGCATTGGCCGATGCGTCGTCGACGCTGCGCGCGAGGCGATCTGCGATATTGCCGTCGCTGTGCCGGGCCCGGGCGGCAAGCCGCTGTGCCAGCACGTCCGGCGGCGCCGTGATCGCGACCACGACGACGTTGGCATAGGCCTGACGCAGCGCGCCGATCACCGTGCGCGAGACATTGGCGACGACGGCCCGTCCAGCGCGGATGTCATCGTTGATTTCAAGCGGAAGAGCATAGGAATGACCATGCGCTTCCCAGTGCACGGCGAAATCGCCGTGCTCGCGCGCGCGGCGGAATTCGTCCTGGCTCATCGCCATGTTGTCTTCGGCTTCGGAGGCTTCGCGCGTCACGACACGGCGCGGAAAGACGATGTCGTGATCGTCGATGCAAGCCGCCTTTGCGAGCCGCAACAGCGTGTCCTTGCCGGCACCGCTGGGACCGACCACGAGCACGAGCCGCCCGGGTCCGATCCCGCTGGCCTCATCGTGTGCCATGGTCGCGGTCTCGCTCATGCGACGCGGTTTCCTTCGCGCCAGACGCTGCGGACCACGGGAACGTCGCCTGCGACATGCACGCGGATCAGGTCTGCGCGCTTGCCGATCGCGACCTCGCCACGATCCAAAAGGCCAACGGCCTCGGCCGGCGCCTTCGTCACGGTACGAACCGCCGCCGGCAGGCTGATCGCGGGCACATGCTCCGGCAATTGCAGCGCGGCCATCAGGAGGCTGGACGGGATGTAGTCCGACGACAGGATGTCGAGCAGGCCCTCGCGGGCGAGATCGACCGCGGCGATGTTGCCGGAGTGCGAGCCGCCGCGCACGACGTTCGGCGCACCCATCAGGATGTCGATGCCGGCCTGGTGCAGGCCGCGCGCGGCCTCCAGCGTGGTCGGGAATTCCGCCACGGACACGCGATCGCGCACGGCGTCCACGACGTTCTCCTCGGTGGTGTCGTCATGGCTTGCGAGCGGAATGTTGTATTTGTGCGCCAGCGACACGATCTCGCGCATGTTGGTCGCGGCATAGAGCTTCTGATACTCGAAGCGCTTCGCGAACAGCTCGTCGAGCTCGGCATCGGTCTTGCCGCCGCCCTTGCCGCGATAATAGTCGCGCAGCTTGACCTCGTCGCGGAACTGGCGCTGGCCGGGCGTGTGGTCCATCAGCGACATCAGCTTGACGTCGGGACGATCGATCAGCTCCTTGGCCTCCTCCACAACGCTCGGCATCGGGATTTCGCAGCGCAGATGCAGGAAGTGGTCGGCGCGCAGCAGGTCGGCATCGCGCGCGGTCGTGATGGCGGCGGCGAGCACGCCGGCGCGGCCATCGACTTCCTCGGCGCCGTCCTCGCGCCAGACCCGGAGCGAGTCGAACACAGTGGTGATGCCTGAGGTCGCAAGCTGGCCGTCATAGGAGATGACGGCGGCGACCGGATTCCAGAACACTTTTGGGCGCGGCACGTAATGCGCTTCGAGATGATCGGTGTGGAGCTCGATCAGGCCGGGCATGATGAGGTCGCCGCCGGCATCCTCCGCACCCGCGGGGGCCCTGCCCTCGCCGATCTCGGCGATGCGTCCGTCGGCAAGAGCGAGCCAGCCCTGCTCGATCACCCGGTCAGCCAGCACGATCCTGGCGTTGGCGATCAATGTGTCCTTCGGCTTGGCATTCATTTCCATTTCCTTCAGGCCGCGGCGGCAAAGCTGGTGACGTCAACAATACGGTCGGCAATCAAATGGCGGATTTCGTCGTCATGGACAATGGCGACCATGGCGACGCCCTGGCGCTTCTTCTCGGCGACCAGATCGACCACGACGGCGCGGTTGGCGGCATCGAGCGAAGCGGTCGGCTCGTCCAGCAGCAGGATCGGCAGCTCCGAGATGAAGCCGCGCGCGATGTTGACGCGTTGCTGCTCACCGCCGGAGAAAGTCGCGGGCGGCAGCTGCCAGAGTCTTTCAGGAATGTTGAGGCGGTGCAGCAACTCGCCGGCGCGGGCCTGTGCGTCGGCTCGGGCCGTGCCGTTCACGATCAGTGGCTCCGCGACGACGTCGATGGTCGCAACACGCGGCACCGCCCGCAAAAACTGGCTGACATAGCCGATCGTGGAGCGGCGGATGTTGAGCACCTGCCGCGGCTCGGCGGTGGCGAGATCGACCACCGCACCGCGGTGGCGGATGCCGATGCGGCCGGAGTCGCAGCGGTAGTTGCCAAAGATCATCTTCAGGATCGACGACTTGCCGGCCCCGGACGGGCCTGAGAGCACGACGCATTCGCCCGGGTTGACGTGGAAGGTCACGCCGCTGACGACAGGCAATTCGATGCCGCCCTGGAGGTGCATCGTAAAGGTCTTTTTCGCGGCGGCGATGTCGATCATGGCGGTCATCGGAAAACTCATCTTGGAAGGCTTATGGCGGCAGAATCGAGGAAACGAGGAGCTGGGTATAGGGCTCGCGGGGGTCGTCGAGCACCTGGTCGGTGAGACCCGTCTCGATGACGCGGCCGCCCTTCATCACCATCACGCGATGCGACAGCAGTCGCGCCACCGCGAGATCGTGGGTGACGATGATGACGGCAAGGTGCAGCTCGGCGACGAGGCTGCGCACGAGGTCGAGCAGGCGCGCCTGCACGGAGACATCGAGGCCACCGGTCGGCTCGTCCATGAACACCAGCCGCGGCTCGGTGACGAGGTTGCGCGCGATCTGGAGACGCTGGCGCATGCCGCCGGAGTAGGTCCGCGGTGCATCGTCGATGCGCGCGATGTCGATCTCGACGCGGGTCAGCCAGTCCGACGCGGTATCGCGGATGCGGCCGTAGTGATTCCAGCCCACCGCCATCAGCCGTTCGCCGACATTGGCGCCGGCCGAGACCGCCATGCGCAGGCCCTGCGCGGGATCCTGGTGCACATAGCCCCAGTCGGTGCGGAACAGGAAGCGCCGCTCGGCTTCGCCGAGGCTCGTGAGATCGCGGGTGATGCCGTCGCGCATCCGGTACGACACCTGGCCGGCGCTCGGCGCGAGCTGGCCCGAGAGCATTTGCAGCAGCGTCGACTTGCCCGAGCCGGACTCGCCGACGATCGCCAGCACCTCGCCGGGGTAGAGCGAGAAGGAGACGTCGCGGCACGCGGCGATGCGGCCGTAGGACTTGCTGAGGGATTCTGCGACCAGCAGCGGCTGGTCGTTTTCGAGCTCGGCGAGATCAGCCATGTCTTGATCAGCCATGTGAGCCCGCCTTGTCCTTGTACGGCGCGGCGCTGAGGCTGCCGTGATGGCCGGCGGCCTGACGGCCCTCGCAATAGTCGGTGTCCGAGCACACGAACATGCGCCCGCCCTTGTCGTCGGTGACAATCTCGTCGAGATAGGAATTTTCCGCCGCGCACAGCGCGCAGGGCGCGTTGAAGCGGTACGGCTCGAACGGGTGATCCTCGAAATCGAGCGACACCACCTGCGTATAGGGCGGGATCGCATAGATGCGCTTCTCGCGGCCGGCGCCGAACAATTGCAGCGCCGGGCAATTGTCCATCTTGGGATTGTCGAATTTCGGCGTCGGTGACGGATCCATCACGTAGCGCGCGTTCACCTTCACCGGATAGGCGTAGGCGGTGGCGATGTGGCCAAAGCGGGCGATGTCCTCGTACAGCTTCACATGCATCAGGCCGTATTCGGCCAGCGCATGCATGCGCCGCGTCTCGGTCTCGCGCGGTTCGAGGAAACGCAACGGCTCCGGGATCGGCACCTGATAGACCAGCACCTGGTTTGCGTGCAGCGACGTCTCCGGGATGCGGTGACGGGTCTGGATCACGGTTGCATCTTCAGTCGCCGTGGTCGTGGCGACGCCCGCGGTCTTGGCGAAGAATTTGCGGATCGAGATCGCATTCGTCGTGTCGTCGGAACCCTGGTCGATCACCTTCAGCACATCCTGGGGCCCAAGGATCGCAGCGGTGACCTGCACGCCGCCGGTTCCCCAGCCATAGGGCATCGGCATCTCGCGGCTGGCGAACGGCACCTGATAACCCGGAATAGCGATCGCCTTGAGGATCGCGCGGCGGATCATCCGCTTGGTCTGCTCGTCGAGATAGGCGAAATTGTAGGCGGGCGCGTTCATTCCGCGGCCTCCTTCATGGCGTCGGGCGCATTGGCCTCGGCAAATTCCTTGCGCAGCTTGCGCAGGAGCCCGAGCTCGGACTGGAAGTCGACATAGTGCGGCAGCTTCAGATGCTCGACGAAGCCGGTCGCCTGGACGTTGTCCGAATGCGACATCACGAATTCTTCATCTTGCGCCGGGGCCACGGCCTCTTCGCCGAGCTCGCGGGCACGCAGCGCCCGGTCGACCAGCGCCATCGACATGGTCTTGCGCTCGCTCTGGCCGAAGGCGAGACCATAGCCGCGGGTGAAGCACGGCGCTTCCGTCGCCGAGCCCTTGAACTGGTTGACCATCTGGCACTCGGTGAGCTCGATGGAGCCGAGCGGCACCGCGAAGCCGACGTCCTCCGCGAAAAATTCGACCTCGACCTCGCCGAAGCGGATCTCGCCGACGAAGGGATGGTTGCGGCCGTAACCGCGCTGGGTGGAATAACCCATGGCCAGCAGAAAGCCTTCGTCACCGCGCGCGAGGTTTTGCAGGCGCAGGTCGCGATCGGCCGGGAAGTTCAGAGGTTCGCGCGTGAGATCGCCGACGCTGGCGCCGTCTTCGGCCCGCGGCGAGGATTCGATCAGCCCGTCGCGGCCCAGGATATCGGTCACACGCGGCGTGGGCGCCGTCGACGCTTCGGCCGTCGCCGGCACTTCAGGCACAAAGCCCTGGCCAAGCGAGGGATCGAGCAGACGATGCGTGTAGTCGAAGGTCGGCCCGAGGATCTGGCCGCCGGGAATGTCCTTGAAGGTCGCCGACACCCGCCGCTGCACCCGCATCGCGCCGGTCTCGACCGGCTCGCTCGCGCCGAAGCGCGGCAGGGTGGCGCGGAAGGCGCGGACCAGGAAGATCGCCTCGATCAGGTCTCCGCGCGCCTGCTTGATGGCGAGCGCCGCGAGCTCACGGTCGTAGAGCGAGCCTTCGCTCATGACGCGGTCCACCGCGAGCCCAAGCTGCTCCGAGATCTGGTCGAGCGTGACTTCGGAAACGCTCTGGTCGCCACGCCGCGCATTTGCGAGCAGGCGATGGGCGTTCTCGATGGCGCGCTCGCCGCCCTTGACTGCGACATACATGCGACTAGCTTCCCTTATTCACGACACGGGTGGTGCGCGGGATCGCAACCACGGCATCATCGGCGACCAGCACCAAATCGATGCCGCGCGGAAACAGCGCCTCGTTGAACTGCAGCCGTTCGAACAGGTCGAAAGGCCTGATCGAGGCCTGAAGCGTCGCGACACCGTCGATGCCGGGGCCACGCAGTTCGAAACTGCGCCCCGAATTCAGGCTCTCGACCTGAAGGATCACCGTGGTCGAACGATCCGGATACTCATTCGTGCCCAGCGCGAAGCGCTCGAGCGACGGCAGCGCCGCGCCGTCGCTGATCAGCGCGAAACTCGCGATCGAAGAGTCCTGCACCACCGGCGCGCCGGTGTGGAACTTGAGCCATTTCACCACGTCCGACCTCTCCGCCATCCGGGCATCGAGCCAGAGCGGCGTGTCGTGATCGAACAGCGTTAGCGCGATCGCGGCAGTGCCGCGCATCGTTGGCTCGGGCGCTCCCGCCATCGGCACGATGCGCTGGACCGAGCCCGGCCGCGCCATCGCGTCCATGACGGAACGAAAGGTCGATTGCGCCGACAACACCTTGTCGACGAAACCCGGCGGTAGTTCCGCAATCGTGGTCATGGCCTCACCCCTCACCGCGCACCATGGTGTAGAAATCAACCTTCGTCGCGGCGGTCTCGGCGGCCGCCTGCTTGCGCTGGATCATAAGCTGCTCGCGCAACGGCGCGATAACGTCACGCTCCACCGCCTCGCCGAAATC
This sequence comes from Bradyrhizobium sp. P3_C3, assembly GCF_056402655.1. Taxonomy (NCBI): domain Bacteria; kingdom Pseudomonadati; phylum Pseudomonadota; class Alphaproteobacteria; order Hyphomicrobiales; family Nitrobacteraceae; genus Bradyrhizobium; species Bradyrhizobium sp. P3_C3. The sequence continues at coordinate 18,493 of NZ_JBFUGY010000026.1, read as the reverse complement.
ACTGGACTGCGCCAGTGCGTCGCACAGCGCGATCAGCCGCGCCTTTTCGCCATCGCGCCCCAGCGTGTAGCCGAAGCCGACCTCGCCGCTCGCGAGCCGGACCGCTGCGCGAGACACCGTGGCTTCACCGAGATTGAACGGCGCGCCGTCGCCGCCGACCCGGCCGCGCAGCATGACGAGACCGTTTTCCGGCGCGCGTAGCTCCTGATGCGCCGGCAGGGCGAGAGCGCGGAGGCGAGCGGCGATCTCGCCCGCCTCCGCGTGCGCCAGCACGGCCATCGCGGCCTTGCGCTGGACTTGCTGGTTATTGTGCTGGGTCACCAAATCCACCGAGCTTTTGACAGAACTTGCCGAATCCAAGTTGTCTATGATAATAGACAACTTGATACGGAAGCGCCATGACTGTTTCGTGACAAACGTGTGATTTCTGAAGTAGGCTTCTCGGCGACATGAGCATGCAGGACACAGCCTCTTCGGGCGTCGCGCTGTGGCGCCTCGTTGCCGACGGCATCGAGCGCGGCATCGCCGACGGCCGCTTTGCAGCCGGCGACAAGCTGCCGGGCGAGATGGAGATCGCCGAAACCTATCGGGTGAACCGCCACACCGTGCGGCGCGCGCTGGCMGCGCTTGCCGAGCGCGGCATCGTGCGCGCCGAACGCGGCAGCGGAACCTATGTCGAGGCGCAGCGCCTTGCTTATCCCTTGCGCTCGCGCACCCGCTTCTCCGAGATCGTCGGCGCGGATGGCCGCGAACCGCATGGCCGGCTGATCGAAGCGTCCGGCGACGTCGCAACCCGCGAACTCGCGCGCGAACTGGGATTGAGGGCCGGTGCACCGCTGGTGCGAATCGAGGCGATCCGCCTCGCCGACCGCACGCCGATCTGCGTCTCCACCACCTGGCTGTCAGCGGAATTGTTCCCGGGCGCGGGCGAGGTGTTCGCCGCGACGCGCTCGATGACGAAACTGCTCGAGCATTACGGCGTCCGCGACTACAGCCGCGGCGCGACCCGGATCACCGCCGGCATCGTGGACGCGACCGACGCCGCGCGGCTCGATCTGCCGCTGGGACGGCCGATCCTGGTGGTCGACGCGACCGACCACGATCTCGCCGGCAAGCCGCTGGTGACGAAGCATTCGCGGTTCGCGGCGGAGCGGGTGGAGTTTCTGGTGGAGAACGGGTGAGCGGCGCTCTCTTCCCCTCTCCCCTTGTGGGAGAGGGTGGCTCGTCGCGAAGCGACGAGACGGGTGAGGGGTATGTCTCTGCAAACACCGATCTGAGTTCGAGGAGGCAGCCCCCTCATCCGGCGCTTCGCGCCACCTTCTCCCACAAGGGGAGAAGGAAGAAAGCTACGCCACCGCCCTGCGCCCAATGATCGCAAAGCGCAGCTTGCTCGAGATGAAATCGATCGCGGCGACGGCGACCAGAATCATCAGGATCAGGAACGACACCCGCTGCCATTCCAGCACGCGGATCTGCTCGGCGAGCTGGAGGCCGATGCCGCCGGCGCCGACGATGCCGATGATGGTGGCCGAGCGCGTGTTGGATTCGATGAAATAGAGCACCTGGCCGGCGATCACGGGCAGCACCTGCGGCAGCAGGCCGAAGCGGATCTCGTGCAAAGCGCTGCCGCCGGAGGCGCGGACGCCCTCGACCTGCTTCTGGTCGGCACCCTCGATCGCCTCCGAGAACAGTTTTCCGAACGCGCCGAAATCCGACACCGCGATCGCAAGCACACCGGCGAACGGGCCGAGCCCGACGACGTTAATCCACACCAGCGCCCAGATCAGGGTGTCGACGCCGCGGATCGAATCCAGGAAACGGCGGACCGGAAAACGCAAAATCTGCGAAGGTATGACGTTGCGCGCGGCCAGCAGGCTGACCGGAAGCGCTAACAGCGCGGCGAGCGTCGTGCCGAGCAGGGCGATCGACAGCGTCTCGCCCAGCGCCTTCAGATAGACCGGCAGCGAGGAACCAGGATCGGGCGGGATCATCATCAGGCTGATCCAGCCGAGCTGGCTCAGCCCTGCAAAGAATCGCGACGGCGAGAAGTCGAGATCGACGAGGCCGTAGACCAGAATCGCAAACGCCGCGACGATCATCGCCGGCATCGCGAGCCGCGCCGAGGCGGGGCGGTCGAACACATCGGGGTAGCGTGCGCGAAGCTCTCGCGTGTCGACCTCCTGCGGTCTCGTCACGTCCGCGCCTCCTTGCCGAACAGACGGCCGCGCAGCCAGCCCGTGCTGATGTCGATGATGAAGACCGTGATGATGATGGTGAGTAGGATGGCACTGACGTCGGAGTAATAGAACTTGCGGATGGCGACGACGAGCTCCTGGCCGATGCCGCCGGCACCGACGAAGCCCATGACCGAGGCCTCGCGGACGTTGATCTCGAAGCGCAGCAGCGCATAGCTAGCATAGCCCGCGGTCACCTGCGGCACCACGGCGAAGCGCATGCAGGAGAGCCAGCTCGCGCCGGTCGAGCGGATGCCTTCAACCGGCTTCATGTCGGCATTCTCAACGATCTCGGAGAACAACTTGCCGAGCGCGCCGGTGGAGTGGATCGCGATCGCGAGCACGCCGGCCATCGGCCCGAGGCCGAAGGCGATCACGAAGATCAGCGCGAAGACGATGCCCGGCACGGTGCGGGCGAATTCGAGCAGGCGGCGCACCACGAAGCGCAGCCAGGGCGACGGTGAGGTGTTCTCAGCCGCGAAGAAATTCAAGGCGAAGGCCAAGGTCGCGCCGATCAGCGTGCCGACGTAGGAGATCAGCAGCGTCTCGCCCAGCATCTTCAGCCATTTGCGCCAGCCCCACAGCCACTCGCCGGCATCGGTCCAGACCCGCTGGCCGCTATCGAGCGTGAGGATGCGGTCGAAATAGCTGATGAAATTGCCGAAATGGGCAAAGAAGGTGCGCAGGTTCACTTCCGCGCCGATCGCGGCAAGAAACAGCGCTGCGGCAAAGATCGCGACCCCCAACAGGAGTCGGAGCCGCTTGCGCGCGACCGCCTGGCGATAGGCCGCGTTGAGCACGGCGAGCTGCTGCTCGGGGAGGATCGAAACCGCGACGGTCATCTGGCCAGGGAAGGTGGTCGATCAAAGAGAAAGAGCCGGGTCCATCGACCCGGCTCCAGTGCTATCGTCCCGAAACTCAGGACGCCTTCTTTTTACGCAGTGCATCGACGAACTTGATCAGCTCGATCGTGCCATCCCAGTCCTTGGTGGTGGCGGGATGAAAACCCTTCTTCTGGCCGTCCTGGAGGCGATCGAAGGCCGCCTTGTCCTTGGCCGGCGCGTCGAAGAACGCCTTGGCGATCGCCGCCTTGGCATCTTCCGGCAGGTCGGAATTGTAGGCGTAGGGGCCGTTGATGATCGGTGCCGACTTGTGGATGATCCGGAAATCGTCCTTCTTCATCGGCGAGCCGTCCGCGTTCTTCAGCATGCCCTTGGTTAGCATCTGCGCCAGCGTGGAATCGTCATCGCTGGTCCACTGGTTGGCCGCAACGTCGACGGTGCCCTGCGCCAGCGCCAGGATCGCGTTCTCGTGGCTGCCAGTGAAGACGACCTTGCTGAAATAGGTGTCGGCATCCGTGATGCCCATCTTGTCGAGCTCGAAGCGCGGCACGTTGTTGCCGGAGGTCGAGTTCGGGTCGACGAGGCCGAGGTTCTTGCCCTTGAGCTGGTCGACGCTCTTGTAGGGGCTGCTCGCCTTGACGAAGAACACCGAGTAGTAGCCGGTCGAACCGTCGGCGTTGATGTCGTTGGCGAAGGCATCGGTCTTGACGCCGGTCAGGCGGGCGCGGGCGAACGACGCCGAGCCGTAGCTGGCGATATGGATGTTGCCGGCGCGCTGGCCTTCGATGACGGCAGCGTAGTCGTTGGCGATGCGCAGCGTGACCTTCACGCCCAATTCCTTGGAGAGATAGTTCATGAACGGCGCCCAGCGCTCGGTCACGCCCGAGGCGTTTTCCGCCGGAATGACCGCGAAGGTCAGTTCGGGATATTTGGCTTTCCAGTCGTCGGCGGAGGCCGAGGTCGTGAACGCGAGCGCGGCGGCGCCGGCAAGAACGAGTCTGCGAGTGATCATGATACCCTCTTCATCGGTTGGGGTCGGTTGACGCAAAAATTGGCAACTACAGGCGCAGCTCAGGCGGCCGCGGCCGTTCCGAGCGCCGGCACGCCCTCAGGCGCCGGCACGGGCATTCCGCCCATGACGTCGGAGGCTTCGAGATCGTAGAGCTCGCGCGCGACGTGGTCGGTCAATTCGGCCGGCGCGCCGTCGAACACCACGCGCCCCTGCGCCATGCCGATCAGGCGGTCGCAATAGCTGCGCGCCAGATCGAGCGAATGCAGGTTGCAGAGCACGGTGATGCCGAAATGCTTGTTGATGCGCAGCAGCGCATCCATCACGATCTTGGTATTGCGCGGGTCGAGCGAGGCGATCGGCTCGTCGGCGAGGATGATGTCGGGCTGCTGCACCAGCGCGCGGGCGATCGCAACACGCTGCTGCTGGCCGCCGGAGAGCTGGTCGGCACGCTGGGCGGCGAGCGAGGCGATATCGAACTGCTCGAGCGCCGACATCGCCAGCGCCTTGTCGTGCTCGGGCCAGGTCTGCGTTAGCGAGCGCCAGGCCGGCATCGTCGCGAGGCGCCCCATCAGCACGTTGGTGAGCACGTCGAGCCGGCCGACCAGGTTGAACTGCTGGAAAATCATCGCCGAGCGCGCCCGCCACTGCCGCAATTCCTTGCCGTGCAACGCGGTGACGTCGAGGCCGTCGAACAGGATGCGGCCCTGCGTCGGCGTCGCCAGGCGATTGATCATGCGCAGCATGGTCGACTTGCCGGCGCCGGAGCGCCCGATCACACCGACGAAGCCGCCGGGGGAGATTTGAAACGAAGCGTCGTCCACCGCGGCTTTTGCGCCGAAGCGGCACGTCAGACCTTCAACCACCAGCATAGAGGGCTCCAGAGTAGCTGGCTGCCACCGCTAACGCCGGCACTTGACACTTGTGTGACACGCGGATCGCGGTGCGGCGATCCTACACACCTCTTCCCCTGTCATCGCATCGTCATGACGTTGTCATCAGGGCGCTTGAAGAGGTACGCCCGCCCTCGACCTCTCGGATGCAGCATGGCCGGCAAAACGCTCTCGGTTCAACCGACCATCGACCCTTCGGCGAAGCTGCATGAGACCAGGCTCGGCACCTATACCGAAGTCGGTGCGCGCACGATCCTCACTGAAGTCACGATGGGCGATTACTCCTATGTCGTGAACGACGCCCAGATCACCTACACCACGATCGGAAAATTCTGCTCGATCGCGGCGATGACCCGCATCAATCCCGGCAATCATCCGATGCATCGCGCGACGCAGGCGCATTTCACCTATCGTTCCAGCGCCTATTTCGAAGGCGAGAGCGACGACACCGAGTTCTTCGACTGGCGGCGCCAGCATCACGTCCATATCGGCCACGATGTCTGGATCGGCCATGGCGCGATCGTGCTGCCCGGCCGCAACATCGGCACCGGCGCGGTGATCGCGGCCGGCGCCATCGTCACCAAGGACGTGCCGGCCTACACCATCGTCGCCGGCAATCCGGCGCGCATCGTCCGACGGCGGTTCTCGGAAGACGTCGCCGGACGGCTGGCCCGGCTCGCCTGGTGGGACTGGGATCACGACAAATTGCGTGAAGCACTGCCCGATTTCCGCAAGCTCGGGATTGAAGATTTCCTCTCGGCATATGAAGCACGGGCAAGCTCCCTCACCCGTTCTCCTGCCAGCAAACGAAGCGCGGTCGCGTGACAGACATCTTCCTTGAGGGCGGCCGGGCCCTGATCGGCTCCGAGCTCGTCGAAACTTCCATTCTGGTGTCCGGCGCGGACATTGCGCAGGTCGATGCCTCTCGCGGCCGGACGCGACTGGCGATCGATGCGCGCAACCTGCTGGTGCTGCCCGGCATCGTCGATCTGCATGGCGATGCCTTCGAGCGCCAGATGATGCCGCGTGCCGGCGTCGACTTCCCGATCGACGTCGCGCTCGCCGACAGTGACCGCCAGGCGATCAGCAACGGCATCACCACCGTGTTTCACGCCACGACCTGCTCATGGGAGCCGGGCCTGCGCAGCGCCGGCAATGCGCGCGCCCTAATGGAGGCGATCGAGCGGCAGCGCCCGCAATTCGCCGCCGACACCCGTTTCCACCTGCGGCACGAGACCTACAATCTCGATGCAGAGGCCGAGATCCGCCAGTGGCTCGCCGAGGGCCGCGTCGACCTGTTCGCCTTCAACGACCACATGGACGGCACCGTTGCCGACATGGCCAAGCCGCGCAAGCGCAACCGCATGGTGGAACGCACCGGCCTCTCGGGCGAGGAATTCGACCGGCTGGTGGAGCGTGTGCTTTCGCGGGCCAGTGAAGTGCCGGCTTCCGTGTCGCGGCTCGCCGCAACTGCTCGCGCGGCCGAGGTGCGGATGCTCTCGCACGACGATGCGACGCCGGCGATGCGGCAGGAGTTTCGCGAGCTGGGCGCTGACATCGCGGAGTTTCCGATCAACGAGGAGACCGCGCGAGCGGCCGCGTCCGCCGGCGATGCCATCGTCTACGGTGCGCCGAATGTCGTGCGCGGTGGCAGCCATACCGGCTGGACCCGGGCGTCCGACATGATCGCGAAGGGGCTCTGCTCGGTGCTGGCGTCGGACTATTACTATCCCGCGCAGCTGCTCGCCGCGTTCCGCCTCGCCGCCGACGGCGTGCTGCCGCTGACCGAGGCGTGGAACCTGGTGTCCGCGGGACCGGCCCGCGCGACCGGCCTTGCCGATCGCGGCGTGCTCGCGGAAGGACGCCGCGCCGACATGCTGCTGGTCGACGACGGCGTGCCGCTGCGGCCGCGGCTGATCGCGGTGGTATCAGGCGGAAAGCTCGTGCATCTCACCGATGCGACGCGACTGCTCGCTGCGGCGGCGACGCCGCGCGAAGCTGTTGTTGCGGCCTGAACCGGTTATGCTCGGGCAATGACGGATTTTCCCCGCTACGCGATCTACTTTGCCGCCGGCGCCGACAGCGTCCTCTCCCACTTCGGCGCCGAGCTGCTCGGCTACGATGTCTACACCAGCGACGAGGTGCCGTTCCCTGCCGACGCATCGCGTGTTGCGCCGGATTGGCGCGACGTCACGGCCGATCCCCGCAAATACGGTTTCCACGGCACGCTGAAGGCGCCGATGGCGCTGGCGCCCGGCAGGACTGAAGCCGAGCTCGTCGCAGCCTGCGCGGCCTTTGCGGGCAAGGCGCGGCCGATGCCGTCAATCCGCCCGGTCGTCGACTCCATCAGCGGCTTCATCGCGGTGATTCCGACCGAGCCGGTGGGCGCGCTCCAGCAACTTGCCGCCGATTGCGTCCGCGAATTCGACGACTTCCGAGCGCCCATGACGGCGGAAGACCGCACGCGGCGCAAGCCCGACAAGCTCACCGAGCGGCAACGGGACTATCTCGACCGCTGGGGTTACCCTTACGTGATGGAAGAATTCCGCTTCCACATGACGCTGACGGGACGGCTGGATGCAGAACGGCGCGGGCCGATCCTGGAGATGCTGCGCGCGAGGTTTGCGGCGCTCGGTCTCGAGACGCTGGCGATCGACCGGATCGCGCTGTTCAAGCAGGATGATACCAGGGCGCGCTTCCGCTTTGTCGGCGAGTGGGCGTTGGCGAAGTAGGCCTCAGCGCCAGCTCGCGAGATTGAAGGCGAGCGCCACGGCGCCAACCAGAATGAGGCTGGTCGCCCAGATTGCATCCAGATTGAACCAGCTTCGCGAGACGAACCTCAATCCCAGATAACGGTACACCAGCCACGCCAGACATCCGCCGGCACTGACCATGGCGACAACGTGCACCAGGGACACCAGCACCGCCATCCCGAGACTTGTCTTCATCAGCGCGCCCGCCGCCTCATGGCCGGCATCGAGCTCGAAGGCCTGGCAGAGCCCGAGATAGATCGGCACGAGCATCAAGGCCGCGCCGTGAGCAATGGCAACGGCGGATGACCAGAGCGCCAATTGCGTTGGCGGAATTCGTGCGAGCGTGCGCGGATGGCGTCGCTCGATCAGCCGATAGACGCCGAAGCCGATGACGAGAAGACTCGCGCCGAGCTGGATCGAACGCTGCCACTCGGCCAGCACGAACAGGAACGCGAATGGCAGCAGCACGAGAAGTGTTGCCAGGAGATGACCGGCCGCAAGAGCCCACAACGCGCGGAACAGCGCGCGCGGGCTCTTGTCCATGAGCCCGGCCGACACGGCGAGCGGCCATCCCATTCCCGGATTGACGCCGTGATAAAGACCGCTCGCAACAAGAGCGAGCCACAGCCAGCCGAGCGGCCAACTCCCGTGCTGCCAGCCTAGGCCGACGGGTAGCAAAAGGAGTCCGTCGAACAATCGCCGCCCTCCAGCCTGATCTGGTGCGCACGATATCCGTCGGGGAAGCTCACGAAATAGTCCTTGGCGAGCTCCAGGCCGCCGTCGCGACCGACATTGGCCATGACTTCCACGCCCGGAACCCCATCGGGATAGAATTGGTCATCCCAGGTGGAATACAGCGAATTGGTCCAGTACACGCGCTTGCCGTCGCGGCTGATCTCGACCATCTGCGGACCGGCCGCAAATCCCTTGCCGTTCGGATGGGGCGTGCGGCGCGCGATGCCGCCGATGTGAACCGAGCCGGCAAGCTTCGGCTTTCGCGGATCACTCACATCGTACTGGCGCATTTCACCCGTGCCCCAGCACGAGACATAGAGAAACCGGTCATCCATCGACAGGTCGATGTCGGTCACCAGCGGCGGCACGGCGCCAAATCCCTGCAGCAGCGGCGGGAGCTTCTCCTTTGGCGCGGGCTCGGGCGGAATCGTCGCCGTCTTCTCCGCATGGAATTTTCCGCCTTCGCGCCACCAGGTCCAGATCGATGCTTCGAGGTTGGTGGTGTCGACCACAACGCCAACGAAGCCGTATTCGCGAACCGGATCGTGCGCGGGCCGCACCTCCAGCGCCATCTGATGATTGGCGCCGAGGTCGATGGTCTGCACGTTGCGACGGGCGCGGAGATCCCAGAAGTGGAGACGATGGCCATATTTGTTCGCCAGCAGATCTTCCGCGACGATCCCGTTCTCGAACTGCGGCGGCAACGCCCATTCGCTCGTCACCATGTAGTCGCGCGGCAGGTTCCACCAGAAATCATAGTGCAGCGTCTGCGGACCGCGGTCGATCTCCCACCGTCCAAGGACCTCGAACGTCTCGCAATCCATGATGAAGACGCCTGGAGGCCCGTTGGTGCCGTCCTTGCCGCCACCGCCCAGCGTGCTCACATAGACGCCGTCCGGCCCGCAATGGATGGTATGCGGCCGCGAGTAGCCGGTCTTTTTGAAGATTTCCTCGGGCTCGATGATCTTGTGGATTTTGGCTTTGGTCGGATCGGGCTTGGTATCGATGATGTAGATCCGCGACGAGCGTATCCCGGGGATGATGAGATAGCGCCGCTCGATGAAGGCATGTCCGGCGAGCGGCGACAAGGCGGAGGAGCAGGCGTTCCAGCCGAAGTGATGAAACTCATCGCCCTTGTTGGGCATCGTCACCGTGTGGACGATTTGGCTGTAGGTTGGCGATCCCGGCTTGACGTCGATGACCGCGAGAGCATCCGGCTTTGAGAAATCCGGACTGAGCAGCAGCGTGTAGGCAAAGTTCTCTGCAGGTGCTTCCATCGCCAGCTTGGGCGATGCGTGAAAGGTGGGATCCGGCCTCATCGTCATGGCACTGCCTCCCTGTTTCGTCGGCTCGCTCCAACCTGGCTCGGAATAGCGGCATAATGAAGAGCTGCTCAGCGACGTCTTGAGAAGCTCCGCGGACCTGGTTGGCGAGCGCGCAAGGAGCTTACAATATGTCATCGCCGGCGTGCGGAAAACCGCCCGAACCGCGCTAATTCGACGCCCTCAGCCAGATGGAGGCCGGCGGGATCAGGCCAGCGCGCACCTCACACTCGGCGTCGCCCCCGCGAAGGCGGGGACTGCCGAGAGACCTGGCGACAACCGAGTGGGTGCGGCGCTACTTGCCCCACCGCAACGCCAGCGCATCCCGCTCCTTCGCCAGCTCCAGCAGCCCTGCCCGCGTCGCCGGGTGCAGCGGCTGGAGCGGATGCCGCACGGCGTCCGATTTGATCACACCGCCGGCCTGCATCATGGCCTTGCAGGCGATCAGGCCGCATTGGCGGTTTTCGTAGTTGATCAGCGGCAGCCAGCGCTCGTAGGCGGCCTTTGCCTCCTCGCGTTTGCCGGCGAAATAGGGATCGATGATCTGGCGGATGCCGTCGGGATAGCCGCCGCCCGTCATCGCGCCGGTGGCGCCGGCGTCGAGATCGGCGAGCAGCGTGATGGCTTCCTCGCCGTCCCACGGGCCTTCGATATCCTTGCCGCCCGCCTCGATCAGGCTGCGCAGCTTTGCAGCCGCGCCCGGCACCTCGATCTTGAAATAGCGGATGTTGGCGAAGTCGCGCGCCAGCCGCGCGAGCAGCTCGACCGACAGCGGCGTGCCCGCCACCGGTGCATCCTGGATCATGACGGGAATGTTGATCGCGCCCGAGAGCACCTTGAAGAACTCGACGATGCCTTTCTCGGGCACGCGGAAGGTCGCGCCGTGATAGGGCGGCATCACCATCACCATGGCGGCCCCCGCCGCCTCCGCCTGTTGGCTGCGCGCCGTGCAGACGGCGGAGCTGAAATGCGTGGTGGTGACGATCACGGGAACCCGGCCCGCGACGTGCTCCAGCACCGCATGCATCACGGTTTCGCGCTCGGCATCGGTGAGCACGAACTGCTCGGAGAAATTGGCGAGGATGCAGAGACCATTCGAGCCCGCATCGATCATGAAATCGATGCAGCGGCGCTGGCCCTCGAGGTCGAGCTCGCCGCGCTCGTCGAAGATGGTGGGCGCGACCGGGAACACGCCGCGATAGGGGCGCTGGGCGTTGTGTGGGGTGACCGGCATCGAACTCTCCATCCTTGATACGTCTGTTGCTGCACTCCCGCAGCGGCACAGATGTACCCGCCGCGTGAAGCGGCGGCAATGCCGTTCGCGCGACGACCAGACGGATGACGATCGACGTTATGCGGTCTTCACGGCCCCCAAAAAGCCTTCGACCGCGACGCGAAGACGATCGGCATCGCCCGACATCTTCTTCACGGATTCGGACAGCACCGTGCCGGCGTTGCCGGTTTCCTGGTTGAGCCTGGCGACGCTGCCGATGGTGTCGGTGACCTCGCGGGTGCCCTGGGCTGCCTGCTGGAAGTTGCGCGAGATCTCGGTGGTGGCCGCGCGCTGCTCCTCGACGGCGGCTGCGATCGCCGTCATCTTCTCGTCGATGCCGCTGATGGCGCCCCCGATCGAGCGGATGGCGGTCACGGCCTGGCCCGTCGCGCCCTGGATCTCCTCGACCTGGCGCGAGATTTCTTCGGTTGCGGTTGCGGTCTGCGCGGCGAGGCTCTTGACCTCGCCGGCGACCACGGCAAAGCCGCGGCCGGCTTCGCCCGCACGCGCCGCCTCGATGGTCGCGTTCAGTGCCAGGAGATTGGTCTGGCCGGCGATGGCGTTGATCATCTTCACGACCTCGCCGATGCGGCTCGCGGTCTGATCGAGGATCTCGACCGTCGCGTTGGTCCGCTCGGCCTGCGAGACGGCCTCGCGCGCCTCGCGGGCGCTCAACTGCACCTGTGCGGAGATCTCGCCGACGGATGCGGAGAGTTCCTCGGTCGCGGCCGCGATGGTCTCGAGATTGTTGGTGGCCTGCTCGGCCGCGGAGGAGACCGCCGCGGTCTGGCTGGTCGACTCTGATACCAGCGTGCGCACATCGGTCGCGGTGGCGTCGAGTTCCCTCGCCGACGCAGCGACGCTGTGGATCACCGCCTGCACGGTGTCGTCGAAGCTGCGGCATGCGTCGTCCACGGTACCGGAACGGGCGAGTTGCAGCGCCTGCTGCGATTCGCGTTCCTGGCCCAGCCGCTCGGCGGTCGCCGCGCTCTCGCGCAGGCTCTCGAGCGCGGCAGCCATGGTGCCGAACTCGTCGGGATATCGGGATCGCGGCACGGGCGTCGCATAATCACGGGCGCCGATTCGCGCGATGGCGTCGAGGATGGCGCGGACTGGGCGCATCAGGCGATTGCGCACCACGTAGACGCCGGCGAGGGTCACGGCGAGCGCGAGCAGAAACGCGAGCGACTGCACGATGAGGTTGGTGAGCGCCTTCGTCTGCACGGCCTCGGCACGCGCGATCGACTGATCCAACGCTTTGGTCGCGACCCCGACAATGAGCGGGAACGGCGACTGGCAGAGCGTATTCCACTCCGAAGCGGGCATCGCGGGCTTGCCGCTGCCGTCGAGATTCTTGGTGAGATCGCCGATCTGCTTCAGGACGCCATCGGTCTTGGTCTTCGCGTCCGACGCTGCCGTCACCAGCTCCGCCGTCACGTCGGGCGCGGCCAGCAACTCGGCCATGCCCGCCCAGCCGGAGGCGATCGTGCCGTCCCATTGCGCCACCGACCGCTTCTGAACGTCGTCGAGCGGCTTGCTGCTGTTGATGTTCGAGCGAAGCGACGAACAATGGACTCCATAGCGGTCGCGCACCTGCCAGGCGAAGCGGCGGACCTGGATCATGCGGGCGATGTAGGGATCGTTCATCCAGGCGCGGTTCGACACCGCGGTGGAGGCGAAGTTCGCCGTGTCGATGACCTTGGTGACGGCATCGTACCAGGAATTGGTTCGCTCCATCTTGCGCTCGGCGCGCGGAAGCTTAGCCTCGTCGTAGAACAGCTGGAATTGCGGCGCGGCTTCGTTCCAGCGCTGCTTCAGCGTGCCGGCGAGCTCGTCGCGGCGTGCGAAATCGACGGTCGAGAGTGCAGCGCTGATCCCTTCATAGCCGCCCTGCTCGGCCTTCTCGGCTTCGGCGAGTTTTGCCTTGGGATCGTCCTCGCCAAGGATGGCGCTCTGGGCATCGCCACGATTGTTGCGCAACGCGAGCACGCCATGGAAGATCGCCTTGTCGGCAGCGGCGAGCCTCGCCGTCTCGAGACTGTCGCTGTAGCGACCGAACGCTCCGAACATCTGGATCGCCGTAGAGGCCAGCGCACCCGCCGCAAGCAGGGCCATCAAGGTCAGGAGAAGCGAGCTTACCGATTTCTTAAACATTGCCATGAGTCAGGGGGCCTGCATTGTACTGCCGGCCACCCTGCATCGCGACATGCCAAGGATCGGTTAAGGTTTTAGTCAAATTGCCGGAAGTGCCCGGTCTGTAAGCGCTTTAAGACTAGCGAAATCAGGCAACCTTGGTGAAATCCGGCGGCCGGCGCTCGGCGAAGGCGGTGAAGGCCTCGCGTGCTTCCGCCGTGCGCAAACGCTGCGCGAATTGCTCGCCTTCGGCCTGCATCTGCGCGACCAGTGCCTCGCCATTGCGCATCAGCTTCTTGGTCGCAGTAAGCGAGCCGGCCGGCTGGCGAGCGAGCCGTTGCGCCAGCGCGAGCGCCTCGGCATCGAGCTTGTCGAGCGGCACCACGCGATTGGCAAGGCCCCATTCCAGCGCCGACCTCGCCGGTACGGTCTCGCCCAGCGCGAACATCTCGTAGGCGCGGGCGTAGCCGATGCGTGCCGGCATCAGCAGGCTGGAGGCGGCCTCCGGCACCAGCGCGAGGCTGACGAAGGGCGTCGACAATTGCGCGTTGTCGGCGAGCACGACGAGGTCGCAATGCAGCAGCATCGTGGTGCCGACGCCGACGGCGCGGCCCTGCACCGCCGCGACCAGCGGCCGGGTGCAGCGCGCCAGCGACTGGATGAAGCGCACGACGTTGCGGCTGCCTTCGGACTTGCCGGCTGCGACGGCGGCGAATTCGCCGACATCGTTGCCGGCGGTGAACATGTCCCCCTCGCCGCGGATCAGGATCACGCGGGCGGACGGATCGAACTCGGCGGATTCGATGGTGTCGGCGAGCTTGCCGTACATCGCATCCGTCAGCGCGTTCTTCTTGTCGGGGCGCGCCAGCGTGAGGGTGAGAATTCCGTTGTTGTTCTCGATCCGGACGTGCTCGGTCATGGGTCTCTCCTTTAGTCGTCTGAAGGTCTTGGAAACTTGTCCTGAATGCTGGTCAGCCAGCGCGCGACGATGTCGATCTCCGCGCTGGTAAAGCCGTCCGTCAGCGCGGCGTTGATCTGCGCCGCGTCAGTCTTCGCCTGCGTCAGCACGGTGCGCCCCTTCGGCGTCAGCCATACGCGCCAGGCCCGGCCATCCTCGCGATCGGCCCGCCGCTCGACCAGCCTCGCCGCAGCACTGCGATCGACGAGGCCTGAGATGCCGGCCGGCCCCATGTCGAGCGCCGCGCCTGCCTCGCCCATCAGCACGCCGTCCTGCTTGCCGAGGATGAACAACAGCCCCGCCTGCGCCGGCGTGACCTCGTTCTGCGGCTGCGCCGCCATCCAGCGCTGCAAGCGGCGTTGCGCGACGTTCAGGAGGTAAATAAGCCGATGATGCCTCGCTGCGGCTTCTTTATTTCGCATGCGAAATAGATAGCCGACCCAAACCGGATTGTCAAAGGGAGACGGCTACGCGGCGCGGCAGCCATCGAGGAACAGCGCCGCGCAGGTTTGCACGCGGCGCTCGATCTGCTCGCGTGACGGCAGCGGCATGCCGCCATAGATCGCCGCGCGCTGCGGCGCCGATGCGACCATGCCGATCAGCATGCCGGCAACTTCCTCCGCATCGTCGATGGCGATGCGCTTGCGCTTGACCTGGACGCGCAGCCAGCCCGCGAGCGTCCTGACGGTGCGGGAAATGCCGTTGCTGTAGAAGTTGGCGGCGAGCTCGGGGAACGCGGCGGATTCCTGCAGCACCATGCGCTGCAGCGCCACGACCTCAGGATCGAGCGCAAGATCGGCGCAGGCCAGCAGCGCGGCACGCAGGCCCGTCTCGATATCGACCTCGTCGCTTCCTTGCAGATCGACGGCGGAGAGCAGCCGCTCGAGCCTGTCCGCGCACATCGCCTCGAACAGCGCGGCTTTGCCCGGAAACAGGCGATAGAGCGTCTTGGTCGAGATGCCGGCGCGACGTGCCAGCCCTTCGGTGCTGGTAGCGGCATAGCCGTCGACGGCGAAGGCGTGGCGCGCGGCGTCGAAGACGATCCGCCTCGTCTCCTCGTCGCTGCGCAGTTGGGGCCGCCCGCGGGGGCGGCATTCACCTGATGGTTTTGCCTGAGCCATGCTTTTAAATGACGCCTGTCATTCCATTGACAATTCCAAAGCTAGTCTCATTTTGGAAATCGTCAAGTTTCCTAATTCAGGGGAGCCGGCCATGACCGTCCACACCACCCCATCTGCTGCGACCCAAACCGCTATTCCCGCAACCGTGCCGGAGGGCGTTCTGCCCACCGCGCCGACCGGCGTCCGCCGGCAAAAACTCAATCTCCGCAAGCTGTTGCTGATGGGGGCGGCGATCGTCGCGCTGGCCGGCGCGAGCTGGTACGGCTACGACTACTGGACCGTCGGGCAGTACCTCGTCTCCACCGATGACGCCTATGTGAAGGCCGACAACACCAACATCGCGCCGAAGGTCAGCGGCTACCTCGACCGCGTCCTGGTCGGCGATAACGAGCATGTGAAGGCCGGCCAGGTGCTCGCCAGGATCGACGATCGCGACTTCCGCGTCGCGCTCGACCAGGCCAAGGCCGACGTCGCCGCCGCGAATGCGACGGTGACAAGCAAGCAAGCGCAGCTCGAGGTCCAGCAAGCCGTGATCGCGGCGGCAAGAGCGACCATCGATGTCGACAATGCCGCGAAGGTTTTCGCGAAGCAGGAGAACAAGCGCTACACCGATCTCGCGGCAACGGGTTTCGGCAGCGTGCAGAACGCGCAGCAGGCGCAAGCGCGCGACGCCGGCGCAGACGCGGCGATCCAGCGCGATATCGCCAATCTCACCTCCGCCTTGAAGCAGGTCGATCTCCTCAACGCTGAGATATTGCAAGCCAGGGCCGCCGCCGCGCGCGCGGCCGCACTCCAGCGTCAGGCCGAGCTCAATCTGGGCTACACCACGATCGTCTCCCCGATCGACGGCGTGGTCGGCAACCGCTCCTTGCGCGTCGGCCAGTTCGTACAGGCGGGCACGCAGCTGATGGCCATCGTGCCGGCCGAGGGCGCCTATGTGGTCGCCAACTTCAAGGAGACGCAGCTGACCCACGTGCAGGCCGGCCAGGCCGTCGATATCGAGGTCGACACCTTCCCGGGTCAGGTCGTTCACGGTCACGTCGATTCCATCGCGCCGGCCAGCGGCCAGGAATTCGCGCTGCTGCCGCCCGACAACGCCACCGGCAATTTCACCAAGGTGGTGCAGCGCATCCCCGTCAAGATCGCGCTCGATGCCGCGCACGGTCCCGCGATCGCGCTGCGGCCGGGCATGTCGGTGATCCCGACCATTGCAACACGTTCGACCGCGCCGACCGCGAATGCGGCCGTGACGCCCAAGACAAACGTAAAGGCGAAGCTCGTTTCCGGAGGGTCGTGCCATGTCAAACAGCCTCTCACTTTCGACGCCAGCAACACCGGTCGCGACGCCTGATCCGGCAATAGCCGACCCGAACCGCGCGAGTGCCGCGATCTGGATCGCCGTGCTCGCCGCCATGATCGGCTCGTTCATGGCGATCCTGAACATCCAGATCACCAACGCCTCGCTGGCCAACATCGAGGGTGGCATCGGTACCGGCGCCGACAACGGCTCCTGGATCTCGACGTCGTATCTGATCGGCGAGATCATCGTGATCCCGCTGACCGACTATTTGAGCCGCGTGTTCTCGTTCCGCCGCTACATGCTGGCGAGCGCGGCGCTGTTCGCGGCGTTCTCGGTCGCCTGCGCCTTCACCCATGATTTGCCGTCGATGATCGCGATGCGCGGCCTGCAGGGCTTTGCCGGCGGCGTGCTGATCCCGATGGCGTTCACGCTGGTGCTGACCAAGCTGCCGAAGCCGCAGCAGCCGGTGGGGCTTGCGATCTTCGCGCTGTCCGTCACCTTTGCACCCGCGATCGGACCGACCATCGGCGGCTATCTCACGGAGAATTACGGCTGGCGTACGATCTTCTTCGTCAACGTAATTCCGACCGCGGTGATGGTGGCCGCGCTCTATCTGACGCTGGAGAAGCAGAAGATGCAGCTCGGCCTGTTGAAGGAAGGCGACTGGGCCGGCATCGTCACCATGGCGATCGGGCTGTCGGCACTGCAGGCCGTGCTCGAGGAAGGCAACAAGGACGACTGGTTCTCCTCGCCCTTCATCGTCAAGCTCGCCGTGATCGCGGCCGTCAGCCTGACGCTGTTCGTCACGATCGAGCTCACGATCGAGAAGCCGCTGATCCGGCTGCGTCTCCTGACGCAGCGTAATTTCGGCTTCGGCACCATTGCGATGACGATGGTCGGCTTCGCGCTGTTCGGCTCGGTCTACATCCTGCCGGCCTATCTCGGCCAGGCGCAGGGCTACAATGCCGAGCAAATCGGCAACGTGCTGGCCTGGACCGGCCTGCCGCAGCTCGTGCTGATCCCGCTGATCCCGAAGCTGATGCAACGCTTCGACACGCGCTACATCGCCATCACCGGACTTCTGATTTTCGCCTATAGCTGCTTCATGAACACGGCGATGTCGCCGGACTATGCCGGCGACCAGCTCTGGATTCCGAACATCGTGCGTGCCGTGGGACAGGCCATGGTGCTGACGCCGCTGACCTCGGTGCTGACGGGCGGCATCGCGCCGCAGGACGCGGCCGCGGCCTCCGGCATCAGCAACATGTTCCGCAATCTCGGCGGCGCGATCGGCACGGCGACGCTCGCCACCATCATCACCAAGCGCGAGCAGTTCCACTCCAACATCATCGGCCAGTCGGTCACGCTCGGCCGCGAGGAAGTCCGCACCCGCATCGCGCAGATGACGGACTACTTCATGAACCACGGCGTGCCCGACCCCCACGCCGCGCGCGAGCAGGCCATCATCGCGCTCGGCAAGACGGTCAAGCGCCAGGCGCTGGTGATGGGCTATTCCGACGCGTTTGCGGTGATCGGTATCGTGCTGGTGATCGCCGCGATCGCGGTGGTGCTGACCCAGCGCGTGAAGGCGGCCGGTGGGCCGGCGCATTAGGCTCTTCTTCCCCCTCTCCCCGTTCTTACGGGGAGAGGGTCGGGGTGAGGGGCCTCTCTCCACATGTGAGATCGTCGAGGGACCTGTACCCCCTTGTAAGTCGAAGCGCCGCAGGTCTGCTATTGTAGACGTTGCGGTGACGGACGGGAGCCCGCAAACCCCCAGGTCGTTGCAGGCCGTGGGTGAGAGAGGTGCCCCGTCCGTTAGTCCATTGAACCCGAACAGTCGCCTGGGCCGCAAAGTGCGAAGCCCGATTAGGCAAGGAAGGGTGACCATGGATATCATCGCGGTTGGTATCGACGTATCGA
>NZ_JBFUGY010000025.1:0-124963 GCF_056402655.1 Bradyrhizobium sp. P3_C3 | reverse complement strand
CAATAATGCCTGGGCGAACCACCGGTTGCTCCGCGCGTGCGCCGAGCTGAGCCAAGGCGAATTTGAGGTCGAGCGGACGGGCTTCTTCCCGAGCCTACAGCGGACGTTGAACCATATTTATGTCGTTGACCTCTTTTACGTCGATGCACTCGAGGGCGGATGGCTTGGGCCGAAGGCCTGGGAGGATCCGATCCCATTTCCAGCTCTTGCAGGGCTCTCGGAAGCTCAAGCATCGATGGACCGCCGCTTCATCGGCGTCTGCGATGCCCTGACACCCGCCTCGTTGAACGAAGACGTGCGGATCAATCGAGATCCCAGTGTCCAGATAGAGCGACGCGACCGGCTGCTGATGCATCTCATTCAGCATCAAATTCACCACCGTGGGCAGGCGCATACGATGTTATCGGGAACGCGCGTCAAGCCGCCGCAGCTCGACGAGTTCTTTTCAACTGCCGAAGCGCCGTTGAGGGCATCCGAGTTTGCCGATCTGGGCTGGACGGACGAAACCGTTTGGGGGCCACCCAACTGAGCGCGCGCGCTACCGATTGCGGTTCCGACCTGCTCCGACCGAGGCGAAGACAACTTCCATCAGCCATGCAACGCCGGCGTCCTTCATCGCAGCCTTGGTCGCGATGGCGCAGATCGTATCCGGCTTACGGGCGAAAGGCAGCTCGACGAACATCAATCCGAAATGCCCGGCGTGCTGCTGCATCAGACGCCGCGGCAATGCAGCGATCAGTTCGGACCCTGCAAGCTGGACCAGCGCCATCATAAAGTTCGGGACAGTCAAGGCAATGCGGCGCTTGAGACCGCGCTTTGCCAACATCTCATCGACGAAGCCGCGTGGCTCACCGCTGAGAGACACCAGCAGATGCTGCGATTGCGAGAAAGCCGCGGGTGTCGGAGCTCTGGCGAAGGCGTGTCCCTTGCGCATGGCCAGCACGAATTCCTCGTCGTAGAGCCTGCGCGCCTCGAAACGCGGCGATACCGCCGGCAGCGGCAGCATCGCGATGTCCAGCTCTCGTCTTTCGAGCATCTCGAGGCACTCGTGCCAGGGTTCGCCGATCGCGCCGCCGCGGGGCGCGGGCATCACATGGATCAATCCGATGTCGATGTGGGGCGCCCTGCTCGCGATCGAACCGAGTAGCTGCCCCGTTGTCGAGGCGAGAACAGCATCGGGTGCGCCGATCGTAAAGCGGCGATGGCTTTTTGCAGGGTCGAATGGTCTAGCCGAGCCAACCAGTTGTTCGACGCGCGCGATGATTTCGGCGATCGGGTGGTCAAGCTCCAGGGCCCGCTCCGTTGGAACGACGCCCTTCGGCGTTCGCAGGAACAGCGGGTCGTTCAAAACAAGGCGCAGCCGGCCAAGCGCGTGGCTGACAGCGGACGGCGTCAGGTTCAGTCGCGCGGCCGCGCGCGCGACATGGCGTTCTTCCAGGACCACGCGGAAGAGCACAAGGAGATTTAGTTCGACCCTGGATAGATCAATTTGGTTCAGCATATTGCYGAAATCATATCGCTGGATTCATCGAGATCAAGGCCTCATGGAATGCGTAGATCGTGCAATCAGGAGCTTCGAAATGATCAGAAAGGCGAAAGGGGTGAGCAAGGGCCATGGCTCGCCGGACAACCGGGACTCGCCGCACAGGATGTCGAGGCGCTCGATGATGATGGCAGCGGCGGCAATTCCTGCTTCCGGTCAGCTTCCAGCCAATGCAGCCGCCGGGGACGACGCGACAGCCGGTCTCATCAAGCTCGCCGGCGAGAAGAATGCCGCTTTCATGCGTGGCGACATGGGCCGCTGGTCGCAGCTGGTCCGGATTGCCCCGGATTTCACGCTGATGCAGCCCTTCGGTGGCCCTGCCAGCTTCGGATTCGACAACAGCCCAAAACGGCTGGCTGACCTGGCGCAATATTTCAGGAGCGGGGAAACCGGACTGGAGGTCTTGCAGACCTATGCCTCGAACGGGCTCGTTGCGCTCGTCATGATCGAACGCCAGCGCGCGGAGGTCGGCGGCCTGCCTGCCCAGGACTGGTCGCTGCGCGTCACGGAGATCTATCGCAAGGACAGCACGGATTGGCAGCTGGTACACCGCCATGCAGATCCGCTGGTCCGGCGCATTTCCTTGCAGCAAGCGGCGATCCTCGCCCGAGGCTGGGCGGAGTAAAGGCGATGTCTTTCGCCCTCCGGAGGCGGCCGGCCTTGCGTGTCGAACTCAGAACGTCATCCGCATGCCCGCATAGAACGCACGGGGCCTTGCCGGGCTCAGCGAGCGCGGGTCGGTGAATTCCGCACCGCCATTGGTGAAGTTGGGCAAGGCCTCCCTATCGAAGAAGGTGCCAAGGGTCGAGTAGCGGTTGTCGAAGATGTTGGCGACGCGACCGTAAATCTGCAGGTTCTTTGTGATCTGGTAAGAGGTGTGGAGATTGAACACGGCGTAGGACGGCAGCTTCGGAAACTGGTTGGACTCGTCGCCGACGAAATACTGGCTTGAGACAAAGAGCGCGTCACCCCCGACCTTCCAGACATCGGTAACCGCATATTCGATGCTTGCCTTAATAAGGTGGCTAGGGAGGCGCGGAATGTGATTGCCCGGCAAGACCTGGATGTTGCCGGCGTCGGCGAACGGGCTCTCTGAGCCAAGCGTCAGCGCGTCGAGGAAGCGCGCGTCCAGGAACGCATAGCTCGCCTGGAACTGAAGCACATTCGACTTCAGGCTCACCTCGGCTTCGATACCCTGCCTGCGCGTCCGGCCGACGTTCTGGAAAAAGCCGAAGCCAGTCAGGCCCGGAATTGGGGTGGCGAGGATGTCGTCGTAGTTGGTGGCACGGTAGGCACCGATTTTCCAGCCGAGCGAGCCGATGTTCAATTCCTTGGTGCCGCGGAAGCCCGCTTCGAAGGTCTTGGATACGACTTGCTGCAGTGAGGGGTCAGCGATCAGGAACTGCCCGATGATGCATGGCCTCGCCGGATCGGCGCAGCCGAGCTCGAGTGGCGTGGGTACCCGGTTGGCTTCGGAATAGCCCGCATAGGCAGTCACTTCAGAGGTGATCTTGTAGGTGCCGCCGATGATCGGATTGAACCGATCATAGGTATGATCGCCATTGAGTGCGGTGCCGAGCTGGTCCATCAGCGTGACACGGGCCGCATTGAATCGCCCGCCTGCCGTCACCGCAAAGCGATCGTCCACGTTGAACGTGTCAAGCGCATAGAGCCCGTGATATTGGTTGACGGTGCGAAGCGACACGGGACCAACCGATGTCGGGTCACCGGAGGGACCCAGGAATATGCCGCTGCCCGTGACGACATAGTTCGTGCCTATGGTTCCTAATTCAGCGCTGCCGGTGAAGCGCGTGCTGCTGACATCATAGCTCGCGCCAACTACGAAGCGGTTCTCATGACCGAACAGCTGGTCGGTGTTGGTTGCCTGACCGGATACGCCAAAGGTGGTCGATTTCGTGCTGGTGCGATCGATCTCGCTGAGGATGGCGTCTGGCGCAAAGGTATTGGCGAGCTGAACGCCATTCAGGCCAAAAGCCGGGACCGTATCATTGCCAAAGCACAGGAGCGTTGGATCGGCACATGCCTGGGCGTCGGTCGGGTTTCCGTCCACGGTGCTCTGTTTGAAGCTCCGCAGATGCGCCGTGCCCTCAAAGGTCCAGGTCGGCGTCGCCTCCACCTTGCCGGTCAGGTTGAGATAGCCGACCTTGTTGGAGATGGTTTGCGGCGTTGTGTAGGTCGCCCCCCAATATTGCTGGAGCAATTCGGCCGGAACAGTGCTGGGTCCCGCCAGGGAATTGTTGGCGACGCCGCCATTGAGGTGAAACTCGTTGCCTTCGAAACGATACCCGACGTCGCCATAGAAGCGCCGGACATCCGATTGCGAGAAATTGCGGAAACCATTGTCGTGAACGCCTTCGAGCGCTCCGTAGACCGACCAATTATTGTCGACCTGCTTGCCCCATTGTGCGGAGCCCTGGATGCGGCCGAATGAGCCGCCCATGATATCGATCTCGGCCCCTTGATAGTTGAAGCCGTTCTTCATCTGCAGATCGATGGCACCGCCGAGGGCATTGAGGCCGTATGCCGGATTGTTAGTCACGACCAGCGCCGATCGGATCGCGGCCGTCGGGATCAGATCCCAATTAACAGTGTCGGAAAACGCCTCGTTGATGCGTACGCCGTTCTGGTAGACGGCGAGGCCCTGCGGCGTGCCGGCCAGAGGTGAAGCGACGAAGCCGCGAAACTGCACATCGGGCTGGAATGGATTGCCGGTCACTTCATTGATGCTGAGACCAGGCACGTACTGCTGCAGGGCAATGGCGATATCCGGCGAGGCGGTACGCCTGATCTGGCTGGCATCAACCGCATTGATCGCGGACGGCACCTTGTCGACATCGAGACCTCGGCCGGTGCCCGGTGAGGTCGGGTAGACGTAAAGGCGTGTCTTCGGAGCGGCGGACGCCGGCGCCCCTACCCGTGCGACCGGCCGCGTTGGCGCACTGCGCCTCACGGCCGACGGCGGTGGTGCCGTGATCTCGACCGCCGGCAGATTCTGGACGTTGGTTTCCTCATCCTGCGCGGCTGCGGCGGGGCCTGCAAGGACCAAGCCCGACACCAGCCCCGTCGACACCGAGGCTATCAACAAACGACGCTTGAACCAAAGAGGCTTGCCCATCCCTGCCTTCCCATCCGTGACCACCGGCTGTTTTGATTTTCGCCGTTTGGTTGAGATGAGTGTATTCGGCGGCAGTGAGTCCGCCAGCCACAAAAGGTCTGGCACTATCCGCACCCGTTTTCCCGACCAAATCGGGAATTTTTCCCGATGCAATCAGGACGCCGCCGTCGGAACCAGCGCCTCCACGGTCAAGCCGCCGTCGCCGGAGACGACGTTGAGCGTGCCGCCCAGCGCCAGAATGCGCTCGCGCATGCCGACGAGGCCGAAGCCGAGCTGCTGGCCCGGCTCCATGCCGCGGCCGTTGTCGCTGACCCGCACGCGCGCATAGCCGCGGCCGCCGGCCTGCTCGACGGGCTCGATCACGACATTGACCGACGTCGCGCCGGCGTGGCGGAACACGTTGGTGAGCGCCTCCTGCACGATGCGGTAGATGGTGAGGTCGGCCGTCTCGCCGGTGACCCCGAGCGTAGCGGAGATCACGGTTTCGATCGCGACGTCGGGATGCGACTCCCGCCACAGCCGCGAGAGCGATTCCAGCGCCTGGCGCAGGCCGAGCTCGGCAAGGCCGACGGGCCGGAGCCGCTCCAGCACCCGGCGCGTGAACTGCTGGAGCTGGTTGATCTGTTCCAGCAAGGCGCTGCCGTGCTTCCGGACCGAGTCGGCATTCGGCGCGCGCCCGTCCGCGAGCTTCGCCAGCGCGCTCGCATGCGCGCGCAGCGAGAACAGATACGGCCCGAATTCGTCGTGCAGCTCGCGCGCGATCTCCTTGCGCTCGACGTCCTGGAGCGACACCGCGCGCTCGGCCAAAAGCCGCTTTTCCTCCACCGCCTCGCCGAGCGCCGCCGCGAGATGATTGAGCTTGCCGCAGATCGCGGCCAGCTCGGGCGCACCGCCCGGCGTGGCGCGCGCGTCATAATGCCCGCCCTCGATCGCGGTCATCGTCTGCGCCAGCGACTGCAGCGGCGCGAGCGCGCGGCCGACCACCGTCATCATCACCAGGAACAACGCGAGCGCGATCACCGAGCCGACCTCGAGCTGGGTCACGATGGCGTCCCAGATCTCGGCGATCTCGTCATCGGGATGCGCGGTGATCACCAACGAGCCCGGCTTGCCATGGACCGAGACCGGCACGCTCACCGTGGTCTGCTCGGGATGAACCAGGCCGACGAACCAGGCCGGCGGTCCGCGCGCGTCGTCGTCGGCAGGCCGGGGCGGCGTCAGCGGGTTACCGCCGGCGTCCTGAAGCGCGATGCTGACATGGCGCAGGCGGCTCAGATCGCGCGCGATCTGGTTCAACCTGGCATCCGGATCGGGCGCCTCGTTCAGATCCGCAACGATCATCTCGATGAATTCGCGCGCAAGCCGGATCACGCTCTGGTCCTCGGCCTGCACGCGCGGCCCGGCTTCCGCGACCTGGCGGCCGATATTGACGGCGAGCCCCAGCGCCAGCAGCAGCGCCAGCAGAAGGTTGATGCGCGCGCGCAACGATAGATTTTGCCACATTGGTGCCGCCCGTGCCTCGCGAAGGTTGGCCCGCGCCTGTCCGATGACGTTGACAGAGGCGAAGCGCCCGATATCTAATCGAAAGCGTACAGCAATCCCGGCCGGGTTGCATGAGGCGACATGAGACGCGTGCAGCGTTCTTGTTCGGATCATGCGGCGGAAAAGCAGGCCGAGGCTGTCGCGGGGAACGCCTATGCGCATTCTGATCGTCGACGATCATCCCATTGTCGCCTCCGGCTGCCGTGCCGTGCTGGCCGACGAGGGCGAGATCGAGATTTTGGAGGCCGCCGACGCCGAGGACGGCGAATGCGTCTTCATTGTCGAGCGCCCCGACCTCTGCATCATCGACATCAACCTGCCGACCGTCTCCGGCTTCGAGCTCGCGCGCCGCATCCTCGAACGTGCGCCCGAGGCCCGCATCATCATGTTCAGCATGAACGACGACCCTGCGTTCGCCGCGCGCGCGATCGAGTGCGGGGCCAAGGGCTACGTCTCCAAGACCGGCGACCCCGACGACCTCGTCGAGGCGATCCGCGCCGTCGGGGGCGGCGGCACCTATCTGCCGACCGCGATCGCGCGCAGCATCGCGTTTGCAGGACCGACGCTGGCGCAAAGCCCGCTGTCGAAGCTGAACGCGCGCGAGATGGAAATCCTGCGGCTCCTCAGCGCCGGAAAGAGCCTGTCCGAGATCGCCTGGCTGGTGCAGTCGTCCTACAAGACTGTCGCCAACACCTCCTCGATCATGCGACAGAAGCTCGGCGTGAAGACCTCGGTCGAGCTGGTGCGGCTGGCGATCGACAGCGGCGTCGCCTGACGCATACACCGCCACGAATTCGGTCACACAAGCGTTGCAATCTTGATGTGGTAAGATGCCACGGAGCATAACGGCATGACGATCCAGACTGTCTCGACCAACACTTCCTATGGCGGCGTGCAGGGCGTGTACCGCCATGCCAGCCAGGCGACCGGAACCGACATGGTGTTCTCGGTCTATGTTCCCCCGCATGCGGCCGGCGCAAAGCTGCCCGTGGTCTGGTATCTCTCCGGCCTCACCTGCACGCATGCCAACGTCACCGAGAAGGGCGAATTCCGCAAAGCCTGCGCCGAGCTCGGCCTGATCTTCGTCGCGCCGGACACCAGCCCGCGCGGGCCCGACGTGCCGGGCGATGCCAACAATGCCTATGATTTCGGCCTCGGCGCCGGCTTCTATGTCGACGCGACGCAAGAGCCGTTTGCGCGCAACTATCGCATGTGGAGCTATGTCACCGACGAGCTGCCCAAGCTCGTGGCGGAGAATTTTCCGGTCGACGCCAAGCGGCAATCGGTGATGGGCCATTCGATGGGCGGCCACGGCGCGCTGACGGTCGCGCTGCGCAATCCGCACCGCTATCGCGCGGCCAGCGCGTTCGCGCCGATCGTGGCGCCCTCGCTCGTGCCCTGGGGCATCAAGGCGCTGACCGGCTATCTCGGACCGAACAAGGAGACCTGGCGCAACCACGACACCGTGGCGCTGATCGAGGACGGTGCGAAATATTCCGGCTTCCTCGTCGACGTCGGCGAGGCCGACAATTTCCTGAAAGAACAGCTCAAGCCCGAGCTGCTCGAGGCCGCCTGCACCAAGGCGGGCATCCCGCTGACGCTGCGGCGGCAGGCGGGATATGACCACAGCTATTATTTCATCTCGACCTTCATGGGCGATCATCTGCACTGGCATGCGGAAAGATTGAAGGGGTGAGGTTTGCTCTCTCCTTCCCCTCTCCCCGTTCTTACGGGGAGAGGGTCGGGGTGAGGGGCTGCTTCGGCAGCGACGGTGAGAATTGGACTCGCGGAGACTCCCCCTCACCCGGAATTTGCTTCCGCAAATTCCGGCCTCTCCCCGCACGCGGGGAGAGGCGAAGAAGAGCGCCCTACTCCGGCTTCCCGTAGTTCGGCGCCAGCAATCGATTGCGGATCAGGTAGCTCATCGTGCGCGACCACGATTCGTCCGTGTTGCCGCGCATGTCGGCGCTGGCGACGGTGATCACGTTGCCGGTCTTCACGTCGCGCAAATAGATGTTGAGATTGATGATCAGGTTCGAGACCTTCTGCACCATGCCGGTGATCTCGAGGTCGGCGCCGAGCTGGCCGGCAAGCTTGAGGTCGCAGCCGCCGCAGGCCTGCAAATTGGCGTGACGGGCCGCATCCCTGACCGGCGCGATATCGAGCAGCTGGAACCTTCCCGACAGCGCCAGTTCCTTGCGCAGCTGCTCGCCGATGCGCTCGAGCCGCGCCTCCTCCGGCCTGGAGCCGTAGAACTCGCCGGGAAGGCTGGTGTCGATCAGCTCGAAATCGAACACCGCGAGCTTGGGCGGATCGGCGAGCGCGACCGAACCCGTCAACAGCAAAGCTGCGAAACAGATCAGCGCTCGCATGATCGTGATTCCCGGCCTCGCGCGCGCGGGGACGAAATGCGGGGTTGCAAGCCGGGCCAAATCGGTCATGCTTTAGCAGAGACAATTCTCCACCGGCGGTCAAGCCAGGGAGAACATCTGGAGGAAACATGATCCGATGGTTGGTCGGCCTGATCGGCCTGGGTCTTGCCGCGACGAGCGCGCTCGCGGCCGACCCGGTGCAGATCGGCGTCGGCTATCTCGGCGTCGCCGGCACCAGATCGACGCTGTCGCTGGTCGAGCAGCCCGCGGAGAATGACGGCGTCGCCGGCGCGCGCCTCGCCATCGAGGACAACAACACCACGGGAAAATTCCTCAACCAGCGTTTCACGCTGGAGGAGCGCCGCATCAGGGAAGGCGAAGATCCGGTTGAGGCTGCGGCTGCGCTCGCCGAGAAAAACGGCTTCATCATCGCCGACCTGCCGGCCGACGCGCTGTTGAAGGTCTCGGACGCCCTGCGCGAGCGCGGCACGCTGCTGTTCAACGCCGGCGCGATCGACGAGCGCCTGCGCGAGGCCGATTGCCGCGCCAATGTCATCCACACCGCACCGACGCGCGCGATGCTGGCCGATGCGCTCGGTCAATATCTGGTGTGGAAGCAGTGGAAGCGCTGGGTGCTCGTGGTCGGCTCGCATGACGAGGACAAGCTGTTTGCAGACGCACTCCGGCGTACCGCCACACGCTTCGGCGCCAAGATCGTGCAAGAGAAGACCTTCGAGGACAAGGGCGGCGCGCGCCGCACCGATAGCGGTGTCACGCTGATCCAGCGCCAGATGCCGGTGTTCACGCAACAGTTGCCGGCCTATGACGTGCTGGTCGCCGCCGACGAGAGCGAAGTGTTCGGCGCCTATCTGCCCTATCGCACCTGGGATCCGCGCCCCGTCGCAGGCTCGGCCGGCCTCGTGCCGCGCAGCTGGGACGCATCGCAGGACCAGTGGGGCGCGATCCAGATGCAGAACCGCTTCATCAAGCTGAATTCGCGGCGCATGACCGCGCTCGACATGCAGGCCTGGACGGCGGTGCGCATGATCGGCGAGGCCACCTCGCGTACCAATTCCGGCGACGTCAAGAAAGTCACCGACTTCATCAAGGGGCCGGACTTCTCGGTCGCTGCCTTCAAGGGCACAAGACTGACCCTGCGCGACTGGAACCTGCAGCTGCGCCAGCCGATCCTGCTGGTCGACGGCCGCATGGTGGTGTCGGTGTCGCCGCAGGAGGGATTTCTGCACCAGGTCTCCGAGCTCGACACGCTCGGCTACGACCGCCCGGAGAGCAAATGCAAGCTGAAATGAGGACGCGAATGTTGCGCATGTGGCGTGTGGGGTTGCTGTCCGGACTGGCGCTTGCGGCCGCGCCCGCGCACGCCTTCATCGCCTATGTCTCGAACGAGAAGAGCAACACGGTCTCGGTGATCGACACCGACAGCTGGACCGTGACCAAGACCATCAAGGTCGGCCAGCGCCCGCGCGGCATCGATTTCACGCGCGACGGAAAGTTCGTGATGGTCGCGGTCGGCGACGACGACACCATCCAGGTGATCGATGCCAAGACGCAAGCGATCGTGGACAGCCTGCCCTCCGGGCCCGACCCGGAATTGTTCGCGCAGGATGCGGCCGGAAAAATCCTCTATGTCGCCAACGAGAACGACAACACGGTGACCGTGATCGATCTGGAGAAGCGCGCGCGGCTCGGCGACATCCAGGTCGGCGTCGAGCCCGAGGGCGTGACCATCAGCCCGGACGGCAAGACGCTGATCAACACGTCCGAGACGACCAACATGGCGCATTTCATCGACACCTCGTCGCGCCAGATCGTCGCCAACGTGCTGGTCGACGCGCGGCCGCGCTTTGCCGAATTCAAGCACGACAGTTCAGAGTTGTGGGTGTCCTCGGAGATCGGCGGCACGGTCTCGATCATCGATCCCAAAAAGCATGAGGTGACCGGCAAGGTCAATTTCGAGATTCCGGGGTTGCGGAAAGAGGCGATCCAGCCGGTCGGCATCGGAATGACCAAAGACGACAAGACCGCCTTCGTCGCGCTCGGCCCCGCCAACCGCATCGCCGTGGTCGACGTCGCCTCGCGCAAGGTGACGAAATATTTGCTGGTGGGACAGCGGGTCTGGCACATGGCGTTCACGCCGGACGAGAAATATCTGCTCACTACCAACGGCGTGTCGAACGACGTCTCGGTGATCGACGTCGCCGCGCAAAAGGTGATCAAGACCATTCAGGTGGGCGAACTGCCCTGGGGCATTACGATCTCGCCATGACCAGCCCTGCTCCCATCGCCGAACCGCAGGAGATGCCGAGGCTGGAAGCGGCCGCGGTGCCGGCGCTGTCGATCGACGGCGTCAGCCATTCCTATGGGCCGCGCCGGGCGTTGATGGACGTCTCCTTCCATGTGCAGCCCGCGAGCTTCACGGCGCTGCTCGGGCTCAACGGCGCGGGCAAGAGCACACTGTTCTCGCTGATCACGCGCCTGTTCGGCATCCAGAGCGGCCGCGTCGGCATTTTCGGCCACGACATCAGCAAGAGCCCCGGCGAGGCGCTGCGGCTGCTCKGCGTCGTATTCCAGCCGCGCACGCTCGATCTCGACCTGTCGCTGACGCAGAACCTGCTCTATCACGCCGCACTCCACGGCATCAGCCGGCGCGAGGCGGCCGCGCGCAGCGGCGAGCTGCTCGGCCGCATCGGCCTCTCGGAGCGTGCCGGCAGCAAGGTGCGCGATCTCTCGGGCGGCCAGATGCGGCGGCTGGAGATTGCCCGCGCCCTGCTGCACCGGCCGCGGCTGCTGTTGCTGGACGAGCCGACCGTCGGCCTCGACGTCAAGGCGCGCGCCGACATCATCAGCCATGTCCGCCAGCTCGTGACCGAGCATGGCATCGGCGTGCTCTGGGCCACGCATCTGTTCGACGAGATCATCGCCGGTGACGACCTCGTGGTGCTGCACCAGGGCAAGGTGCTGGCGCAGGGGCCGATGAGCCGCGTCATCACCGATGCCGGCGCGCAGGACGTCAACACCGCCTTCATGCGCCTGACCGGTGCGCAGACGATGCCGGGAGGCGGCGCATGAGCAGCATCACGACGCGGGATACACCGCGCGGTTTCTCGACCGCGGAATACATGACCTGCCTCACCGGCATCGTCTGGCGCGAGGGCCTGCGCTTCCTGCATCAGCGCGAGCGCTTCGTCTCGGCGCTGGTGCGGCCGCTGGTATGGCTGTTCATCTTCGCCGCCGGCTTCCGCCAGGTGCTCGGCATCTCGATCATCCCGCCTTACGAGACCTACATCCTCTACGAGGTCTATATCGCGCCCGGGCTGATGGCGATGATCCAGCTCTTCAACGGCATGCAGTCCTCGCTCTCGATGGTCTACGACCGCGAGATGGGCAATATGCGGACGCTGCTGGTGAGCCCGCTGCCGCGCGGGTTCCTCTTGTTCTGCAAGCTGCTGGCGGGCACCGCGGTGTCGCTGCTCCAGGTCTATGCGTTCCTGCTGATCGCCTGGTTCTGGGACATCACCCCTCCCCCCATCGGCTATCTCACCGTGCTGCCGGCGCTGATCCTGTCCGGACTGATGCTGGGCTCGCTCGGCATGCTGATCTCCTCGGGCATCAAGCAACTCGAGAGTTTTGCCGGCGTAATGAACTTCGTGATCTTTCCGATGTTCTTCGCCTCCTCCGCGCTCTACCCGCTCTGGCGGGTGCAGGAGGGCAGCCCCTATCTCTACTATCTCTGCCAGGCCAACCCGTTCACCCATGCGGTCGAACTGATCCGTTTTGCATTCTACGGGCAAATCAACTGGATCTCGCTGGCGGTGGTGGCGGCCTGCACAATCGTCTTCATGATCGGCGCGATTCTGGCCTATGATCCCTCGCGCGGGCTGGCGCGACGGGGCCCTGCGGGAGGCGAAGGATGAAGGTTCTGGCCATGGCCGCTTTTGCGCTCGCCGTTGCGAGCACGGCTGCGTGCGCCGCCGATCCACGCTATCCCAACTGGCCTTGCACGCAGGCCAAG
Organism: Bradyrhizobium sp. P3_C3; assembly: GCF_056402655.1. Lineage (NCBI taxonomy): Bacteria > Pseudomonadati > Pseudomonadota > Alphaproteobacteria > Hyphomicrobiales > Nitrobacteraceae > Bradyrhizobium > Bradyrhizobium sp. P3_C3. Next base: position 112,337 of record NZ_JBFUGY010000025.1, on the reverse strand, counting down.
GTGCCGGACATCTCGCTCGCCGCCGTCTGGGCCGGTCCCGCACTCGACGACGCCGAGACCAAATGGAAGGACGACGCAAAGGTCACCGCGCTGGTCTCAAAACTGTCAGCGCGGAAGACGCCGATGGACGAGGCCGAGAAGTCGGTGAAGGAGTTTTTGGCCGGCTCCGCCGCTGACAAGACGGCGAACGCCAAGCTGTTGTTCGCCGGCTTGTTCGACACGCTCAACGCCCAGCGCTCGCAGGTCATGAACGGGCTCGAACGCGTCAGCCGCAAACAGCGCGAGGCGGCCGACAAGATCCGCGAGGAGTCGATCCAGCTCCAGGCGCTCCAGAGCGCGACACCACGCGACGACGCAAAGGTCGATGCGCTCAGCAACCAGTTGATCTGGGAAACCCGCATTTTCGAAGATCGCCACAAGGTGGTGCGGTTCGTCTGCGAGGTTCCGACCGCGATTGACCAGCGCCTGTTCGCTCTCGGACGCGTGATCCAGCAGGAAATGGAATAGCGTCAGCCTCGCTGACGACGACTTTCGGAAGGTTCCCGCGATATCAGCGCCATCGTTACCCTTTGCCGCGCTATCAGCCGGAACCAAATCGCTCTAGGATGGCTTGTCGACGTGAACTCCAAGACGTCGGGAGGCCTCGATGGGAACAACAAAATTCATCTTCGCATGCGCTGCAGCCATCAGCACGCTTGCGTCCCCTGCTTTTGCTGACGACATGACCGGGATGGTCACCAGAATCGACCGGCTCAACAGCACGATCTCGATCCAGCAGACACAGAAGGGCACGGTCGGCGGCAGCGCAGGCGGCGCCGGCACGCTTCAGGAGTACAAGGCCAAGGACGCCGCAATGCTGGATGCCGTCCATGCCGGCGACAKGGTGACGTACTCGGCGACCGACAATAACGGTACGGGCACGCTGACCAAGCTGCAGAAGCAGTAACCCTGCATCTTCACCTGTCCCCGCGCGCCGCACGGCGTCATGGCCGGGCTTGTCCCGGCCATCCACGCCCAACCACGCGGATTGAAGAACGTGGATGCCCGGGACAAGTCCGGGCATGACGACCTGTACCTACTGCTCTGGCCGCGGCTGCGGGTGCATCTCCTCGGTCGGAAGGTTTGCGCGCTCCCAACCATCTGTGCCGTCGGGGTACCAGGCGACGTTGGCATAACCGTAAGCCAAGGCGCGCTTGGCGGCGTTCCAGGACATCCAGCAGTCGGCCAGGCAATAGATCACGAGCAGCGCAGCCTTGTCGCCGCGCGCGGCGTGGGCGAGGCCGCGCTGGAAATAATCGTCCATGGCGGGCGGCAGCACGCCGTAGCCGGTGTCCGGCAGCCAGGTGCTGCCCGGTATGTTTTTTCGCGGCATATCGCGCCAGACGGTGCCTTCGGGAAGGTTCTTCGGCTTCGGCGCGCGCGGCAGCACGTCGATGAAGGCGCCGCTCTTCGCACGCCAGATTGCTTCGGCCTCCGCAGTCGTCAGCACGCGCGCGCCAGTGAGCGTCGCCGGCACCGGCGCGCGGTAATTGTCGGAGCGATACCCCTCGGGCTCGAACGGCTCCTGCTGCTGCGCCAACGCCGGCGCCACCAGAATGGCGGCAACCAGCACAGCGGCAACGCGCCGCCTCATGGCGTCTTCTTGGCCGTCTCCGCGCCGAGCGGCTTGTCGCTCTCGTCGAGCAGCGGCACGCCGAAGTCGATCAGGATCTTGTTGATCTCGCCCTGGTTCTCCTGGATCAGCTTGTTGAGCTGCCGCTTCCAGTTCTGGTCGGCGGGGCGCACGCCCATGCCGATGCGATAGACCAGCTTTGGCCCTGTGGTTTCCTTCACCAGCGGCGTGACATGCAACGAGCCGGCCTTCTTCGCATAATACCCGGCCATCGGACCCCACAGCACGCCTGCGTCGATCTTGCCGGCGACGAGGTCGTCGACCATCGCCTGCGCGGAGTTGTCGAAGCGCGTGTCGATCATCAGGGGATAGGGTTTTGCATCGCCCATCAGGCCGGCGATCGCCATGTTGGTGGCCGGCGGCGTGCCGGCGACGATGCCGACATGCTTGCCTTTCAACTTCGGGTCTTCGAGCGTATCGACTTCATCGAGCCCGCTGCCTGTTTTCGCGACCAGCGCGTATGACGTGCGATAATAGGGATTGGTGCCCTGCACGAGATCGTCGCCTTGCGGAAATCCCATGATGACGTCGCAGCGATGCGCGCCCAGCGTCATCCGCACGAAGCCGGTGGCCTGCGGGAAGAAGACGTAGTCGAGCTTCTTCTGGAGCTTGTCTGCGAGCAGCTCGGCGAGCTTGTTCTCGAACCCCTCGCCCTTCTCGTTCGAGAACGGCAGATTGCGCGGGTCTGCACAGACGCGCAGCACTTTTGGATCGACCAGCTCGAACGAGAGGTCGCCGGTCTCGCTGGTCTGCGCAATGGCGACGTCGCCGAATGCGCAGGATGCCACCAGGACCCACAGTGAAAACAACCAGCGACGATGTCGCCCGGCCTCCGTCATCGCGCTTCCTCCTCGGTTTGTTTGAATGCTAGCCATGCAACGCATGACGCGCCATGCTTTGCCAAACTTTGTGTTGGCTTTGGTTTGTTGCAGTGCAGTGCGGCAAGCCATCTGAACTGAGGCGGAAAAGTGTCTCGCATCGCTTCCTTGATCGCAGCCCTGTCCCTGCTGGGGACAGCAACGCTAGCACGCGCCGGGGCAGCCGAATTGCCTGTGAGCGAAGTCGCACCGGGAATCTTCGTGCACTCCGGGACCACCGCCCTCATGACCCGCGAGAACGAAGGCGACATCGCCAATGTCGGCTTTATCGTCGGCGAGGATGCGGTGGCCGTGATCGACACCGGCGGCAGCCTCCGTGAGGGCGACGCGCTGCTGGCGGCGGTGCGGGCTCGCACATCCAAGCCGATCCGCTACGTCATCAACACCCATGGCCATCCCGACCATGTCTTCGGCAATGCGGCCTTTGCCGCAGAGGGAACCAGCTTCGTCGGCCACAGCAAGCTGCCGCAGGCGCTGGCGACGCGCGGGCCGTATTATCTCGACAATTTTAGACGCATCATGGGTAGCGAACTGATCGATCCCGTGAAGATCGTGCCGCCCACCCTGCTCGTCGTTGATACCCTGACGCTCGATCTCGGGTCGCGCCGCCTCACCTTGCGGGCCTGGCCGACCGGGCACAGCGACAACGATCTGACCGTGTTCGACGAGACCAGCAAGACGCTGTTCGCGGGCGATCTCGTCTTCCTCCGCCATATTCCGGTGATGGACGGCAGCATCCGCGGCTGGCTCGGCACGCTCGGGGAACTCGATAAAATTCCGGCGCAGCGCGTCGTGCCGGGTCACGGGCCTGTGAGCGACTGGCCTGCCGCGCTCGGCGACGAGCGGCGTTATCTCACGACCCTGCTGGCGGACGTCCGGGCGTCGAACAAGAAGGGCGAGCCGATCCGGACTGCCGCCGACAAGGCGGCCGCATCGGAACGGCCGCATTGGCAATTGTTCGACGACTACAATGCTCGCAACGCAACCGCAGCATTTTCGGAAATTGAATGGGAGTAGTGGACGCGCTACGCTGGACGGGGGATCGGCTGCGCCGCCCCAGAGAAAACTGCTTCGTCCGCACGGAACCACGACCATGACGGGATGCACACGCCGCCTGCCCCTGATCGCCGCATTGCTTGGCATCGCCTTCGCTGTGCCGGCGAGCGCCGAGGAGGCTTACGATCCCTGGCCGGGCCTGGTGCAGGACATCTTCAGCAACCGTCCGATCAACGACGGCAACGACGTCATCGGCATCGAGATGCCCTATCGCGCCGAGGACGCGGCGATCGTGCCGGTGACCCTGCGCAGCAAACTGTCGCCCGCGGATAGCCGCCGCATCCGTTCGATCACGCTGGTGATCGACCGCAACCCCGCGCCGATGGCAGCGAAGTTCGAGCTCGGCGCAGATGCCAACGTCACCGAGATCTCCACGCGCGTGCGCGTCAACAACTATACCGACGTCCACGCGGTTGCCGAGCTCAGCGACGGCCAGCTCTACGTCGCCAAGACCTATGTGAAGGCCTCAGGCGGCTGCTCGGCGCCGGCAGGAAAGAACATCGAGGAAGCCAGGAACCGGCTCGGCCAGATGCGCTACCGGCAATTCGCGCGCGAGGAGGCACCGGCCAGCCGCGTCCGCGAGGCGCAGATCATGATCGGCCATCCCAACAATTCCGGGCTGCAAATGGATCAGGTCACGCAGCTCTACGTCCCCGCCTTCTTCGTCCACCAGCTGAAGCTGACGCAGGACGACAGCCCCGTGCTGTCGATGGAGGGCGGCATCTCGATCTCGGAAGATCCGAACCTTCGCTTCACGTATGTGTCAAATGGCGCCAAGCGATTCCGTGCGGAGGCGAAGGACACGGACGGGCACGTGTTCCGCAATGAATGGGATGTGGAGAAGCCGGGGACGTGAGGTCTCTCGATCGTCATGGCCGGGCATAGCCGTCCGAAGGACGGCGTCGCTTTGCTCGCCTATGTCCCGGCCATCCACGGACTTCGCGCCTATCCTAAGAACGTGGATGCCCGGGACAAGCCCGGGCATGACAACTACGGTTGGCGTGAAGCTAGCCGTCAGAAACACCTCACCTCGGCTTCCGCCTGCGCGCGCCTGAGATCATTCACCGCCGAATTCGCCTGCTCGGACGTACGAAACTGGACGCCGAGATTGCCGCGCACTTGGGACATGCTCAGCGCCGTCTCGGCGGTGACGTAACGGTCATAGGACACGATCGAGGCCACCACGTCGATCGAGCAGGAGCATTGCTCGATCGACTGCCGGCTCTCGCCATTAGCCTTCATGCAGCCATAGACGTATTCGGCACGCGCCGAGGTCGGATAATCGTTGGCCTCCTCGGCACGCGCGGCGTAGACGGTCGCAGCCCACACCGCCAATGCGGCGACAATCGGTCGTAGCTGTCCCGCCAGATTCATGAGCGTCCTCCCGCTGGTTGCGACGAAAGCTATGCTATGCGTATTGTCATGAAAAGCACTCCCTTCGAGGAAACGGCTCACAAGGTGATGAGAGCACTTGGTTTGAGAGCGCCTGGACGAACATTGGCGCTCGCGATGACGCTGGCGCTGGCGCTCGCCGTCCCCGGCCGCGCCGCGGATACGATCCGCCTTGCAGTGCAGAAGACCGGAACATTCTCCTGGGAGCTGGCCGCAATCCGCGCCGGCGGGCTCGACAAGGAAGCCAATCTGTCGCTCGACGTCACCGAGCTCGCGAGCCCCGAGGCCGGCAAGATCGCCCTGCGCGCCGGGAGTGCCGACATCATCCTGTCCGACTGGCTGTGGGTGTCGCGCGAGCGCGTGCTCGGCGCCAAGCTCACCTTCTATCCCTATTCCAGCGCGCTCGGCGCGGTGATGGTGCCGGCCTCGTCGCCGCTCAAGACGCTGGCCGACCTCAAGGGCCGCAAGCTCGGCGTCGGCGGCGGCGCGATCGACAAGAGCTGGCTGCTGCTGCAGGCGCGGATGAAGCAGGACGGCATCGACCTGAAGTCGGACGCGAGCATCGTCTATGGCGCGCCGCCCTTGATTGCCGCCAAGGCGCTCGATGGCGAGATGGATGCGAGCCTCAACTTCTGGAATTTCTGTGCGCAGCTCGAGGCCAAGGGCTTTCGCCGCCTCGCCGGCATCGAGGACATTTTGCCGAAGCTGGGGGCCAAGGGCGCGGTATCCGCGGTCGGTTATGTCTTCGACGAGAGCTGGGCCGCAAGCCACCGCGATGCGGTGGCGCGTTTCATTGCGATGACCCGCAAGGCCAAGCAGCTGCTGGTCACCTCGGACGCCGCGTGGGAGAAGATCGCGCCGCTCACCGGCGCGAGCGATCCGGCCATCCTCAAGACCTACCGCGACCGCTATCGCGACGGCATTCCGCGCCGGAGCATCGTGGACGAGGAGGCGGATGCGCGCGTGCTCTATCGCGTGCTCGCCGAGATCGGCGGACGTGACCTGGTCGGGCCGGCGGCCGAGCTCGATCCCGGCACCTTCTATCACGCAGTCCCCGGAGACTGAGGTGCTGCGTCTTCTCTCGTTTTCCCTGTTCCTCGCGACCTGGTGGATTGCGGCGCTGTTCGTTGGCGGCGCAAAGCTGCCCTCCCCGCCTGCCGTGCTCAACGTCATCATCGCGGAAGCATCGAGCGGCGCCCTGTTCCTGCATCTCGGCGCCACGCTGGCGCGCGTCGCGCTCGCCTTCGTGCTGGCGATGTCGCTCGGCAGTGCCATCGGCTATTTGATGGGGCGGGTGAAGCTCGCCGACCGGCTCGGCGATCCCTGGTTGATCCTGCTGCTGAACCTGCCGGCGCTGGTCGTGATCGTGCTCGCCTATATCTGGGCCGGCCTGACCGAAGCGGCCGCGATCGCGGCGATCGCCATCAACAAGCTGCCGACCGCCATCGTCACCTTGCGCGAGGGCACGCGTGCGCTCGACCGTTCGCTGGACGAGATGGCCACCGTGTTCGCGATGCCGCGCTGGCGTGCGTTCCGCCACGTCGTGCTGCCGCAGCTTGCGCCCTATATCGCAGCCTCGGCCCGCTCCGGATTATCGCTGGTATGGAAGATCGTGCTGGTGGCCGAGCTGCTGGGACGGCCGAACGGCGTCGGCTTCGAGATCGGCGTCGCCTTCCAGCTGTTCGACACGCCGCGACTGCTGGCCTATTCGCTCACCTTCGCGGCCGTCGTGCTCGTCATCGAAACCTTGCTGGTGCAGCCGTTCGAAGCCCGCGCAACCCGGTGGCGGCCCCGTGCGGCTTGAAGTCGATATCTCCGGAAAGACGTTCAGGAGTGCCGCGGGCGAAACGCACGAGGTGCTGGCCCCGGTCAGCTTCGCGCTTCAATCCGGTGAGGTCGGCGTTTTGATCGGCCCCTCCGGCTGCGGCAAGAGCACGATGCTGCGCATCATCCTCGGGCTCGACCGCGATTTCCACGGGACCATCGCGCGTCCACCGGAAGCGCGGATCGGGATGGTGTTCCAGGAGCCGCGGCTGCTGCCGTGGCGCTCGGTCGAGCAGAATGTGCGGCTTGCAGCTCCTGGCATCTCCGAGGCGAAGCTGTCGGAGCTGTTCAGGATCCTGGAGCTGGAGGCGCATCGCAGCCACTTTCCCGGCGAATTGTCGCTGGGTCTTGCCCGGCGCGTCGCGCTGGCCCGCGCCTTCGCGGTCGAGCCCGATCTGCTCGTGCTCGACGAGCCCCTCGCCTCGCTCGACGACGCGCTCGCCGGCCGCCTGCGCGACGAGATCGCGACGCTGGTCGCAAGCCGCCCCATGATGACGCTGCTCGTCACCCACAGCCTCGACGATGCGATCCGCCTTGGCGACCGCTTGTTCTTCCTGTCGCCGCAGCCGGCGCGAATTCTGGCAGAGGTGCCCATCAGCATCCCGCGTGGCGCACGCGGCGACGCAGAGATCGCCGCGGTCAGGGCGGGCCTCGTGGCGAGAATCCAAGGCGAACATGGCGGCGAACACGCCGGGCGTGATGCCTCATAGGCAGCGACGCAAAGCGCGTGCTAAACAGGGCCCGTAGCGGAGCCTGATGATGAAGCGAATGGTCGCCCTCATGACGCTTGGCCTCGCTCTCGTCGCGACCATGGCGAGCGCGCAGGACATGATGCGTGACGTCGACCTCACGTCACCCGCGATGGTCTCCGCGGAAATGAGCCGGCAGGAGGTCGAGGCCATCCTGGCCAAAGCCAGCCCCGGGGCGCCGGCCGATTTCACCGGCAAGCGGTTGTCGGGGCTCGATCTCTCGGGTCTCGACCTTTCCACGGCGATTCTCCGTGCGGCACGACTCAACAAGACGAAACTCGCCGGTGCCCGTCTTGATCAGGCGATCCTCGATCAGGCGTGGCTGCTGGACGCTGATCTCGCGGGCGCGAGCCTGAAGGGCGCCAATCTGTTCGCCTCGCAGATGGCGCGCGCGCGTCTGGACGGCGCGGACCTGGCCGGTGCTCGCATCGCGGCCGACCTCACCGGCGCAAGCCTGATCGGCGCCTCGATTGCGAACGCGCATCTTGGCGCCGATATGCGCAACCAGTCGATGGGGCTGATGCGCGCCGTGCTGCGATCCGCCAATCTGGAAGGGTTGAACGCGCGCAATGCCGACCTGTCGCGCGTCGATCTCGAATTTGCCTCCCTCAAGGGAGCCGACCTGACCGGCGCATCGCTCAAAAATGCTCAGCTCGGCGGCGCCGACCTGACCGGAGCCACCGTCACTGACGCCGATTTCGAGGGCGCTGATCTTGCCTCGGCGAAGCTGATCGCGCCGATCGGCCTTGACCGCGCCAGGAATTTCGACAAGGCAAAGAACCGCGAGCGCCTGATCAGGGAATAACAGGTCGCCTTTGGGAGGATCGGCTGATGCGTTGGTTTCTGGCTTTGATCGCGTTGTTGACGTTGGCCGGCGAAGCCGCCGCCCAAAGCAAGGGCAAGGGCATCCGGCTCTGGAATTTGACGACGGAGACGATCTCCGGCTTCCAGCTCTCGCCCGCCGGCAAGACCGAGTGGGGCCCGAACCAGTGCCTGAACGACAAGGACAAGGAGGTCGACCACGACGAGCGGCTGCGCATCACCGGCGTCGAACCCGGCCGCTATGACGCCAGGGTCAGCTATCCCAATGCGCGGCAGTGCATCGTCCGCGACATCGAGATCAAGGCGGACGCGGTGTTCTCGATCGCCGACAAAGACCTGAAGGACTGCTCGAAATAACGAAGGCGGCTCACGCCTTGTCGTTCGGGTGCGGATATTCGCAGCGCCACCGCACCGCCTGCCACTTCGGATGGTCGCCGACCCATTGCGCGATATAGGGCGGCGCAGCCATCACGCATTGCCTCGGCGACCCCGCAAAGTTGAACACCAGATGCTGCTCCTCGCAGGTCGCAGGCGAGAGCACCGCACACACAGTCACCACCAGGTCAATCGGGTTCATGCCGGAATCCTGTCGCAAGGGGACAATCGAGATTAGCACGAAAGATTACGTTCCGAGGAGCGGGAAGTTTCGAACGGACGGGATGTTCCCTCTCCCAGCGCGCGGGCAGAGGCGGAACAAACACCTAGAAGTTTACCCCGAACACCAATCGCGCCTGATGACGCTCGAAATTGACGAGGTCGAGATTGCCGCCCGATCCGGCCGGGCGGCCCCAGGCCTGCATGCTCCAGCTCAGGGTGAGCCGCGACTTCTCCGATAGCTGGAAATAGGCGGTCGGACCGACAAACAGCGCCTGCCCCGAGAGCTCACCGAGGCCGATGCCCTCATACTGGCGGAAGTAGCGCATCTCCCCACCGAGCAGAAAATTGGGGCGCACGCGCACCAAGCCGCCAAACGCCGCCCCGATCGTCGAACTCTTCTCGGACAGACCTGCCACCTCGAAGCGCGCCCATTCCGGCTGATAGATCAAATTGAGCGCGCCGATGACGAAGTTCGGGACCAGCTCGCGGTCGAAAGCGAGCGTGAAATCGGTGCCGTACATCCGCCCCTTCGCGCCGCTGGTCTCGTCGATGCGATCGCCATGGAGTTCGGCGGCGACAGTCAATCCGAATGGTGCGCGCCCGCGGTCGAGCAGGCGGTAACGCAGGTCGAGCGAGGCGCCCTGGAAATTGAACTGGCGGCGGTCGTCGATATCGGGAACGCCGGTGATGTCATGCAGCGTGGCGGTGCCGCCGACCTCGATACGGAAGTTCGGCAGCGGCACGACTTCGATCTCGACCTCCTGCTGGAGGGCGCGATAGGTGCCGCCCTTGCCGAAGCGTCCCGTGGTCTGAGTCTGGAATTCGCGCTCGCCGGGATTGCCGACGTCGGTGCCGATCATGAAGCCGAAGATGTGCTCGGTATCGAAGCTCTCTTCGGCACTGACACACGCCGGTGCAAGCGCAACACCGAACGCAATTGCCGTCCAGATCGTGTGGGCTCCAAGGCGCATTGCGAACACTACCACGGCTTCGACGGCGTTCGCCATCGAAGCCGCGGCAGGTCGTCAGTCTTACTTGCGCGCAGCGCAGGCGTACATGTTGATTTCCATGCCGACCGGCACTTCCACGATCTTCGGAGCTTTCCAAGCCATTCGGGTCTCCCAAGGGTATTGAGCGCGACATCGCGCGGGGCAAAACCTAGGGCTGCGTCAGGTGCAGCGCAAGCCTGGAATCGAAGCGCAAACACAGCGAACTGTCGCATTATGCTCGCGAATTTCCCTCTCGGGCAAATCGCCTTCGCTCCCAGTCAAGCGCCGCGTCTCTCACCGCAACAAGCGCAGCAGCGCGCGGCCGGCGCGCGAGTTCAGCTCCTTCGCATCCAGCGTTCCGTCCTTGTCGGGATTCGCTGCGTTGAAGCGCTGCTCCACCACCGCGAGATATTCGTCGAGCGTGAGAGTCCCGTCGCGATCGGGATCGGCGGCGGCGAGTTCCTTCGCCGTTAACCGTCCGCGCAATTCGCGCGCGTCAAGCGTGCCGTCGTGATCGGGATCGAGCTTTGCGAACAGCGCGGCGGCCGCCTTCTTCACCTCGGCGAGATCGAGCGTGCCGTCATTGTCGGTGTCGAACATCTTTACGGCGTTGCCGGAAGCAGCCCAAGCTGGACCGGACAGCACTGCAATCGTGAGCGCAAGCGCAACTGAGCGACGTGAAATCATCAAACCCTCCTGACCAGCCCCCCGATTCGCAGGGGATCGAAACGACATAAGTCTACAAGCGAGCCCCGGTTCAAGTCCGGAATTGCAACCTGCGCACTGCACAACTCGCGGAACCCGACGGCCCGAGCAGAGCGGCCGAAGCCGCCTCCGCTTCATGCCACGGAATTTTTTCAGCGTCTGCGCACAAGTGAAAGTGGGTTGTCAGGTTTCTGTCAGGTGACCGGCATCTGGCATCCAACATATCGGCGACGCACTTACCACTTTCGTATTGACGTGTTTTGCGTTCGGGCGGAGTGTTGCTGCCGCAGCGTCAAAAGGCGCGCATATTGGGAGGAACGGATGAAACGCTTTGCGATGGCCGCGAGCCTCGTCATGCTTGCATCGACGTGTGCAAACGCCCAGACCACCGAGCAGCTGGTCAAGGGTGCGACCGATACATCGAACGTTCTCAATTACGGGATGGGCTACAATCTGCAGCGCTTCTCGACGCTGAACCAGGTCAACAAGGACACCGTCAAGAATCTCGTCCCGGTCTGGAACTACAGTTTCAACGACGATCGCAGCGAGGAATCGCAGCCGCTGGTGTACCAGGGCGTGATCTACGTGACCTCGCACAACGCCACCATGGCGGTCGACGCCAAGACCGGCAAGCAGATCTGGAAATCCAAGGTCGAGTATCCCACCGAGACGCCGCGCATCGTCTGCTGCGGCATCATCAACCGCGGCGCCGCGCTCTATGACGGCAAGGTCTTCCGTACCACGCTCGACGCCAACGTGATCGCGCTCGATGCCAAGGACGGCAAGGAGCTGTGGCGGCAGAAGGCGGCCGACATCAAGGAAGGCTATTCGATGACGGTGGCGCCGCTGGTCGCCGACGGTGTCGTCATCACCGGCATCTCCGGCGCCGAGTTCGGCACCCGCGGCTTCATCGACGGCTGGGACCCGGCGACGGGCAAGCATCTCTGGCGTACCCATTCGATCCCCTCGCCGGACGAGCCCGGCGGCGACACCTGGAAGGGCGACACCTGGAAGCTCGGCGGCGGCTCGACCTGGATCACCGGGTCCTACGATCCCGAGCTCAACACGGTCTATTGGGGCATCGGCAATCCCGGACCGTTCAACTCGGCGGTGCGTCCCGGCGACAACCTCTACACCTGCTCCGTGCTGGCGATGGATCCCAAGACCGGCAAGATCAAGTGGCACTACCAGTTCTCGCCGAACAATCCGTTCGACTATGACTCGGTGGCCGAGATGGTCCTCGCCGACATGAATGTCGAGGGCAAGCCGACCAAGGTGCTGATGGACGCCAACCGCAACGGCTTCTTCTATGTGCTCGACCGCACCAACGGAAAGCTGCTCGCGGCCAATCCTTACGTGAAGGTGAATTGGGCAACCGGCATCGACATGAAGACCGGCAAGCCGATCGAGACCGACGTCTCGAAGGACGCGCGCGACGGTAAGAAGGTCACCGTCTATCCGTCGATCCTCGGCGGCAAGAACTGGGAGCCGATGTCGTTCAATCCGCAGACCGGATTGGCCTATGCCAACACGCTCGCCTTCGGCGGCAGGTACAAGACCGAGCCCGTCACCTTCAAGCAGGGCGAATGGTATCTCGGCATGGACCTCACCGACCTCTGGGAGTGGGGTGACGGCCCGCGCGGTCATCTGAAGGCGATCGATCCCATGACCGGCAAGGCCAAGTGGGAAGCGCCAAGCGACATCCCGCGCTTCTCGGGCGTGCTGTCGACCGCAGGCGGCATCGTGTTCTCGGGCGCACTGACAGGCGAGTTCGAGGCCTTCGACGCCGACACCGGCAAGAAGCTCTGGCAGTTCCAGACCGGTTCCGGCATCGAGGGACAACCGGTGACCTGGCAGCAGGATGGCGTGCAGTACGTTGCCGTCACCTCCGGCTATGGCGGCGTCTACTCGCTGTTCTCCGGCGACGAGCGGCTTGCCAAGGTGCCGCCCGGCGGCTCGCTGTGGGTTTTTGCGGTCAAGCAATAACCACGGCCCGATGCTGAAGGACATATCTCACAAGACGGTGGCGACGATCGCCACCGTCGCGGTGCTGACGGTCGCGCTTGCGGCGACCGTTCGTGCCGCGGACGATGCAACCGGCAATCCCGTGCAGGCACAGATCGACTATGGCAAGTCGACCTATACTTCGAAATGCTCGCACTGCCACGGCCCCAACATGATGAATTCTGGCACCATCACGCCGGACCTGCGCGCCTTTCCCGACGACAAGACGCGCTTCGTCACGACGGTGAAGAACGGCAAGAACAACAAGATGCCGCCCTGGGCCGACATTTTGAGCGACGACGAGATCGGCAATCTCTGGGCCTTCGTCTCGAGCAGGAGAAAGCCATGAGACCCTGGCTCGCCGCATGGAGCGTTGCCGCGATCCTCGCGGCGGCGACTACCGCCTCGCGCGCGGCCGAGGAGCCGCTGAAGGTTTGCCTCGATGAGGACCGGCCTCCGCTCTCGGTGCATCACAAGGGCAAGCCGGATTCAGGCTTCGACGTGCTGCTGGCGCAGGCGATCGCGGACCGGATCGGCCGGCCGCTGAAGATCCAGTGGTTCGAGAGCAAGCTGGACGAGGATTCGAGCCCGCAGCTCGAGGCCAACGCCTTGCTCTCCGATGGGCGCTGCTCGCTGGTCGGCGGCTATGCGTTGACGACGGATTCCCTCGTCAAGCCCGGCATGAAGACGGCACGCTTGCCCGACTTCGCCGGGGCCACGCGCGACGACCGGCGCCGCCGCGTCGCGCTCGGCGTGCTTGTGCCCAGCCAGCCTTACGTCTATTCGCCGATGACGGTGGTACTCGGGCCGAAAGCGCAGGGCCGCAAGATCGGCGACATCGGCGATCTCGGCGGCCTTCGCCTTGCGATCGAGAGCGGCTCGCTGGGCGATGCCATCCTGATGACCTTCGAAAAGGGCCGCCTGATCGACAGCATCACCCATCTCGTCCCCGGCCGCGACGATCTCCTCGGCGCGCTCCAGCGCGGCGACTATGACGCGACGCTGATCGACCTCGGCCGCTTCGATGCCCACCGCGCCGCGCATCCCGACACGACGATCACCGCGTCGGGCTATTATTATCCGATCGGCGCCAATCGCGGCTATGTCGGGCTCGCCAGCGACGGCGCACTGATCGACGCGGTCAACAAGACGCTGACCAGCCTTGCCGCCGAGGGCAAGATCGCCGAATTCGGCAAGCAGGCCGGCCTCACCTATCTGCCACCGCGCGAGCCTGCGATCCTCGGCGATGTCTGGACGAAGATCATTCAGCGGTGAGGTAGCCACACGTGCCGTCACATCACCGGTGTCATGCCCCGCGAAGGCGGGGCATCCAGTACGCTGCGGCCTCTCGATTCAATCGCAAGCGCCTCTGGAATACTGGATCGCCTGGTCAAGCCGGGCGATGACAGCGAGGGTGTGGCGCGACCGTCGCTCCACACGCCAAAGTGCCGACCACATTTCCGTGGTATGCATCGTGTTTCGTTCGCCCCTTTGGTGCCCCGTGAATCCCCCCACGACTCCCTCCGCCACCAACTTGCGTGATCTCCTCTCCCGCGAAGTCAAGACCAGCGAACTGCTGCGCGCGCTGATCGTCGTCGGTCCGATGGTCGCCGCCTATTTCATCTCGCGCGAGACGGCGCTGCTGAACCTGGGGCTCGTCGCGGTCTCGCTGCTGATTCCGGCGCTCAGGCAGCACTTTCCGCCAAAAGTCGTCGCGTGGCATTATCTCGCCATCCTCGTCACCTTTGCCGCGCTTTTCCTTGCAGCTCCGGTCAAGCCGCTATTCGTGGTGCTGACGGCGCTCGCCGGCTTCCTTGCGGTGGCGGGAACGCGCTATGGCGAACATTTCCGCACGCTCGGCAATTGGGTTTTCATCCCCGCCGTCTATCTCGCCTGCGAGGTGCGGGAGGGCGTGAGCGCCGAGGAAGCGATACGTCATGCCGGCGTGGTCATCGCCTCCTCTCCGATCGCGCTGGCGCTCGTCTGCGCGATCCAGATTTACGACCAGCGGCAGCGCGGCAATGCCGCGACCTCGTTCGGACCGCCCGCGACCGACTGGTTTCTGCCCGCCGCGGCAACCGCTATGGCGGTCTTTGCCGCAGCCGCCCTGGTCGAGATCTTCAACCTCGCGCAGGGGCAATGGGTGATGTGGTCGGCCGCAAGCGTCGTGGTCGGCGACCTCACGGCGTCCACCGGCAAGCTGAAGCAGCGGGCGATCGGCGCCTTCATCGGCGCGCCGCTCGGCTTTCTCGCGGGCCTTGCACTGCCGCAAAGCCGCGTCGGCTACGCCATCGCGATTCTCGCGGCCACCCTCACCCTGATCTCGTTCTCCCGCTACATCGTCGGCTTCGGCCTGCGCTGCTGCTTCATCGCGCTCGCCGCATCCTTTGCCGGCGGCGCCAGCGGCATCGCCGAGGAGCGCATCGTCAACGTGCTGATCGGCGGCACGTTCGGCCTGATTGCGGTGGCCCTGACCGAGATCGTCTGGCTGCGGGTGATGCGGAAGACCCGATCGCCCGGATGACGCGCAAATGGGCACCGCGCGGCCTTGTCGAATGCGCCAATCTGTCTCGCCTACCACCCCAGCCTGATGCAGTAGGGTCGGCAAAAATCAGGAGGGAATCATGCCCGCAAAATTCGATCGCCGCCACTTCATCGCCGCCGGTACCAGTGCAATCGCGATGCCCTTCGTCGCGCGCGGCGCCTCGGCGCAAGGCAGTTGGCCCTCGCGGCAGATCCGCATGATTTGCAGCTATCCCGCCGGCGGACAGACCGCTTTGCTCGCGCGCGCCTATGGCGAATTCATCTCCACGCAGGTCGGTAAGACCGTCGTGGTCGAGAACAAGCCCGGCGCCTCCGGCGCGATCGGCACCGCAGAGGTCGCCCGCGCCGAGCCCGACGGCCACACCATCCTGTGCTCGATCTCGACCACCTACATCATGAACCGGGTCGTGATGAAGAATCCCGGCTACGACATGGACAAGGATCTGACGCTGGTCAGCGTCATTCCGGGCGCCGGCCTGTTGCTGGTCGCAAACCCCAAGACCGGGGTCAAGACGCTGGAGGATTTCGTCGCCTTCGCGCGCAAGAGCGGCAAGGTCAACTTCGGCACCTATAGCGCGGGCTCGGCCCCGCACATGACGATCAACGAGCTCAACAAGCAGTACGGTCTTTCCATCGAGCCGGTTCACTACCGCGGCGAAGCGCCGATGTGGACGGGGATGCTGGAAGGCACGCTCGATGCCGCAATGGGCAGCTACACGGCGGCGCAGTCCGTCCTGCAAAGCGACCGTGGCACCGTGTTCGCCGTGCATTCGAAGAAGGTCGACGCGATCCCAGCCATCAAGACCCTCCCGGAGCAGGGCGCAACGTCGAAATTCTTCACCGTGAGCGGCTTCTCCGGCTGGGCCGTGCCGAAGGCGACGCCGCAGCCGGTGGTCGACCGCCTGGCGGCGCTCTGCGTCGCCGCCAACAGCGATCCGAAGGTGAAGGAGGTTCTCGCGACCTTCGTGCTCGAGCCGGCCATCGGCTTCAAGGAGACCAATGCCCTGTATCAGCACGAGTTGCCGATCTGGATCGAGAGCGCGCGGTCGCTCGGCCTCGAGCCGGCCTGAACCTTCCGCGGCGCACGGGGCTGTCCCATCGGAGCCCGGCATCCGACCAAAGCCTAGTGTCGGAAGCGCATTTTCCCGCTATGATTGTGCGCCGGTGCCGGCCCCCTCACCGGCGGACAAGAAAGGCCGATCGCATGACACCGGATGGCGTCGCCGTTGCCGTCATGATCACTCTGCTCTTTCCGATGGGCTACTTCACGCTGGCCTCGCCCGCCTTCCTGCTGGTGAAGCTCGATATCCAGCCCGTCGCCCAGCTATTGCGTGGGATGTTCAACGCCCATTTTCTGGTGATGCGCGTCGCCGGCGTGATCGGGGCGCTGGCTTTCCTGCTCGACGGTCGCCTGGTCGCCGCGATGGGCGTCGGCCTGCTCGCGGCCCTGGCGATCTGGGGACGCCGCTGGTTCATGCAACGGATCGACGACCAGCTCCGCGCGAGGGACGCAGGTGATGCTGAGGCCCCGCACCGGCTGCGCCGGCTGCATTGGAGCGGCATGCTGGGCAACGCGGTGCTGCTGGTCGCTCTCGTGACCAGCATTCCCTACGTCGCCATATCGGCCTGAGAGATATCGCCGCGCGGCCTGCGTCGGCTGCGGCGCTCGCCTAATGCTCGCCCGAGGCCGCGGCGCCCTGCTGGGCCTTGTGGATCGAGGACGGCACCACGCCAAAATATTTCCGGAACACGCGGCTGAAATGCGATGAGCTGGAGAAGCCCCAGGAGAAGGCGACATCGGTGATGGTCTTGCCGCCGTGCGCCTCGAGCTCCTGGCGACAATTCTGCAAGCGCGCCTGCCAGATGTAGTCGCTCACCGTGGTGCCGCGCTCGGAGAACAGCATGTGCAGATAGCGCTTGGAGCAGCCGAGCTCGGCGGAGATCTGGTCGATGCACAGATCCGGATCGCGCAGGTGCTCGCGGATGAAGAATTGTGCGCGCACGTACATTGCCTCGGGCCCGACGCGATCGAACATCGTGTCCGCTTCGCGCAACGGCAACAGCAAGAGGTCGATCAGCGAATCGGCGACACCGACCGCGCTGTTCGCCGACAGCTTGGCCGCCTCGTCGAAGGTGGCATGGACGAAATCATGGGCGATCCTCCCCGTCCCGGTCTTCGCCGACAATTTGCAGGCCGGCATCCGCTGCGACGGGAATCCACGGTCGCGCAGCAAGGCCTTCGGCACGATCACCACGTCGTGGCGGGTGAAGGCGGGGCTGATGATGGAATGCGGACACGAGACGTCATAGGCGATGATGTCGCCCGGGTTCAGCTCGATGTGGCGGCCTTCCTGCTCGAAATAGGACACGCCGTAGGTCTGGAAGTGGATCTTGATGTACGGGTGTTCGTTGGCCTTGGCGCGCGCCAGCGTGTGCGCGATGCGATGCTGGCTGACCTCGATCTGGCAGAGCTTCAGGCGCGAGACGCTCGTGTAGTCGATGCGGCCCTCGAGCGAGGACGCCTCGAGCGGATCGACGTCGAAATGCCCACACAGGCTTGTCAGCCCGTCGATCCAGCTCTGGATCTGCCGCTTCGGCGTCAGGCCGGTCGTCGAGAGCGTGTGAATGGTGTCGGACATTAATCCAGCCGCTGGTTTCATCTGCAGATTCGACGCGAATCGCAACCAGCGCTGCTGGAGCCCTCAGCCATGATTGCGTGACGTTTACCTCGAATTTGAGCGGTCTCTTGCAACGAGCGCGATCGTTCCATTGCCACCCTTGACGGTTAATCCTCCGCCTTAGTTGCAGCGCCGTCAAGGGGAACCTGAGCGCCGAAGGCGCCGCGAAGGCGCGCGGAAGCCGCTGAATTCGCTACTGCAAAATCAAAAACTTTGCGTCCGTGCGCTGTCAAGCAAACCGGCTTCCCTCTTGGGCAAGTTTCCCGATGACGAAGTCGTTAGGGATTGCGGCAGGAACAACAAAAACGGGCCTCTCCTGCACGTGGACCCGTAGCTCTCATCCGGAGGAGGAAACAGCACAGCATCGTTTCTGGTCCCAAACGTGACCGCCCTGCACGAGCAGACGCCGGACGAGAAGCCCGGTGATTAAGCAATGCTTCGGAAACAATAAACGAGACCAACGGAGGAATGACTATGCGCAAGGTGCTAATGGCGACCTATCTTGGCTCCGCGGCGATGCTCGCCGTCGGCAGCGCGTCAGCCAATGACGAGCTGATCAAGATGTCGCAGAATCCCAAAGACTGGGTCATGCCGGCGGGCGACTACGCCAATACCCGCTATTCCAAGCTGAACCAGATCAACGCACAAAACGTAGGCAAGCTCCAGGTCGCCTGGACCTTCTCCACCGGCGTGCTGCGCGGCCACGAAGGCGGCCCGCTGATCATCGGCAACGTGATGTACGTCCATACACCGTTCCCGAACAAGGTCTATGCTCTTGACCTTTCCAACGAGAACAAGATCATCTGGAAGTACGAGCCGAAGCAGGATCCGAACGTCATCCCGGTGATGTGCTGCGACACGGTCAACCGCGGCCTGTCTTACGGCGACGGCAAGATCATCCTGCATCAGGCTGACACCACACTGGTTGCGCTCGACGCCAAGACCGGCCAGGTCGCCTGGTCTGTGAAGAACGGCGATCCCACTAAGGGCGAGACCGGAACCTCTGCGGCGCTCGTCGTCAAGGACAAGGTCCTGGTTGGCATTTCCGGTGGCGAGTTTGGCGTCCAGGCTCACATGACGGCTTACGATCTCAAAACGGGCAAGTTGGCTTGGCGCGGTTACTCGGGAGGGCCTGATGATCAAATCCTGGTCGATGCCGAGAAGACCACCGCTCTCGGCAAGCCGGTCGGCAAGGACTCCAGCCTCAAGACCTGGCAGGGCGATCAGTGGAAGATTGGCGGCGGCGCCACCTGGGGCTGGATCTCCTTTGATCCTGAGCTGAACCTGATCTATTACGGATCAGGCAATCCCTCGACCTGGAACCCGAAGCAACGTCCAGGCGACAACAAATGGTCGATGACGATCTGGGCCCGCAATGCCGACACCGGCGTGGCCAAGTGGGTCTACCAGATGACGCCGCACGATGAGTGGGATTATGACGGCGTCAACGAAATGATCCTCTCGGATCAGTCGATCAACGGCCAACCGCGCAAGCTGCTGACCCATTTCGACCGCAACGGCCTCGCCTACACGATGGATCGTGTCACCGGCGAACTGCTGGTCGCCGAGAAATACGACCCGAAGGTGAACTGGACCTCCGGCGTCGACATGGACAAGAACTCACCGACCTATGGCCGCCCGAAGGTTCTCGACGCGGCCTCGACTGAAAAGGGCGGCGAGGATCACAACACCAAGGGCATCTGCCCGGCCGCGCTCGGTACCAAGGACGAGCAGCCGGCAGCCTACTCGCCGGACACGCAGCTGTTCTACGTTCCGACCAACCACGTCTGCATGGACTACGAGCCGTTCAAGGTGAGCTACACCGCGGGCCAGCCCTATGTGGGTGCGACGCTCTCGATGTATCCGCCGCAGGGTGAAACCCATATGGGTAATTTCATCGCCTGGGACGGCAAGACCGGCAAGATCGTCTGGTCGAACAAGGAGCAGTTCTCGGTCTGGTCGGGTGCGCTCGCAACCGCCGGCGGCGTGGTGTTCTACGGCACGCTCGAAGGCTACCTGAAGGCGGTCGACGCCAAGACCGGTAAGGAGCTCTACAAGTTCAAGACTCCCTCCGGCATCATCGGCAACGTCACCACCTATGAGAACGGCGGCAAGCAGTATGTCGCAGTGCTCTCCGGCGTGGGCGGCTGGGCCGGTATCGGTCTGGCAGCTGGTCTGACCGATCCGACCGCCGGTCTCGGCGCAGTCGGTGGCTACGCGGCTCTCAGCAACTACACGGCACTCGGCGGTACGCTGACCGTGTTCTCGCTGCCAGCGGCGAACTAGCCTCACCTTCGTGTCGCTCCGGCGCGTGGATCAACTCCACGCGCCGGCTCGTCTCCACCGAACGCCTTCGAGGATCATCTCTTGCGTAAAATCTGCTTTGTCATCGCTGCGACCATCTTCGTGACCTCGGGGGGAATTGCCGTTGCGGACGGTCCGGGCGACCCGGCCGCCGTCAAGAAGGAAGACGACGGAAAGTGGCTCGATAAGGAAGGAAACCCGACCTACAAGATTTCGGCCGACGGCACCGTGGACTGGTTCACCTATTCCGGATATCGCCGCTATCACTCCGACTGCCACGTCTGCCATGGCCCCGACGGCATGGGATCCACCTACGCACCGGCGTTGAAGGATTCGGTCAAGACCATGAGCTACGGCGACTTCCTCGGCGTCGTCGCCTCCGGTCGCAAGAACATCTCGACCGCGCAGGAGAACGTCATGCCTGCCTTCGGCGACAACCCGAACGTCGCCTGCTACATGGACGATCTCTACGTCTATCTGCGCGCCCGCTCCGACGAGGCGTGGGGCCGTCAACGTCCCTCCAAGAAGGATGAGAAGAACGAGACCTACACCAAGGCGGAAGACGCCTGCATGGGCAAGAAATGAAGGTTACCAGGACCGATACCACCTCGTGGCGTCCTGCGAGAATTTGAGGAGTTTACGATGAAGACACGTGCCGCCGTTGCTTTCGAAGCCAAGAAACCACTCGAGATCGTCGAAGTCGATCTGGAAGGACCGAAGGCCGGCGAAGTCCTGGTCGAGATCAAGGCGACGGGCATCTGCCATACCGACGCCTACACGCTCGACGGCTTCGACAGCGAAGGAATCTTCCCGTCGATCCTGGGTCATGAGGGCGCCGGTATCATCCGCGAGATCGGACCGGGCGTGACCTCGGTGAAACCGGGCGACCACGTCATCCCGCTCTACACGCCGGAGTGCCGGCAGTGCAAAAGCTGCCTGAGCCAGAAGACCAATCTCTGCACCGCGATTCGCGCGACGCAGGGCAAGGGCGTGATGCCTGATGGCACCAGCCGCTTCTCCTACAAGGGCAAGCCGGTCTACCACTACATGGGCTGCTCGACCTTCTCGAACTTCACCGTGCTGCCGGAGATCGCCGTCGCCAAGATCCGCGAGGACGCGCCGTTCGACAAGAGCTGCTACATCGGCTGCGGCGTCACCACCGGCGTCGGCGCCGTCGTCAACACCGCCAAGGTCACGCCGGGCTCCAACGTGGTCGTGTTCGGCCTCGGCGGCATCGGCCTCAACGTGATCCAGGGCGCCAAGATGGCCGGCGCCGACAAGATCATCGGCGTCGACATCAACGACTCCAAGGAGGATTGGGGCCGCCGGTTCGGCATGACCGAGTTCGTCAACCCCAAGAAGATCACCGGCGACATCGTCGCGCATCTGGTCAACCTGACCGACGGTGGTGCCGACTACACCTTCGATTGCACCGGCAACACCACCGTGATGCGCCAGGCGCTGGAAGCCTGCCATCGCGGCTGGGGCACCTCGATCATCATCGGCGTTGCCGAATCCGGCAAGGAGATCGCCACCCGCCCGTTCCAGCTCGTCACCGGGCGCAACTGGCGCGGCACGGCCTTCGGCGGCGCGCGCGGCCGCACCGACGTGCCCAAGATCGTCGACTGGTACATGAACGGAAAGATCCAGATCGATCCGATGATCACCCACGTGCTCAAGCTCGAGGAGATCAACAAGGGTTTTGACCTCATGCACGAGGGCAAATCCATCCGTTCAGTCGTTGTGTTCTAGCTCGAAAGCGTCACACCCAAGGAGGATCGACCCATGACTGTTGCACTCCATCCCTCGATCGATAACGGCGTCAAACAGGGCAGCGGCAGCTTTGCCGGCGGCACACTGGTTTGCAAATGCACGGACCACCCGGTCAAGGTCGCCGTGAAGGGCGACGTCGCCCACAACCACGCCTGCGGCTGCACCAAGTGCTGGAAGCCGCAAGGCGCGAATTTCTCGGTGGTCGCCGTGGTGCCGCGCCAGAACGTCAGCGTGACCGAGAACGGCGACAAGCTCCAGATCGTCGATCCCTCGGCGGTGATCCAGCGGCACGCCTGCAAGGCTTGCGGCACCCACATGTACGGCCGCATCGAGAACAAGGGCCATCCGTTCTACGGCCTCGACTTCATCCATCCCGAGCTGTTCCAGGAGCAGGGCTCGCAGGCGCCGCAATTCGCCGCCTTCGTCTCCTCCGTGATTGAATCCGGCGTGAAGCCGGAACAGATGGCAGGCATCCGCTCGCGGCTGAAGGAAATCGGGCTCGAGCCCTATGACTGCCTATCGCCGGCGCTGATGGACGCGATCGCGACCCACGTGGCGAAAGCCAAGGCTGCCTGACAAGGCTGCCTGACAAGGCCGCCTGAACAAGGCCGTCAGACCTTCGCCGTGCCCGTCCGCTCGCTGGCCCCGACCATCGCCAGCGAGCCGGACGGTCCGGCCCTCGACCAAATCGCTGCGATGCCGCCGCATCGCACGAGGCAGACGCGAGCGCCATGAGCTCCTCAGATGAGCTCCTCAGTCCTGGTCTCTGAATGACTGCGCAGTGCCGCCCACTTCCCCCTCGAAGTCCGCGCCGCTGCGTTCTCCCTCCCTCGACTGAGGCATCCTGCTTCGTCCGCGCAGTCTCTGCCGGACGAAGCTTTTTTCGTCGTGCACATTTCGCAGGCGCAGGGGCGTGATGCCGCGCCCTGCTTTTGACAAACCTTCGTTGCAACTTTTCCCTTCAACAACACCCGGCTGTGAACGCCGGGCCGGCGCGGTCTCTGCTACGGTCGCGTCGTCACGATGCCGCGCGAATTCAATCAATCAAGAATAAGACGGGAGGTATCGAGCACATCCGGACATCACGATTCGCATTCCTGCTTGCTGCCGGGATCTGCCCGCGCAGGAGAACAGGCCGGGATGCGACGACACGACGAAACGGGCAGTGCGCCGACCTGTGTCGGCAATGTTCAATCGACAAGCTTATGAAGAGCGAGGGACCATCATGATCAAGGTGAAGATCAACGGCCAGGAACAGAGCTGGGACGGCGACCCGGATCTCCCGCTACTCTGGTTCTTGCGTGACGAGGCCGGCCTGACCGGCACCAAGTTCGGCTGCGGCCAGGCCCTGTGCGGCGCCTGCACCGTCATCGTCGACAAGGAGGCCGTGCGTTCCTGCATCACGTCGATCAACGACGTCGCCGGGCGCGAGGTGACCACCATCGAAGGGCTGCATCCGAACGGCGACCACCCCGTCCAGAAGGCCTGGCGCCAGGTCAACGTGCCCCAATGCGGCTTCTGCCAGGCTGGCCAGATCATGCAGGCCGCCGCGCTGTTGATGGAGAATCCCAAGCCGTCACACGACCAGATCCGCGAAGCGATGGCCGGCAACATCTGCCGTTGCGGCTGCTACCAGCGCATCGAGAACGCAGTCCATCTCGCATCGACGGGAGTGTGACATGAATTTCATCGATAAACCCGGGAAGCTTCGTGGCTTCGAGAAGAACATTCGGGTCGAGAAGGTCTCGCGCCGCAGCATCCTGAAGGGGCTCGGCATCACCGGCGGCTTCGTGCTCGCCGCCCCCGTGATGTCGCGCCAGGCGTTTGCCTACGAGACCGGCGCCGGCAAGATGCCGCACGGCGTCGTGGTCGATCCCCGCGTCTTCGTCGCGGTTGCGCCCGACGGCACCGTCACCATCCTCGCCCATCGTGCCGAAATGGGCACCGGCGTGCGCACCAGCCTTCCGCTGATCGTCGCCGAGGAGATGGAGGCTGACTGGTCCAGGGTCAAAGTGCAGCAGGCCCATGGCGACGAGGTCAAGTTCGGCAACCAGGACACCGATGGCTCCCGCAGCACGCGGCATTATCTGATCCCGATGCGCCAGATCGGTGCCTCCGCCCGCACCATGCTGGAGCAGGCCGCGGCCAAGCGCTGGGGCGTGCCGGCGACCGAGGTCAAGGCCGTCAACCACGAGGTCGTCCACAGCGCCAGCGGCCGCAAGCTCGGCTTCGGCGAACTCGCCGCGGACGCAGCCAAAGAATCGGTGCCGAGCATCGAAGGCCTCAAGCTGAAGGACCCCAAGGACTTCCGTTATCTCGGCAAGGGCCAGATCAGCATCGTCGATCTCCACGACATCACCACCGGCAAGGCGCGCTACGGCGCCGACGTACGCCTGCCAGGCATGAAATATGCGGTCATCGCACGCCCGCCGGTGACCGGCGGCAAGCTGGTCTCGTTCGATCCGGACGCGGCGCTGAAGGTCCCCGGCGTCGAGAAGGTGATGCAGGTGCGCGGCTGGCCGTGGCCGTCGAAATTCCAGCCGCTCGGCGGCGTCGCGGTGATCGCGCGCAACACCGGCGCGGCGATCAAGGGCCGTGACGCGCTGAAGCTGACCTGGGACGACGGCGCCAACGGCAAATACGACTCGGTCGCCTATCGCAAGGAGCTCGAGGAAGCCTCGCGCAAACCGGGCCTCGTCGTACGCCAGGAGGGTGACGCAGACGCTGCGCTGAAGAGCGCCGACAAGGTCGTCGTCGGCGAATACTATCTGCCGCACCTCGCCCATGTCAGCATGGAGCCGCCGGTGGCGGTCGCCGACGTCAAGGGTGACAAAGCGGAGATCTGGGCGCCGGTGCAGAGTCCCGGCGGCACCCGCGAGGACGTCGCCAAGACGCTCGGCATTCCCGAGGACAACGTCACGGTGAATGTCACGCTGCTCGGCGGCGGTTTCGGCCGCAAGTCGAAATGCGACTTCGCGCTCGAGGCCGCGCTGCTGTCGAAGGAGCTCGGCGCGCCGGTGAAGGTGCAATGGACGCGCGAGGACGACGTCCGTCACGACTTCCTGCACACCGTCTCGGTCGAGCGGATCGAGGCAGGGCTCGACAAGAACGGCAAGGTGATCGCCTGGCGCCACCGCAGCGTGGCCCCGAGCATCGCCTCGACCTTCGCCGCGGGTGCAAACCACCAGGCACCCTTCGAGCTCGGCATGGGCCTCGTCGACATGCCGTTCGAGATCGCCAACATCTCCTGCGAGAACCCGGAAGCCGCGGCGTTCACCCGCATCGGCTGGTTCCGTTCGGTCTCGAACATCCCGCGGGCCTTTGCGGTGCAGTCGATGGTCGGCGAGATCGCGCAGGCGACCGGGCGCGACCAGAAGGAGACGTTGCTCGCGCTGATCGGCAGTCCCCGCATCGTCAAGCCGGCGGTGAAGGACATGTGGAACTACGGCGAGCCCTATGACAGCTACCCGATCGACACCGCGCGTCTCCGCAAGGTGGTCGAGCTGGTCGCCGAGAAGGGCGAATGGGGCCGTCAGGTACCGAAAGGCCATGGCCTCGGCATTGCCGTGCACCGCAGCTTCGTCAGCTACATCGCGACCATCGTCGAGGTGGCCGTCGACGAGAAGGGCAAGCTGACGGTGCCGCGGGTCGACACCGCGATCGACTGCGGCACTTATGTCAATCCCGAGCGCATCGCCTCGCAGATGGAGGGCGCGGCGATCATGGGGCTGAGCGTCGCCAAATACGGCGCGATCACCTTCAAGGACGGCAAGGTGGAGCAGAAGAACTTCGACGACTTCCAGGTCCTCAGGATGGATGAATCTCCTCTTGTAACCAACGTCTACATCGTCCCGCCCGGACCCGACACGCCGCCGAGCGGCGTCGGCGAGCCCGGTGTTCCGCCGTTCGCACCCGCGCTGACGAACGCGATCTTCGCCGCGACCGGAAAGCGTATCCGCAGCCTTCCGCTCGGTAAGCAATTGGAGGCTTAAGGCGGAACATTGAGCGGCCTCGCGCCGTTTCCATCGATCTGACAGGAGCAGATCGATGACCAACATCTCAAAGGCGCTCGCAGTCTCGTTGCTGTCGGGCGCCTTTTTCATGACGACCACGGCTGCGTTCGCTCAAAGCAACACCACCCCGCCGACCACCGCCACGCGCCCCACCGCGCCGGAGCAGAACTCGCTTCCCAACGCCGGAGCCCCGCCGCCTTCGACCACACAGACCACCGGGCAGACCAGCTCCGATCCGAAGGTTCAGGAGATGAACCAGAAGGAAAAGGACAAGGTTGATCGGCAGGGGAAGTAGCGGTCCAGCGCCTGCGCCCACAAACCGCCGCTCGCCGTCATGGCCGGGCTTGTCCCGGCCATCCACGACCTCTGCCGCGGCACGAAGAACGTGGATGCCCGGGACAAGCCCGGGCATGACGGGTTCGTGGCGCGAGCACCGCACACGCAAAATGCGGCGGACGTTGCCGTCCGCCGCATTTGCCCCCTGACGCTCCGCTTCCTTCGATTCGCCCGCGGAGCTTATTTCTTCAGCGCGAACACCCAGATCACGCCGCCCTGCGGCACATTGGATTCGATGCCGATATTGTTGGTCGCGAGCGCATCCTGGATGCGTTGCGCGTCCACGCCCCACCCCGACTGGATCGAGATGTATTGCGTGCCGTCGATCTCATAGGACACCGGCATGCCCATGATGCCGGAGTTGGTCTTCTGCTCCCACAAGAGTTCGCCGGTCTTGGCGTGGAAGGCGCGGAAGTTGCGGTCGTTGGTGCCGCCGACGAAGACGAGATCGCCTGCCGTCGCCGTTACCGAACCGAACAACTGCGATTTCGGGAAATTGTGCTGCCACACCTTCTTGCCGGTGGCGGGATCCCAAGCCTGGAGTTCGCCGAAATGATCGGCGCCGGGCTTCGTCGTTAGGCCGATGTCCTCCGGCTTGGTGCCGAGCCAGAGTTCGCCCGCCTTGAGCGGAACCTTCTCTCCGGTGAAGCCGCCGCAGAAATTCTCGTTGGCGGGCACGTAGACGAGGCCGGTCCTCTGGCTGTAGGCCGCCGACGGCCAGTCCTTGCCACCCCACAGCGACGGACAGAACTCGACCCGCTTGCCGATGACCGGCTTGTGCGCAGGATCGACGATCGGCTTGCCGCTCTCGGCGTCGATGCCCTTCCAGACATCGGTCGCGACGAAGGGCCAGCCTGCGACGTAGTTGATCTTGGTCGGGGTGCGCTCGAGCACCCAGAAGATCGCGTCGCGGCCCGGATGGATCAGGCTCTTGATGGTGCGACCGTCGCGTTGCAGGTCGACCAGGATCGGTGCTTCGACCTCGTCCCAGTCCCAGGAATCGTTCTGGTGGTACTGGTGGTAGGTCTTGATCTTCCCATTGCTGGGATCGAGCGCGAGCACCGAGGAGGTGTAGAGATTGTCGCCGGGATGCGTCTCGCCAGGCCATGGCGCGGCGTTACCGACGCCCCAATAGATCGTCTTGGTGTCCTTGTCGTAATTGCCGGTCATCCAGGCGGAGCCACCGCCGGTCTTCCAGTCGTCGCCCTGCCAGGTATCGTGACCGGGCTCGCCCTCGCCGGGGATGGTGAAGGTGCGCCACAACTCCTTGCCGTCCTTGGCATCGTATGCGGCGACGTAACCGCGCACGCCGAGTTCACCGCCGGAGCCTCCGACGATGACCTTGCCCTCGACGACAAGCGGCATCAGGGTCATGTACTGGCCCTTCTTGTAGTCCTGCACCTTGGTGTCCCACACCACCTTGCCGGTCTTGGCGTCGAGCGCGACGACATGGTCGTCGGTGGTGGCGAGATAAAGCTTGTCCTCCCAGAGACCGACGCCGCGGTTGGTCGGATGCAGCTGAAAGAGGTCGTCGGGAAGCTGCCGCTTGTAGCGCCAATATTCGTCGCCGGTCTTCGCGTTCAGCGCGATCACCTGCCCCATCGGGGTCGTTACGAACATCACGCCATTGTTGACGATCGGCGGCGCCTCGTGGCCTTCGACCACGCCGGTGGCAAAGGTCCAGACCGGTGTGAGATTCTTGACGTTCGAGGTGTTGATCTGGTCGAGCGGGCTGTAGCCCTGTCCGTCATAGGTGCGCCGATAGAGCATCCAGTTGCCGGGTTCCGGATTTTCCAGCCGCTGCTGGGTGACCGGCGCGTAGTTCTCGATCGGGCCGGCGACGGCGACGGTCGAGACAAGGCACGTGAAGGCGACGAAGCCGGACAGTAACCATTGCTTCCTGGTCATGAACGTTCCCCTTTTTCATCCGTTTGAATTCTTGTTTTGCATTCTTGTCGTTCGTCCCGTCGTCCGCCCATCGGCGGATGCGGCCTCTCGTGACGCGGGCACAACCCGCACCGTCCGTCATCCTGGCTGCACGCCACCTACCTTTCCGATGAAGTTGCCGGCGACGCTGAGCGAACCGTCAGCGAGCGCGAGCGGCAGCGCGGCAAGCCGCCGCGGCGCCGGTCCGAACACGACCTGCGCGCCCTCGCGGGGATCGTATTCGGAGTTGTGACACATGCACTTGAACACGTCCTTGTCGCCGACATCGCTCTTGACCCAGGCAGTGACGGGACAGCCTGCATGCGAGCAGATCGCCGAATAGGCCAGGATGCCATCGACGGCCCGCGCGCGGGTCTTCTCGTCGAGCTCGGCGGGATCGAGCCGGATGATCAGGATTTCGTTGAGGCGCGATGCGCTGCGCACCACCGATGTGTTGGGATCCTTCGGCCACGCATGGACCGGCGGTCCACCGGCCGGGAGATCGGCCGCAGTGATGAGCTTTCCCTCCTGGTCGCCTTCGGAGAAGACGAGCAGATCACCCTTCTGCGGACGTTCATCGGAGCCTGGCGGATCCTCGCCCGCGCGCGTCTGCGTGGAACAACCAAGGCAGGCGGTCGTGGCGAGCGCGCCAAGCAGCAGCGTTCGCCGCGTCTGTTCTGTACCCGCGTCGACTTCAGACTCCGCGGTGCTCTCGGACGATGAGGGAGTGGTGTTGAATGATGCGCGCGACATGCACGTTAGCAGGCGCTGGAACTCTGCCGAAAAAAAGGCGGAGAGTTGGCGCCGCAGCGCATCAATATGTCTTTGCTCGCTTTGGTTGAACGCAAATGAATGCGTTCCAGCGCATATTTGCAATTGCAACGTCGCGTCGCGCGATCGGCATGATGATTTTGCAGATCAGACCGATGATGCGGGAATTGGTGCAACGCGTTATTAGCCGCGCAGCGCAACCTCAGAGCGACACAACTGCACGTTTTACAGGCAGATTTGCTGTCGTCAGGACCGGAGCACGTGACGCGGCGCAGCGATACGGCCGGCGATGGTCGCCGACGCCATCTCAAAACTGTCGGCGATGCGTCGCGCCTTGTCGATGAAGAGCGCGGCCGCCGGCGGCGGACAGACCTCGCGCGCGGTCTGCTCGAACAGATCGAGCCAGCGGTCGAAATGATCGCCGACCAGGCTGAGCGGCACATGCGCCCGCATCGGCGAACCATGGTAGCGGCCGCTCATCAGCACGACCGACGACCAGAAATCCTTGAGTTTGGCGAGATGCTCGTCCCAATTCTGCACGATCGCAAAGACCGGCCCCAGCAGCGCATCCTCGCGCACGCGTCCGTAGAAGCGGGTGACGAGCTCCCCGATCATCTCCTCGGTGATCCCGGTGCGCTCGATCGCATCCTGGGTCAGCAGGTTCCGCCGCGCGGCCGCCGCCTCGCGCTCGGCCTTCAGTCGATCCGACATGTCCTTCGTTATCCGTTCATTTGTTCCCGCGGGCCGCCCGTTCGACATTGTCGGGCCAATTGCGCGCGGCGTCTTTGTCGCAGCGCAAATTGCGGGGATCGGGCGGCGGATGCTGGGCACCCGCCGCCGGCGCCATCAGGCACCGTAAGTGTAGAAGCCCTGGCCGGTCTTGCGGCCGAGATGGCCGGCATCGACCATTTCCTTGAGCAAGGGGGCCGGACGATATTTGGGGTCATTGAAGCCCTTATAGAAGACCTCCATCACCGAGAGCATGGTGTCGAGCCCGACGAGATCGGCGAGCGCCAGCGGCCCGATCGGATGGTTGCAGCCGAGCTTCATGCCGGCATCGATCTCCTCGGCGGTCGCGATCCCTTCCTGGAGCGCAAAGATCGCCTCGTTGATCATCGGGCACAGGATGCGATTGACGGCGAAGCCGGGGCTGTTCTTGGCCGTGATCGCCACCTTGCCGACCCGCTTGGCGAAATCCAGCGCCTTGGCGTGGGTGTCGTCGGAGGTCTGCAGGCCGCGGATGAGTTCCAGCAGCGCCATCACCGGCGCCGGGTTGAAGAAGTGCATGCCGATGAAGCGATCGGGACGATCGGTTGCGGCGGCAAGCTTCGTGATCGAGATCGAGGAGGTGTTGGTCGCGAGCAGCGTGCGCGGCGACAGCGTGGCGCAGAGGTCCTTCAGGATCTTGACCTTGAGCTCCTCGTTCTCGGTCGCGGCCTCGATAACGAGGTCGCAATCGGCGAGCTTCGCGCGATCGGTGGTGCCGGTGATGCGCTTGAGAGCCGCCTCGCGATCGGCAGCCGACATCTTCTCCTTCTTGACCAGGCGCTCGAGGCTACCGCCGACGGTCGACAGCCCGCGGTTCACCGCCGCATCGGAGATGTCGACCATCACGACCGAGAGCCCGGCCGCGGCACAAATCTGCGCGATGCCGTTCCCCATGGTCCCTGCCCCGATGATGCCAACCGTGTTGATCATTGCCTCGTATCCTTCATCCTTGCGGGCGTGCCAGACGGCCCGGCCCCATTGTTCCTGCATCAGGGTCTAGCACCGCCACCGGGCGGGTGCGACCTGATCCTGCCTCTCCTTAAAGCATCCCGGGCGGGAATAAAGCCGCTCTTCCGCCGCGGAGAGGTGCGATTTGATGCCCCGGCGAGCTGATTTGTTCGCATTTTGCCCGGCCGCTGCAGGGGGCGAGGGGCGCGCCAGCGAGCAGCTGGCCAAGACGTCTTTGTGACACAGGCCACATCTGCCTCGCGCCCGGCCTGCTAGGCTCGGCCCTATGATGAAGCACCTAACTCTCCCCGTACTCTTCACCGCTCTGCTCGTCGCCACGCAAAGCCTGGCGGCCGAGACCAAGGGAGCCGGCTCAACCTTCGTTTCGCCCGTGATGGCGAAATGGATCGACGCATACAAGACGAAGACCGGCAACACCGTCAGCTATCAGGCGGTCGGCTCGAGCATCGGCGTCGGCCTGATCAAGAAAGAGGCCGTCGACTTCGGCGCAAGCGACATGCCGTTTGATCCCAAGGAACTGGAGAGGCTCGGCATGATGCAATTCCCGATCGTGATCGGGGGCGTCGTACCGGTCGTCAATATCGATGGAGTCAAACCCGGCCAGATCCGCTTCACCGGCCAGATGCTCGCCGACATCTATCTCGGCAAGCTGAAATCATGGAACGATCCGGCCATTCGCGCGATCAACCCCGACATCAGGCTGCCGAACACTGCGATCACGGTGGTTCATCGCATCGACGGATCCGGCACGACGTTCAACTGGTCGAACTACCTCTCGAAGGTCAGCACGCAGTGGAAGACGAGCGTGGGCGAAGGCACCTCGGTCGAGTGGCCACTTGGTCTCGGCGGCAAGGGCAATGACGGCGTCGCCTCGCTCGTCAGCCTCGTGCCCGGTTCGATCGGCTATCTCGAATACACTTACGCGCTGCAACGGCTAGATAGAATCTCATTTGGCGTCGTGCAGAACAGCGCCGGAAATTTCGTCGTCCCCGACGCCGCATCGTTCCAGGCAGCGGCCTCGAGTGCGGACTGGAAGGCGGAGAAGGATTTCCACCTCGTGCTCACCAACGCGCCCGGCGAAGACGCCTACCCGATCACGGCCACGACGTTCGTACTGATGCCGAAGGCGCCGAAATCCGAGGAACGATCGGCAGCGGCCATCGACTTCATCCGCTGGTCGTTGGAGAACGGAAAGGCCCAGGCCGAGACGCTCAATTACGTGCCGCTTCCGCCTGCCCTGGTCAACCAGATCGAACGCTATTGGCAGCAGAGCATCGAGACAAACCCCACGGTCTCGGCCTCGGCTAACGTCAAGCGCTGAAGCTTGGAAACGAGCGGCCGTCATGCCCGGGCCTGTCCCGGGCATCCACGTTCCCAGTGCCAGCCACGCGACCGCGATCCTTCTGGAAATCTCGCCGTGAATCGTGATTTAGTCCCGCGGAAGGCCTGTTGCCGGCTCGCAGCGGCGAGAACGCGCGAAGGTCCAGGCCCGGGGGCTTTCGAATGGACGTGATCATCTACCACAATCCCGATTGCGGCACGTCGCGCAGCGCGCTTGCCACAATCAGGAGTGCCGGCATCGAGCCGCACGCGGTCGAATATTTGAAGACGCCACCTTCGCGTACCTTGTTGCAGCAGCTCGCGCGCATGGGGATTTCGGTGCGCGAGGCGGTCCGCGAAAAGGCGGCGCCCGATACGGAGCTCGGGCTCGACAACCCGGCACTGGCGGATGACCAGCGGCTCGAAGCGATGATGGTACATCCGATCCTGATCAACAGGCCGATCGTGGTGACCCCGAACGGCGTCAGGCTTTGCCGCCCTTCGGATCTGGTGCTTGATCTCCTGCCGGCGCAACAGCGTCCGGCCGGATGAACGATTTCGCGCGATCCATCGGCGCCGCGCTCACGCTGATCGGCGAGGCCGACGCCGAGCTGCTCGGCATCGTCGCGCTGTCGGTTCGTGTCAGCCTCACCGCCGGCATCGTCGCGCTGCTGATCGGCGCGCCCTTCGGGGCCCTGCTCGCGATCACCCGATTCCGCGGGCGACAGGTCGTCATCGTATTGACCAATGCGTTGCTCGGCCTTCCGCCGGTCGTGGTCGGGCTTGCGCTCTATCTTCTGCTGTCGCGGTCCGGCCCGCTCGGAGCAGCCGGACTGTTGTTCACGCCGACCGCCATGGTGATCGCGCAGACCCTGCTCGCGACCCCGATCGTGGTCGCGCTGGTGCACCGGCCGGCAAGCCTGCTCTGGGCCGAGTATGGCGACCTCGCGCGGATCGACGGACTATCGATACTGCGCAGCATCGGCTTGCTGTTCGCGCTCGGCCGAACGTCGCTGCTGACGGCCTTTCTCGCGGCTTTCGGACGCGCGATCGCCGAGGTCGGCGCCATCATCATCGTCGGTGGCAACATCCGCGGCTTCACGCGCACGATGACGACGGCGATCGCACTGGAGACCAGCAAGGGCGACCTGCCGCTGGCACTCGGGCTCGGGCTGATCCTGCTCGCGCTCAGCGTGGCGGTGTCGACCGTCGCCTTCCTGCTAGTGGGACGCGTTGGGGAAAAATAGCTGCTCGCCGCCGACCTTGTAGCCGGCGATCGCATCCTGCCCCTTCGGCGAGACCAGCCAGTCGATGAAGGCCTGTCCGTCCTTCGCCTTCACGTTCGCATGCGTCGCCGGATTCACCAGCATGACGCCATACTGGTTGAACAGCCGCTTGTCGCCCTCGGTCAGGACGGCAAGCTCGCCCCGGTTCTTGAACGACAGCCAGGTGCCACGGTCCGACAGGAGATAGGCGTTCGACGACGAGGCCATGTTCAGCGCCGGACCCATGCCCTGGCCGATCTCGCGATACCAGCTGTCCTTGCCGCCGCCGATATCGACGCCCGCCTCCTTCCACAATCTCAGCTCGGCCGCATGCGTGCCGGACTTGTCGCCGCGCGAAATGAAGGTTGCCTTTGCCGCCGCGATCTTGCGCAGCGCATCCGTGACGTCCTTGCCGCCGGCGATCTTTGCGGGATCGCTCTTCGGACCAACGATGATGAAGTCATTGTACATGACATCGAAGCGCTTCACGCCCTGCCCCTCGGACATGAACTTGTCCTCGGCCGGCCTGTCATGCACGAACACCACGTCGGCGTCGCCGCGCCGCCCGATATCGAGCGCCTGGCCGGTGCCGACGGCAACGACCTTCACCTCGATGCCCTCCGCCTTCGAGAACAACGGCAGCAGGTAACCAAACAGGCCCGACTGTTCCGTCGACGTCGTCGAGGCCACGGTGATGGTGCGATCCTGCGCGAATGCGCATGTCGACCAGAACAGAACCGCTGCGATGGCGGCAAGCTTTCTCATTGCGTTGTCCTCACTCCCCAGACGTTTGAACTTAGGCGGGAAGGATGGCGCAGGGAAGTCCGACGTTCGGCGCAGGATCAACGGCCGGGGCAGTACCGCATGACGTTGCGGTAGCCCTGCGGGTCCGGCTCCTTCATCCACTGCTCTTGCCAGGCAA
This sequence comes from Bradyrhizobium sp. P3_C3, assembly GCF_056402655.1. Taxonomy (NCBI): domain Bacteria; kingdom Pseudomonadati; phylum Pseudomonadota; class Alphaproteobacteria; order Hyphomicrobiales; family Nitrobacteraceae; genus Bradyrhizobium; species Bradyrhizobium sp. P3_C3. Next base: position 78,060 of record NZ_JBFUGY010000025.1, on the reverse strand, counting down.
CCCAAAGCTTGTCGCCGGAGCTTCAGGACGACCGCAGCTTTTCGATGATGGCCGTCACCTCGTTCAGCTGGGCTTTGACCGTGGCCAGCAGATCGAGCAGATCGCGCGCCGACTGGGCTGATCCGCCAGCGGCGGCCTGATCGATCACGCTCAAGCCGTCGGTGAGACGCGAGATGATTTGCACGAGCTCATCGCGGCGCGCCTCGAGGTCCGCAAGCGTTGCGTCAAAGCGCTCGTCGAGCCGGGCGCCTTGCAACGAGCGGATCGGAACGATCCTGTCGTCGGGAGGATCGGACATGCGCGTGCTTTGCGTTGCTGTCCCGCCCATCCTAGGCGCGACCGCTCGCAACCCGGCGGTGGTGCATTGTCGCATCCGACACGGCAGTCGCGTTGCCCTTTCCCGCGCGGTGGACGCACGGATGTTCTGCAATTGGTCCCACCTACATTGACATCGATGTGACGGCCGGGGCAGTTTTTTGCATTGCTGGCGAATCAGCGATTGCTTCACGCCGAGTACCTCTTGGACAACTCCCTGTGCTTTCGAGACTGATATCGTTGCTGCGCCGCATTCCCGCGGTGAAATGGGCGTTCACCCGGCTTAGGCCCTTGCCTCACGGCGGCAGCATCGATGTCGCGCCGATCGCGGCAAGCGATTCGCCCGCAATCGTCGCCAACATCGCAGAAGCCGTTCCGGCTCCCGACGGCATCAGCACCAACCCGCAGCCCAGTGACACCGAGATCACCGTTGCGGCTCCGGTCGCCGAAGATGGCGCCGCTATCTCTGTCATCCCGGAGAGCCCGTCCGCAGCGTCAACTGATATCAGCGTCGCCGATGATTCATCCTTGGAAGCGCCGACAGAGGTCGAGTCGATCGTCGTCGAAGAGGTTTCGGTCTCATCAGTCGAGGTGGAGAGCGAGGCCGTTGTGCTCGTCAGCAGCGATCCGCCCGCGGAGCTTGAGACCAGCGTCGCACCCGTTGTCGTAGAAGAGACACCGGTCCCGGTTGTCGAGATCGAGAGTGAGCCGGTCGGTGCACCCGAGCTCGTCATCAGCGACCCACCTGTGGAACTTCCGGAGATCGTTGAACCCGTCATCGTTGAAGAGGCGCGGCTGTCGCCTGTCGAGGCCGAGAGCCGGCAGGCCAACGTTTCCGAGCCCGTCATCGGCAGCGATCCATCTCCCGACCTCTCGGCCGAGGTGGAGCTCGTCGTCGCAGAGGAGACGCCGGTCTCGTCTATCGACATCGAGACCGCTCCGGTTGATGCCCCCGTTCTCGCCGTCAACGACGATACCTCCTCCGACGTCGCTGATGTGGAGCCGACTGTCGTGGAGGACACGTGTGTCGCGCTTGCGGACAGCGACGTCTCGGCGGGGGAGGTCTCCGGGAACAGCATCGACAGCGTTGCCATCTCTGTCGTCGCAATGGAGATCGAGCCGGTCCCGGCCAACGATCCCGCCCCGATCGCAACGGAGGGTCCCTCCGCCGACACAGCGAGCGCCGTCACGCATGTCGCGCCGGAGCCGGTCCTCGAGTCTCCCGCTCCGGTGATCCCCAGCGCTCCGAAGACGCGCGCAAAGGTCGTGGAACCCGTCGACCGCGCCACGTTGATCCGGCAGCGCTGGACGGAGACCGGGATCAGGATGTGGAATCCGCGGCTTCACGGCGCCGGCGACGCCACGCTGAACATCCAGGGCCGCGTCGAGCTGCTGCCGCCCGCGCCCGGCGAGACCATGCCACGCTACGACAAGCTCGAATTCAGGATGCTGGACGGGCAGATCGTCTGCGAGGGCGTCGTCGTCGAGGCGCCCGCGTCGGCGGGTCAGCGCAGCTTTACCCGGCTCGCCGAGCCGCGTAACCCCGACCGGCCCCGCGAACCGGTACGGGAGCGCCGGGCCGCTCTCGCCTGACCCTTGTCCTCTGCGACCATGCCCGCCATATGCTAGGCTGACGGCTTGGACATGGGAGGCCGCATGCCCGCAAGATCATTGCGCCTGATCGTGATCGCCGCCCTCTGCATCTCGCAAGGGGCCTTTGCGGCGTCCGGTAAACGCCCGCACCATGCGCCCGCCACCGATCGGGCCGCGCCCTACAAGGCCGACCGGCTCTCGACCTCGCGCGGCGAGACGATCCTCAACACGCCCGGCCAGACCACCGTGCTGACACGTCAGATCCTTGACGACATGAACGCGACGACCCTCCGGGACGCCATGCGCTCGACCGCCGGCGTGACGATAGGGATTGGCCGCTAGATTTCGCGCGACTTCGCGTTCAGGGGATCGGATAGCCCTTCCAGACCCACTCCAGCGCCGACGGCAGCGTTTGCGCGATCGTCGGCCGGTCGACATGTTTGGCGTTGCGCACGAACAGGAACTGGTAGTGGTAGCCCTTCTCCGCCAGCACCTTCGCCATCAGCGCGTTCGACAGGGTCCAGTCGTGCATGCCGTCGGGAATGGTGGGGTTCGGATAGAACAGGTCCTGGTCGCCGCCGAAGAACCAGAAGCGGATCGGCTTCGCCGGCGCGGCGACGATCAGCGGCACGCCGGGCGGCTCGGCCGGCGTGAGCACGCCGGCCTTTGATATGAGGTTGGGACCGGCCGGCCCCGTCCATGCGCTGTGATATTCCCAGGCGCCGCCACGCAGCGACGGATCGTGCGGCCATTGCTGGTTGACCATCGTCGGCGAGAACGCCAGCACGCGGCGATAGAGATCGGGATAGAACCACGCCATGGTGAAGGCCGCCACACCGCTCGAGCTCAGGCCCATGGTCGCGCGCCCGTCGGGGTTTTTGGTCAACTTGACGTCGGCGTTCTTCTCGACCAGCGGCAGCACCTCGCGCTCGACGAATTGCGCATAGTCGCCTGACACCGCATCGTATTCGCGGCCGCGCTGGCTGCCCTGCGCGTCCTGGCCGCCGTTGCCGATCTGGATCGCGATCATCGGTGGCACGCGGCGCTGCGCGATCAGATTATCGAGCGTCGTGGCGAGGTCCTTGTAGGCGTTGGAGCCGCCGTCGCCGACCACGATGAACGGCGCCTCGGTGCCGCGCACATATTGCGCCGGCACGTAGACGTCGATCGTGCGCGACCAGATTCCAGGATGGCTGGTGGTGACGATCATGTGCGACTTGTCATCCGGCGCGGTGACGGTCGTCATGATCGAGGAATTGGTGCAGCCGGCGACGTCGTCGCGGATCAGGCCGGGATTGTAGATCGTGCTGTCCTTCGACGTCAGCGTGAAGGATTTTGTCGTGCCGCGTGGCACGCCTTCCTTCGCAATCGTCTCCGGCGCGGGATTGTGGGTGGGCCCGATGATGAAATTGCCCTCGGCGCCGGACGGCGGCAGCGTTCCGTCGGGTAGCTCGGTCGCGCGCGGATAGTTGGGGTTCGAGGGATCGCGCGTCGGCGGCGCCGTCTTGAAGTCGAGGCCCGTCGTGTCGATGAAGAACCGTGCCGCCTTATCGGTGGTGTTGGCCCCGGGCGGCACGGCCATGTTCTGGGTGACGCAGGCCGGCTGCGACAGTGCAATTGAAGTGAAGCAGACGAGGGAAATCAGCGTCCCTGCGAGGACGGAGAATGAATTGGTCATTTCAGCTCCCGGTGCCGACAAGTCTTTCTGGCTCGCCTTGACGCAAAGTATGGCGGGCCGCCTGCGCGCGGTCAAACAGCAAGCGGCCGCATTCCAGCGATAGCCGCCATGCTCAAACCGAACGGCGACCGTTATTCCGTGCATGCCCATGAATATTTCCGGATACGAGGCCGTTGCTGCCGCAGCTCGCGCGACGTTGCTTGCGCACCGCGCCGTGCCAAGCAAAAGGCGCGCACGGTCAAAATGAACAAGAACACTTCGGGAGGCAACCTATGAAGAAGCTCGCGGCCACGCTATGTGCGCTGGCGTTCCTCGCAACCGGCGCACAGGCGCAGACCATCAAGGATTTCCTGACAGCGGTCATGCAGAAATGGACGGCGCCATTCGATCCGTTCCAGCTGATCGGCAACATCTATTATGTCGGAACCGACGGCATTGCCGTTTATGTCATCAAGACATCGCAGGGCCTGATCCTGATGGACACGGCGATGCCCCAGTCGACCGGCATGATCGAGGAGCACATCGCGAAGCTCGGCCTCAAGGTCGCGGACATCAAGATCATCCTCAACACGCATGCGCATCTCGACCACACCGGCGGCTTCGCCGAGATCAAGAAGGAGACCGGCGCGCAGCTCGTTGCCGGTGAGCGCGACAAACCGCTGCTCGAAGGCGGCTACTATCCAGGCGACGAGAAGAACGAGGACCTCGCCTTTCCGGCGGTGAAGGTCGACCGCGCGGTGAAGGAAGGCGACAAGGTCACGCTCGGCGACACCACGCTGACGGCGCATGCAACGCCCGGCCACTCGCCGGGCTGTACGAGCTGGGAGATGACCGTCAAGGACGGTGGCCAGGACCGCGAGGTGCTGTTCTTCTGCAGCGGCACGGTGGCGCTGAACCGGCTGGTCGGCCAGCCGACCTATGCCGGCATCGTTGATGATTACCGCGCGACCTTCGCCAAGGCCAAGGCGATGAAGATCGACGTGCTGCTCGGACCGCATCCGGAAGTCTATGGCATGCAGGCCAAGCGTGCGGAGATGAAGGACGGCGCACCGAACCCGTTCGTCAAGCCGGACGAGCTCGCAACCTACGCAACCAGCCTGTCGGAGGATTTCGACAAGCAACTCACCAAGCAGACGGCGGCGTTGGAGAAGAAATAACGGCCATTTGTCCTCTCTTCACCTCTCCTTCCGCGGGGAGAGGTGAAGCACGTGCGTCGGCTGACCGCGCGGCCATGCGCCGTCGCCGATGTGAAAGCCAAGGTCTCGCATGGTTAGCGGATCGTAGCTGCGGGTGGCTGCGGGCAAGGTGTGCCTGAGACACGCGCCTCGGCCGCCGGATATCCTTAACACGGTCTCACCAATGCACGCGGCTGGAAAATCCCGTGGCCGCGCGCAACCTGCGCTGGCTTTTCGTGCAGCCCCACCTAACGCGACCTTTACCCCCGTCGTGCAAGATCGCCGCCGTTTTGAAGGGATCCGGGGCGCGTATTGCAATGCCTGTCGTCAATTTGAAGTCTCAGCTCGCCGCTGCGATGCGGCTGTTTCGCGTGCCGGCCGACAACCCGGACCTGACGCGCGCGCAGTTCGACGCCTTCTCGAAGCAGATCCCGCTGCTCTATTTCATCCTGATGAGCAACACGATCGCGGTTGCCTATACCTATGTCAACGTGGCGCCGGACTGGCTGACGATGATCGTGCCGAGCGTGCTCACCGTGCTCGCCGCGCTTCGGACCTTCTGGTGGCTACGCCAGCGGCACCTCGTGCGCAGCGATGCCGATATCCTGCGCAATCTGCGCGCCACCAACTGGATGACATTGCCGATCGGCGCCGGCTTCACCGCATGGTCCTTTGCGCTGTACCCTTACGGCGATGCCTTCGCCAAGAGCCAGGTCGCCTTCTACATGGCGGTGACCGTGATCGGCTGCATCTTTTCGCTGATGCATCTGCGTTCCGCGGCGCTGATCGTGACGCTCGTCGTCGACGTTCCCTATGTGCTGTTCTTCTGGGCCACCGGCGAACCGACGCTGAAGGCGATCGCGGTCAACAACCTTCTCGTCTCCGGCGCGATGGTGACGGTGCTGTTCATCTACTATCGCGACTTCGCCGATCTCGTCTCGAGCCGCAAATCGCTGCTGGCGCAGCAGGCGGCGACGCAAGCGCTCTCGGACGAGAACTTCCGCCTCGCCAATCTCGAKTCCCTCACCGAGCTGCCGAACCGCCGCCGCTTCTTCGCCGAGCTGTCGAGCGCCTTTACCGACGCCGAGCGCAGGCGCGTTCGCGTCGCGGTGGGGATCATCGATCTCGACGGCTTCAAGCCGATCAACGACAATTACGGCCACTCGGTCGGCGATCGCGTCCTGATCGAAGCCGGGCGCCGCATCCGCGAAGTTTGCGAAGGCTTCGGCCCGCAGCGAGTGGAATTTGCCCGGCTCGGCGGCGACGAGTTCGGCCTCGTGGTGTGCGGCGATCCTGAAGATGACGATTTGATGCGGCTCGGCCAGCGCATCGGCGAACAGGTCAAGCTGCCCTACCAGCTCGACACCGCCCATACCGGGCTGTCCTGCTCGATCGGCTTCGCGCTGTTCCCAAGCTCGGCGACCAGCGCCGAAGCTCTCTATGAATGCGCCGACTACTCGCTCTATCACGCCAAGCGCCATCTGCGCGGCCGCACCGTGATCTTCTCGAGCGAGCTCGAGGCCGAGATCCGCAGCCGCGGCGTCATCGAGAACTTGCTCCGCACCGCCGATTTCAGCACCGAGATGGACCTGGTGTTCCAGCCGATCGTGGACGCGATGAGCGAGCACACCGCCGGCTTCGAAGTCCTGGCGCGCTGGCGCAGCTCCCGCCTCGGCCTAGTCTCGCCGGCCGACTTCATTCCGGCCGCAGAGCGCATCGGCCTGATCCGGCCGCTGACGCAGGCGCTGCTGGTCCGCGCGCTCGCGACGGCAAGGACCTGGCCCGACCACATCCGCCTGTCGTTCAACCTCTCCGCTCACGATGTCTGCGCAGCCGAGGGCATTCTGCCGCTGATCTCGATCATCGAGAGAAGCGGGTTGCCGCCGCACCGGATCGACTTCGAGATCACCGAGACCGCCGTCACCTTCGACTTCGTGCGCGCGCAGCAGTCGATCGCGACGCTGAAGGCAATGGGCTGCGGCATTTCACTGGACGATTTCGGCACCGGCTATTCCTCGCTGAGCCACGTGCATCGGCTGCCGCTCGACAAGATCAAGATCGACCGCAGCTTCGTCGCCGACATCAACGAAAATCCGGTGAGTCACAAGATCATCAAGTCTCTCGCCGGCCTGTGCGACGACATGGAGATCGCCTGCGTCGCCGAGGGCGTCGAAACCCGCGCCCAGCTCGACAGCCTGCGCCGCCTGGGATGCGACTTCATCCAGGGCTACTACTTCGCAAAGCCGATGTCGGGCGATGCGATCGGCGACTATCTCGCAAAGGAACGCCAGCGTCTCGGCGACGCCGGCGCCAAGATCGTGGCCTGAAGTCCAGATCTCTACGCACGCGTAGCGCTGATAAATTAAATTGCTGCCTGTCAATCGTCCGCTTCACATGCGTCGAAACGCCCCCGACATGCCGGGATGCCGTGTCGGTGCTTGTCAGCGACGCCAAAACGCGCGATACTCAATTTCAAGGGGAAAGATATTTAATATACAACTTTTTGATCTTGGTGGCCTTCAACTGGGCGCGGCGGCAAACACGGTTGTGAGTTGGCAATCGGGAGGCAGGCATGTCGTCCAATGCGTCATTTTCGGCAGGGCGCCACGCCCCGCCGCATTCCCACCTCACCGCTTCGCATGCATCACCGCCGCCCGCCGAGCCGGACGGCGGCAGCCTCATACCCATCAGCCTCTTCATCCTCAGCGATGTGCGCCTGCTCTGCGAAGGCCTCAGTTCCTGCCTGGCCCGGCAGGAATGCTTACGCATCGCCGGACACGGCGATCTTGCGACCCTGCCTGAGCAAGTCGTCGACAGCGGCGCGCAGGTGCTGCTGGTCGACATAGCGACGCCGCAGGGCTTGCAGCAATCGGCAGCCTGCCGCGCGCTGACGCCGGCGTTGAAGGTCGTCGCCATTGCGGTCGCCGAGGCCGAGCAGGACATCCTGGCCTGCGCAGAGGCCGGCGTGTCCGGCTTCGTGCTGCGCGAGGGTTCGATCAGCGACGTCGTCGCCGCCGTCCGTAACGCGATGCGCGACGAGCTCGTGTGCTCACCCAAAGTCGCCGCCGCCCTGTTCGGCCGGCTCGCGCTGCTCTCCGCGCGGACCGTCACGCGAGCGCCGGCCGCCGGCGTCGACACGCTGACACCACGCGAGCACGAGATCATTCGCTTCGTCGGCGAAGGGCTGTCGAACAAAGAGATCGCACGAGCCTTGCGGATCCGCAATTCGACGGTGAAGAACCACATGCACAACGTGCTCAGCAAATTGCAGATTCGCCGGCGCGGCGAGATCAGCAAGCATCTGCACGCGAACGGCGCGCCCGCGCCTGCATCGTCGCGGATCCAGACCCGCTAGACCTTTCGGCCTAGATCCTCCGAGCCGGCACGGGCCGGCATCGCGCGCGAAGCCGCCATGTCGCGGTGAAGCGCGCGCCCGTTTGCGTCATCGCGGTCTCACCACCGCGGGCATGGTCCGGACCATCAGCTCCATCCTCGCTAGACCTTTTGGCTCAGTCGCGCCGTCGCGCCTTGTGCAAGGCTCACCGCAAAGGTGGCCATTGCGACAGAGACGCATCCTCATTGCGGGATTTCCGAGGCTGATGACCGATCTTCTCGAGCATGTCGTCGCGAAAGATCCGGCGTTGTCCATAGTCGGGACGAGTGACGACGCCAATCTGGCGGCGGAGGCACGCCGCACCCGGGCCGACGTTCTCGTGGTGGCGCAGAAGGCACCGGACGAGCGCGACAGCCTCGCAAGCCTTCTGCACAGTCGGCCGCGGATGAAGGTCGTCACCATCGTCGCAAGCGGCGAAAGCGGCGCGCTCTACGAGCTGCGGCCGCACCGCACGGCCATCACCGAGATCACGACGCAATCCCTGTCGGAAGCCATTCGGGATCCGCCCGGCCCGAGGCGCAGGCCGCGCCAGCGGCGCGCGCGCCGGCTGGGCAAGACCATCGCCGCGGTCTGACCAAGGAAGACGGACCGCCAAATCACAGGAGCCGACATGCCCTCAGCCCTTCTGCAACCCGGCGTCTATATCGAGGAAATCTCCAGCGGCGTGCGCTCGATCTCGGGCGTGGCGACGTCGATCGCGCTGTTCATCGGCTGGGCGCCGCGCGGCCCCGTTGACCGTGCCGTGCGCATCTCGAGCTTTGCCGACTATGAGCGCGCCTATGGCGGGCTCGACCGCCGCGCCAATCTCGGCTACGCCGTGCGCCAATTCTTCGACAACGGCGGCAGCGACGCCTACGTCGTGCGGATCGCGCTGTTCAATTCGGGAACGCCCGCCAACGACGCGAAGACCGCGACCTGCGCGATCAACGATCTCGGTATCGAGGCGAGTTCGCCGGGTCTGTGGGCCAACTCCTACAGCGTCCGACTGACGCTACGCGCGGACGACAGCACCCGCTTCCGGCTCGACGTCATCGGCCCGTCGCCGAGCACTGACATCGTGGAGACGTTCCAGGACCTGTCGATGAACAAGGCGGATCCGCGCTACGCGCCGAGCGTCGTCAACGGCCGCTCCGCCTTCATGGACAAGCTGACCACGGCGTCAACGACGGTCCCGACCCCGGCCACGAAACCACTTGCGGGCGGAGCCGATGGCACGGTCCTCTCCGCCAATGACGGTCCGTTCGTCAGCGCGATCGATCCGCTGTTCGCGACCGGCGGGATCGTCGATCGTATCGACATCTTCAACCTGGTCTGCGTGCCCGGCCTCACCAACGTCAATTCAACAACCCAGGGCGCACTCGCCAAGCTACAGCAACGCTGCCACGTCCGCCGTGCGTTCCTGATCATCGACAGCCTCCAGAACGAGACCGTCGCCAACATGAGCGGCGCCAACGGCGAGGCCGGCCTGACCGGCTCGGACGGCAATTTCTCCGCGCTGTACTACCCGTGGGTGATGCAGGCCGATCCACTGCAATCCGGCGTCGTGCGCGACTTTCCACCTTGCGGCTTCGTCGCCGGCGTCTACGCCCGAACCGACGCCACGCGCGGGGTCTGGAAGGCGCCGGCCGGCACCGATGCCAGCGTCAACGGCGGCGTCGGCTTCGCGTTGAGCTTGAGCGACGCCGAGAACGGCCAACTCAATCCGATCGGCGTCAACTGCCTGCGCACGCTGCCGGTCTACGGCAACGTGGTCTGGGGCGCGCGCACGCTGCACGGCCAGAACGACCGCGGCTCGGAATGGAAATACGTTCCGGTACGGCGCATGGCGCTGTTCCTGGAGGAGAGCCTCTACCGCGGCACGCAATGGGTGGTGTTCGAGCCCAATGACGAACCGCTCTGGGCGCAGATCAGGCTCAACATCGGCGCCTTCTTGCAGGGCCTGTTCCGGCAGGGCGCGTTCCAGGGCCGCTCGCCGCGCGAGGCCTATTTCGTCAAATGCGACCGCGAGAGCACGACGCAGGCCGACATCAATCTCGGCATCGTCAACATCATCGTCGGCTTCGCGCCGCTGAAGCCCGCCGAGTTCGTCGTCATCAAGATCCAGCAGATCGCCGGCGACATTCCAACCTGAGGCAAAGACACCTGAGGCAAGCAAATGGCACAGTTCTCGGTCAATCCGCAGCGCTTCGATCCCTACAAGAACTTCAAGTTCCGCGTGAAATGGGACGGCCGCTACGTCGCCGGCATCAGCAAGGTGTCGGCGCTGAAACGCACCACCGAGGTGGTCGAGCACCGCGAGGGCGGTGATCCCTCGACGGGACGCAAGTCGCCCGGCCGCAGCAAGTTCGAGGCGATCACGCTCGATCGCGGTGTCACCCACGACACCGAGTTCGAGAAATGGGCCAACAAGGTCTGGCATTTCGGCGCAGGACTTGGCGCCGAGGTCTCGCTGAAGGATTTCCGCAAGGACATCATCCTCGAGGTCTATAACGAAGCCGGGCAGCTCGCGCTCGCCTACAAGATCTACCGCTGCTGGGTCTCCGAATACCAGTCGCTACCCGATCTCGACGCCAACGCCAATGCGGTGGCGATCCAGCACATCAAGCTGGAGAACGAGGGATGGGAGCGCGATCAAGCCGTCGCCGAGCCGTCCGAGCCCACTTTCACCGATCCGGCCTGAGACCGCTCATGCTCTCCGCCACCGCACAACGCGAGCAGGACATCCTGGCGATGTGGGACCGGGCCGCCGGCCGCGCGCAGCGCCAGCGCGACGATGCCTTGTTCGCGGCGGCGGGCGCAGCGCCGACGGACTCGATCGGCACAGGCAATGCCGCTCTGCTGGCCTTGCGCACGCGATTGTTCGGCGCGCCGTGGCGGCTGCGCGCCGCCTGCCCCACCTGTCACACCGACTGCGAGTTCACGGCGGACAGCGCAGTGCTCGCGGACGGACTTGCACCACCGGCTGACGCCGTGCCGCCGCGTATCACGAACGGGGGCCGCGAGCTGGCGCTGCGGCTGCCGACGCTTTCCGATCTTGCAAGCCTCGCCGCGACCTGCGATTCCGCCGCCGCGGCAAAACTGTTGCTCGCGCGCTGCCTCGGTGACGCGCCGCCGGCCGCGCAGGACATCCTGCATAGGGTCGAAGCCGAGCTCGAACGTTGCGATCCCGGAGCGGTGCTCAGTTTTGCGCTCGACTGCCCCGATTGCGGCCACGCCTGGCAGGCCGTGATCGACATCGCGCCGGCGCTCTGGGCCGAGGTGCAGGCGGCGGCCGAGCGTACCCTGCTCGAAGTCGACGCGCTCGCGCGCGAATATGGCTGGAGCGAAGCCGAGGTGCTGGCATTGCCGCACACCCGCCGCGCCGCCTACCTGCAACTTGCGGGCGCGTCATGACGGGCCTCCTGCAAAATCTTGCACGCATCGGCCGCTGCGAACCGATTCCCGGCGCGGCACGCGTTGCCCTGCCGCCGCGTTTTGCCGCCCCGCCCCGGAATGACGATGCTCCGATGCACGAGACGACACGGGATGAAAGGCAGACACCGGCATCCTCGCCGGCGGCATTGCCGAACATCACCGGCGCAGACGATCCTGCCACTGGCGTGCAGGCGCCGCAGCGCAGACAAATGGAGCCGGACAACGAAGGCGCACCGTTGCGTCTCGAGGCCAAGGTCGCAGCTGCCGCGCCGCCGCTTCAATCGACCGACGCGCCGTCGAGATCGCCTGTCGATGCCCCTCTGCCTGCCGACCCGCGCGATCCGCCGCGCGGCACACAGCCGCGTGACACGGTCTTGCGCGACACGCCCCGCCCCCGAAACGAAGCTGCAACACCGCCGGCGCTTCCGCTCGGCCAGACCGTGCTCGCCGGCCAGGCGCAGCGCCGGCGCGAGACACCGCCGGTGATCAAGGTGACGATCGACCGCATCGACATCCGCTCGCCGGAGCCCCCACGCACGGCACGCGCCGTTAAGCCCGCATCAAAGCCGTCGGTGTCGCTATCCGACTATCTGCGCCGCCCTGGACCCGGAGGCCGCGCATGAGTTCGCCGCTCGCGATCGGCGCGGTCAGCGCAGTGCTGCGCAACCTGCTCGACAACGGGCTGATCGAGGCCGGGCCCGCGGTCGGCGGCACCGTCAATGTCAGTGCGGTTGCGCCCGACACGATCGACCTCGCCAGCCCTGAAGAGCAGCCGCGGCTCAATCTGTTCCTGCATCAGGTGACGCCGAACCCGGGCTGGCGCAACCGCTCCCTGCCGTCGCGGTCCTCGACCAGCGGCGAGCGACTGACCAACGCACCGCTCGCACTCGACCTGCACTATCTGCTGACGGCCTACGCGCGGGTCGACTGCCAGGCCGAAATCCTGCTCGGCTATGGGATGCATCTGTTGCACGAGCGCCCGGTGCTCGATCGCGCCGCGGTGCAGCGCGCGCTCAATCCCAATCCGCTCGACGTCGCGATGCTGCCGCCAGCGTTCCAGGCGCTCGCTGCCGCCGACCTTGCCGATCAGGCCGAGTTGATCAAGATCACGCCGGCTGTGATGGGGCCGGAGGAGATGTCACGACTATGGGCGGCCATCCAGTCGCATTACCGGCCGACGGCCGCCTATGTGGTGTCGGTGGTGCTGATCGAAGCCACGAAGCCCGCAGTCTCGCCGCTGCCGGTGCTGTCGCGCGGGATCATCGATCCCGCGACCAAGCGCGACCGCGGCGTCGTCGTCAATCCCGACACGTTGCCTCCGCTGCCGACGCTGTTTGCGGCGACGCCGCAGAACAAGCAGGCCGGCGCACGGCTTGGCGAGCCCGTGGCGCTCTCCGGCATTCGCCTCAGCGGCAGCAATTTTCATGTGCGGCTGGCGCACCCGCTATTTCCGGCGCCTTTTGAACTGGTGCCGGGCGCACCCAACGACGACGGCACCGAGCTCACCGTGACGCTGCCGAACGATGCTGCCGCGCAGGCAGCGCTCGCGCCGGGGCAATGGAGCCTCACGCTGCGCCTGCTGCCGGCCGGCGAAGCCAATGAGCGCGAGACCAACGCGGTGGCCCTGGTCATCGCCCCAGCACTGGTCATTGTAGCCGATGCCGGACTTTCGCTGTCCGCAGCGACCGTGCTGCGCAAGACTGCGCCGCTGCGCGTCACGGCCACCCTATTCTCGCGGCCGCAGGTGCAGCCGCGGCAGCGCGCGAGCCTCGTCCTCGGCACGGCGGAAGCCACCGCCAAACCGCGCAGCGCGGCCACCGATCCGCTGGTGTTCGACTTCCCCGCGACGCTTCCCGCCGGGGCCTATCCGGCGCGGTTGCGCATCGACGGCGTCGACAGCCTCCTGCTCGATCTCAGCGGCGATGCGCCCGCTTTCGATGCCTCGCAAACCCTGAGCGTGCCGCCATGAACATGCACGACAGACCGCAAGCGCAGCCCGTGCTCGATTGGGCCAGCCGCAACCAGCATTGGCTGGCGGCGCAGTTCGCTGCGCTGCGCGGGCGCCTCGCACGGCAGTTGCGCGATACATCGGCCAACGCCGAGCCGCCTCCGCCGGAATGCGCCGATGATTTCGAGCCCGCGCTCGAGGCGCTGACCAAGCTGTTCGGCCTGTCGGCGTTCGAGCGCGACGTCGTGCTGCTCGCGGCCGGCGTCGAGCTCGACAGTGCGCTGCGTCGCCTCGTCGGCGTGGCGATGGCGCAAGCGCCCGAAGCCATCGCGAGCACGCAGCCGACGTTCAATTTCGCCATGCAGATGCTGAGCGAACCACATTGGGATGCGCTCTCGCCGCTCCGGCCGTTGCGGCGCTGGCGCCTGATCGCATGCGAGGGCCGCGAGGCGCCGCCGCGCCGCCCGATCCAGATCGACGAGCGCGTGCTGCACTACCTGACCGGCCTCCCCGCGATGGATGCCCGCCTGATCGGGCTCGTTCGCTGCGAGCCGGTCGGATCCATCGAGCCCGATACACCACAGGCGAACACGATCGCGCACGCGCTCGGCACGGGCGCGGCCGCCCTGGCCACCCTGGGTCACGCTCGCGGCGAGATCGAGCCGCAGCGCGACCTCGCGCGCGCCGCGCTCGCCTGCCTCGGTGCGAACGGCCTGTGGTTGCACGCCCGCGACCTGCCGCACGATCCGCGCGAGCTCGCCGAGATCGCCCGTCTGCTCGACCGCGAGGCCGCGCTCTCGGATGCCATCATCGCGCTCGAGCTCGACCGCCCGATCGAGGCGGCGGATGCCGAGGCGCATGCGATGACGCTGCTCGCCCATCTGATGGGACCCGCGATCGTGCTCAACGCGCCGGAGCCGGCCCGCTTGTCGCGACTGCGGCAGCGCCGCATGCTGCGGCTCCAGGTCGCCGATGCCCCGGCCGCCGCGCGGCAGGTCGCAGCCTTGCGCGGGCTTACGCGCGAGCAGGCCGCCGCGCTCGCAGCCGCGCTGCGCCCGGCGCTGCGGCAGTTCGACGTCCCCGCCGCCGACCTRCGCCTCGTGGTCACCGAAGCCCTCGCCGAGACCCAGGCCGATCCCGCTCTGCTCGGGCCGGCGGTATGGCGGCTCTGCCGCGCCGCGGTGCGCGGCGGGCTTGACACGCTGGCGCAGCGGATCGACAGCCGCGTTGGCTTCGACGACCTGGTCGCGCCCCCGGTGGTAACCGCGCAGCTCCGCGCCATCGCGAATGAATTGCAGCACCGGCCGCGCGTCCATGGCGACTGGGGCTTTGCCGCGCATAACGGCCGCGGGCTCGGAACCGCCGCGCTGTTCGCCGGCGAATCCGGCACCGGCAAGACCTACGCGGCCGAAGCGATCGCGAGCGCGGCCGCACTTGATCTCTACCGCATCGATCTTGCCAGCGTGGTCAGCAAATATATCGGCGAGACCGAGAAGAATCTGAGCCGGCTGTTCGAGGCCGCGGAGACCAGCGGCGCCATCCTGCTGTTCGACGAGGCCGATGCGCTGTTCGGCAAGCGCAGCGAGGTGCGCGATAGCCATGACCGCTTCGCTAATATCGAGATCGCCTACCTCTTGCAGCGGATCGAGACCTATCGCGGGCTCGTGATCCTCACCACCAACATGAAGAGCGCGCTCGACCGCGCCTTCCTGCGCCGCATCCGCTACGTGGTCCAGTTCCCCTACCCTGACGCTGCCGCGCGCGAAACATTGTGGCGCATGCAGTTCCCCTCCGATGCACCGCTCGGCGAGGTGGATTTCGCAGGCCTCGCCAGACTGCAACTGACCGGCGGCAACATCCGCGCCATCGCGCTTAACGCCGCCTTCCTGGCCGCCGCCGGCGGCGGACGGATCGAGCAGGACGCGATCAATGCCGCGGTGCGTGCCGAGTTCTCCAAGCTCGAGCGGCCTTGGCCGGGAGTCGGGCCATGAAACACGCCGCTATCGATATCCGGATTGGACGTCTCGTCGTCGATGCGTCGCGACACTCCGAAGCTGCGGGACTTGCCGACGCAATCGGACAGGCCTTGCAACAGCGGCTCACGGGGTCCGCCAACGAGGCGAGCGCCGTCCATGCCGAGGCGCCGCGCGCCGTCGCCGATCGGATCGCGGCACGATTGACCACGACATCCGGCGCCGGCGCTCCGCGAGGCAAGCTATGACCGTGCATGCCGCACCAAAGGCAGTGCCGAAGCAATCCTCGCCGGCCCATGCGCCTTCGCTCGAGCTTCGTCCGGCCCGCGACCGCTTCGAGAGCGAAGCCGAGCACGCGGCCGAGAACGCCCTGCGGCCATCGCAGCCGGCTGGCCCGGCCCCGGTGCTGTCGCCGCTTCCACGCTCTGCTGGCACGACGGGACAGGCCGCGCCGGGCGCGGTATCCGCGGTGGTCGGATCGGCAGGCTCGCCACTCGGCGCTCCGACACGCGAGACGATGGAACGCCAATTCCGGTCCGACTTCAGCTATGTGCGGATCCACACCGACGCGCAGGCCGCAGCCTCGGCCCGTGCGATCCGCGCAACCGCCTACACCGCGGGCGCCCACATCGTGTTCGGCGACGGCGCATACAATCCGCAAAGCCCACGTGGCCGGCACATTCTGGCGCACGAGCTCGCCCATGTCGTGCAGCAGCGCGGCGCGACCGTGTCGCCGGCGGCGGTGCAGCGGCTCGCCTGGTACGAATCGATCGCCGTGTTCTTCGGCGCCGAGGGCAATTTCGGCGACAAGGAGCTGCTCGCCTATCTCGAAAAGATCACCAAGTCCGCCGCGATCGAAGGCAGCTTCGACAGCGACAACAAGGCGCGTGCGATCGTCCGTCGGTGGAAAGCCGGCCAGGCCGAGTTCAAGCTCGATCCAGTCCAAAAGGCGCTGTTGATCCTGGAGATGCAGGACGGCCCCACACTTGATGACGACGAGAACGCGATCCTCGACCTGCTCGAGCTGAGCGATATCGCCGCACTGAGGATCATGTTCGGTTCAGGCAAACTCAGCGTCACCGAGCTCGAATCCGACATCGACGGCGCCGAGTACAAGAGGTTGAAGCGCTTCTTCGCAACCCGCTTTCGCGGCGGACGCGACGCGCTCGCCAAGGGCGACGTCGAGCCGCTGGGCGAACCGGGCAAGGGCGCGCCGACCTTCGCCTACGATGCCATGGCCATCAAGATCCGGATTGCGACGGCAGCGGGCCACGACGAGGTCGCCACCATCGCCGCGGAGGTGTTCGCGCTCGCGCCGGCCGAGCGGGCGAAGGCCACGGAGGAACTCGGCCGCGAGCGCGCCGACATCGCCCGCCGGTTCGACCTCCTCAGCGACCAGGCCGAGGACGAAAGCGATCCGGCGAAGAAAGCAACGCTCAAACAGCAGGCTGACGCGACGGAAAGGATCCTCGACAAATACGACGTCATGCTTCAGGGCGTGTTCCGCGACGTCACGCTGATCACCAGCGCCGGCGATCTGTCGACGACGGTCGAACCCGATGCCGCGAAGAAGGCAGACATCGCGGTGGCGCTGAGGCCCGACCCCAGCAGCCCGCTGCCATTCGACAACTCCCCGGCGGGCAAG
Source organism: Bradyrhizobium sp. P3_C3 (assembly GCF_056402655.1). NCBI lineage: Bacteria > Pseudomonadati > Pseudomonadota > Alphaproteobacteria > Hyphomicrobiales > Nitrobacteraceae > Bradyrhizobium > Bradyrhizobium sp. P3_C3. The sequence goes on along the minus strand of NZ_JBFUGY010000025.1, from coordinate 60,925 downwards.
AAGAAGTACGACGACGCCTTGCGCCTGCTGATGCCCGGCATGATCCAGGACTACTGGGATGAAATGGTCAAGGACAAGGGGACCGCGGAGCACGGCGATCCGAACAAGGTGCACCAGCTTGCGGAGTTCGAGCGGATCGGCAAGGCCAGCAAGGACGAAACCGACAAGGTGTTCGGCGAGTACTACGACCAGTCGAAGCATCCCGAGCTGAAAGCCGATACGCTCGGCGCGCGCGGCAACATCCACGACCTGTTCGCCGAGACCGAGGCCGAGCTCGCGGGCATGGACAGCACCGAGAAGCGCGACAAGGCGAAGGCGCTGATGCGGTATTTCTTTCAGGCCAACGACCGCGTGCGCGCCATCAATCGCAAGCTCAATGCCTCACCGCATTTCGATGCCAGCAACAATCCCGTGGGCGACGAGGCGATCATCCTCGACCAGATCGCCGACGACTTCACCAGCACGGCCGCGCAGGTCGACAAGCTGAACGAAATCGACCGCGGCTGGGATGCCTCCGCCAATCTCGGCGACATCAACATCCAGATCTTCAAGAAGGCCGACTCGGACAAAGATCGCGATTTCCTGTGGGACATGTTCCAGACGCTGATCCACGAATATATCCACACGCTGCGGACCACGGAATACGACAATTTCGCCAATACTTTCGGCGACGGCTCCAACGAAAACAATACGCTGATCGAAGGCGTCGATTCGCTCTTCGACGAGATCGCCTGGGAGAATGTCGCACCGCGGGTCAACGATCCCAAGCTGCGCGAGGCGGTTGAGGGCCCCGCATATGCAAAGCTCAAACCGATCACCGTGCAGCCGGCATCACGCCGACGCTATTCCTCGTATGCGGAGGCGGTGAAGCTCGTCAACGTCGTCGGCATCCGCAACCTCTACGCCGCCTATTTCCAGGGCGACGTCAAGAAGATCGGAGGCTGAGCGATGCAAGCCGCGCGCCCGTCGGATCTCGCTCTGTCACCGCTGCGGCTGCTCGCCGGCCGCGACCTGCGTTCGTTCGCAGGCCTCGCGCACCCGACCTCCCTCGACGACGTCGCAGCCGTGTTCGATCTCGACCGCTCCTGGCATGGACAGGGCGCGCTCGGCAGCGCCAGGCACCGGACCGACTGGTTCAACGCCGCGGCCGCAGGCTTCGCGCGAGGCGCGCGGGTATGGGCAAACGACGGCACGGTGGTGCTGATCGATGCGACCGACGTCGTCCTCGTCGAGCCGCTGCCGTCGTTGCTCGACGCACTCGGCGAGCCGGAGACAAGGCTCAATTCGTTCCAGGGGACGTTCGAGGTCGAAGCCAATGAATACGTGTACGCGCAGCGGGGCCTGACGCTCTACGTCAACCGCGCCGTCGATACGACGCTCCGGATTGCCGCGTTCGCACCGGGCAGTCTTGAACGCTATCAGCGCGACTTGCGGCTCGACCTTCAGATGAAACGGCTGCCACCGTCGCGCGGCCCATCGGGGGATCGCCTGCCATGACCGGCCTCACCTCGTCCCCAAAACTGATCAAGGGCGGCCTCGTGGTGCTGGCGCCGGGCGGCGGCACGGTGCGACGGCAGATCGCGCTCCAGTACAATCCGGACACGCTGAGCCGCAGCTACCAGGTGCAGGGCACCGGCGGCGACGGCTCGGCCGGCGGGCGGGCGCAACCGTTCCGGCTGAAAGGGCCCGCGATCGAGACCATCAAGCTCGACGCCGAGATCGACGCTACCGACCAGCTCGCCGATCCCGACGCGCACGCCAATGCGGTCGCCTTCGGCATCGCGCCGCAGCTCGCGGTGCTCGAGGCGCTCGTCAATCCGAGCGTCGACGATCTGCTCGGCATCGCAAGCCAGGCCGATGGCGGCACGCTCGAGATCCTGCCGCCGGAGGCGCCGCTCACTCTGTTCGTCTGGAGCAAGAACCGGGTCGCGCCGGTGCGCGTCGCCGAGTTCTCCATCGTCGAGGAAGCGTTCGATCCCGCGCTCAATCCGATCCGCGCAAAGGTCTCGCTCGGGCTGCATGTGATGAGCACCGACGATCTCGGCTTCTCGCATCGTGGCGGCACCATCTTCCTCAATTACCTGCGCAATCGCGAGACGCTTGCCGGCCTGACCGGGAGCGCCTCACTGGCCTCGCTTGGTCTTTCCAGCCTGCCCTGACGGAGCACATGATGTCCTCGGATCCCGTCCAGATGTTGATCGATGCCGGCGCGTTTCCGGACAATAGTTTTCCGCCGAACAGCCGCTATCACGGCACCGCGATCGGACGGCTCAAGCGCAGCGCCGACGATCCCGGTGTCGCCTATGTGCTGCGCCGCTTCATCCCCCAGGGGCGCGACATCGGCATCGCCGGCGAACACATCGTCAATGCCGGCGCCCGGCCCGACACGCTCGCCTCCGCAACGCTTGGCGACCCCGAACTGTATTGGCGGATCGCCGACGCCAATGTCGTGACCGATCCGCTCGAACTCACCGACACGCCCGGTGAGCGCGTGCAGATCCCGCGCCCGAACGGGCTTTAGGGAGACGATTCCCGATGATGCAGGGTGGCGTCCAGCTCTCGCTCCAGATCGGCCCGGCGCCGGTGCCGGCGCCGCGCGAGGTGCTGGAGACGCTGACCCATGCCAAGATCGAGATCGGATCGGGCGATGCGCAGAGCGGATTCGAGCTGACTTTCGACCTGCCGGTGCGCTCGCCGCTGCGCACCATCTTCCTGCTTGCCGGCGGCGGCGCGCTGCCGCCGCTGCTGCGCGTGGTGCTGATCGTCACCATCAACGGCATGGCCGAGTCCGTCATCGACGGCATGGTCACCAATGTCGAGACACAGCCGGGCAGCGGCGGCGTCGGCAAGCTGGTGATCAAGGGCAAGGACATGTCGGCGCTGATGGACATCATCGAGCTGCCGGGCCTGCCCTTCCCGGCGATGCCGCCCTCGGTGCGCGTGCTGGCCATCCTTGCCAAATACGCAGCACTCGGCGTGATCCCGATGGTGATCCCGAGCGTGCTCGATATCCCGCCGATCCCGGTCCAGCAGATCCCGCAGCAGAAGGGCAGCGACTACGCCTACGTCAAGAAGCTCGCGGGTGAAGCCGGCTACGTCTTCTATCTCGAAGCCGGTCCCGCGCCCGGTGCCTCCAAGGCCTATTGGGGACCGGAAATCCGCTTTGGCGCGCCGCAGCCGGCACTCACCACCAACATGGACGCGCTCACCAATGTCGAGGAAATCTCGTTCAACTTCGACAAGGAACGCAAGGTCATGCCGATCGTGTTCTTCCAGGAGGCCAACAGCAAGGCGCCGATCCCGGTGCCGATCCCCGACATCACGCCGATGAGCCCGCCGCTCGGCGTGGTGCCGCCGCTGCCGCCGAAGATCGAGAAGCTCTCCAACACCGCGCATTTGTCCGCGCCGCAGGCGCTGATGGCGGGGCTCGCTTACGCCAGCCAGCACAGCGACAGCGTGTTCGGGAGCGGCAAGCTCGACGTCGCCAGATATGGCCGCGTTCTGAAGTCGCGGCAACTGGTTGGCGTGCGCGGCGCAGGCCTCCCGTTCGACGGGCTCTATTACGTCAAGAACGTCACCCACGAGATCGAGCGCGGCTCCTACAAGCAATCATTCTCGCTCGCACGCAACGCGCTGATCTCGACCGTTCCGCAGGTGCCGACATGAGCGATGCGCCACTTTTCGGAAAGTATCGCGCGGTGGTGATCAACAATATCGATCCGCTTCAGATCGGCCGGATCCAGGTGATGGTGCCCGACGTCGGCGCCGTGATACCGACGAGCTGGGCGATGCCTTGCGTGCCGACCGCAGGCATCAATGCCGGTTTCTTCACGGTGCCGATCATCGGCGCCGGGGTCTGGATCGAGTTCGAGCGCGGCGACCCCGACTATCCGATCTGGGTCGGGTGCTACTGGGGCAGTGCCGCGGAGGTGCCGGTACTGGCGCACGCAGTGCCACCCGGCGTCCCCGGCATCACCCTGCAAACCCCCTTGAAGAACGGTCTCACCATCAGCGACGTGCCGGGCCCGACCGGCGGCATCCTGATGCAGACCACGACGGGCGCGATGATCTCGGTCAGCGACGTCGGTATCACCATTTCCAACGGCAAAGGCGCGGTCATCACCATGACCGGACCGACCGTCGACGTGAATCTCGGCGCGCTCACCGTGATCTAGGAGACGCACATGCCCGCTCCCGTCTTGCATCTCGGCGCCACGGTATTGTGCAGCCATGCCGGACAGGCGACGCCGATCGCGCCGTTCCCGCGCGTGATGCTGTCGGGCCAGCCCGCGGTCAATCTCACCAGCCCCTATGCGATCGCGGCCTGCTCGCTCACCGGCTCGGCGCCGCCTTGCGTCACGGCGCAGATGGTAGTGGGCGCCGCACGGGTGATGATCGGCGGCGCACCGGCCGCGACCATGATCGGGCAATCCGTCTGCACGCCGACGGGCACCCCGATGCTGCCCGTCGTGGCGCAGACGCGCGTGCTGGCAACCTGAGGGGAGGACGGCGTGAGCAGCGAACTCGATTTCCCCTATCATTTCGACGACCAGGGCCGCACGGCCACGACCGGCCGTCCCGATCACATCCGCGACCTGATCGAGCAGGTGCTGTTCACGATGCAGGGCGAGCGGGTGATGCGGCCGGATTTCGGCGCGGGACTCCTGGCGCTGGTGTTCGAGCCCAATTCGGTGACGCTCGCCGCGACCACGCAGATGCTGGCCCAGGCCGCGCTGCATCAGCACCTGTCGCATCTGATCGCCGTCACCTCGGTCGAGGTGATCAATGACGATGCGGTGCTGCGGGTCGAGATCCGCTACGTCGTGCTTGCCGACCGCACCAGCCACGTCGCGAGCTTTGCGGTTCCGGGGGGCGCGGCATGAAGCAACATTGCTGCGATCCGCGCCGGCTCGAAGTGCTCGAGGCCAAGGGCAGCGCCAACGCCATCGCATTCATCGAGGTGCTCGACCTCGCTTCTCCGCCCGGCGCGCCGCGGCAACAGACCCTGCTGGTGCGGCTGCTGCATTCCGGCTTCACGCTCTCGTCGGATAATCTGCGCATCACCGGCGGCGAACGGATCGCGACCGTCGGCGTGGTCTGGTGTGCGCCGGCCGACGCGCTGCCGGCCGAGGCCGAGCCGGGCCTCGTCGACACCGTCGACGATCTCGCCCGCACGCTGGTCGTCCGAACCGACAGCGGCGGGGATTATTCGATCTACAATTTCGGCATCTTCGCCAATTCCGGCTCGGACCAGCCGCCGGCCGGCTTCGATCCAAAGCTGTCGGCGATCGACTTCACCTTCAAGGTCGAATGTCCCTCGGACTATGACTGCGCGGACACCGCGCCGTGCCCGCCCGTGCCGCGCTTGAGGCCGGAGATCGACTATCTCGCGCGCGACTATCAGGGTTTTCGCCGGTTGATGCTTGATAGGCTCAGCCTGCTCGTGCCCGGCTGGCAGGAGCGTTCGGCGGCGGATCTCGGCGTGACCCTGGTCGAGCTGCTCGCTTATGCCGCCGACAACCTCGCCTATCGCCAGGATGCGGTCGCCAACGAAGCCTATCTCGCCACCGCGCGGCAGCGCATCTCGGTGCGACGCCATGCGAGGCTGGTCGACTATCATTTGCACGAGGGCTGCAACGCGCGCGCCTTCGTGCATTTCGGCGTGAATGGACAGAAAATCGCGCTACCGAAGGGCACGCAGCTTCTCACCCGCGTGCCCGGGTTGGACGTAGTGCTGACGCCGGGCTCGCGCGAATTGAACGACGCGATCGACGGTGGCGCCGAGATGTTCGAGACGGTCGCTCCCGCCGAGTTGGACCAGCAACAGAACAGTCTCACCTTTTATGCCTGGGGCAACAACGGATGCTGCCTGCCCCGCGGCACCACGCGTGCGACGTTGCGCGGCCACATTGATACGCTCGCTATCGGCGATATCCTGATCTTCGAGGAGGTGATCAGCCCAACGACGTTGTCTGCCGCCGATGCCGATCCTGGCCATCGCTGCGCGGTGCGGCTGACCGAGAGGACGCTTACGAGCGATCCGTCCGGCGGGCTGTTCGACGAGCCTCCGGTCGACGGCCCGGTCGACGTCACCGAGCTCGCCTGGAGCGAGGCCGACGCGCTGCCCTTCCCGCTCTGCCTGACGGTGGAGGACCGCCCCGAGCTCGCGATCAGTGTTGCGCGCGGCAATATCGTGCTCGTCGATCACGGCCGCACGCTGCCGCCCGAACAGCTCGGCGTGATGCCGCGCGCCAGCTTGAAGCAGGCATCGCGCGCGCCGGGCAATTGCTGCACCTCGTCCCCGGACGTCATGCTGCCGCCGCGCTTCCGCCCGGTGCTGGCAAACAGCCCGTTGACGCAATCCTTCGATCTCGGCGCGCTGCTCGCCGTTCCCGTCAGCAACGACAAGCCGTGGTGGGCGGCCAGCGCATTTTCGCTCTTGTCGCCGCGCGACGCCACGCCTGCCATCGTCGATCTCACGGGACAAGTCGCCGGCATCACCGAGCACTGGCTGCCGCGACGCGACCTCATCGACAGCGCCGGCAACGCGCCGCATGTCGTGGTCGAGATCGACAACCACGGCGAGGCCTTGCTGCGGTTCGGTGACGGCCTGCTCGGCAAGCGCCCGGCCGAAGACACCGCATTCACGGCGACCTACCGGATCGGCAACGGCACATCCGGAAATGTCGGCGCCGAAGCCATCGCCCACATCGTCAGCACCACGGACGGCGTGTTCGAGGCCGTACGCAATCCGCTTCCCGCATCCGGCGGCGTCGAGCCCGAGGACATCGAAGCCGCCCGACGCGATGCCCCACAGGCGTTCCGTACCCAGGAGCGCGCGGTGACGGCGGCCGATTACGCCGCCGCCAGTGAACGACGTGCCGACGTGCAGCGCGCGGCCGCAACGTTCCGCTGGACCGGAAGCTGGCACACCGTGTTCGTGACGCCCGACCGCTTCGGCGGCGGCGTAGTCGACGCGCCCTTCGCTACGCAACTGCGCAACCATCTCGAGCGGTTCAGGATGGCCGGCTACGACCTCGACGTACGGCCGCCACGCTATGTCCCGCTCGATGTCACACTGCATGTCTGCGTCAAGCCAGACTATTTCCGCGCCGATGTCGCGCAGGCCGTGCGGACGGTGCTGTCGAGCGCGGTGCTGCCCGATGGCACGCTCGGCCTGTTCCATCCCGACAATTTCACCTTCGGCGATCCCGTCTATCTCAGCCGCATCATCGCGGCCGCACAAGCGGTCGAGGGTGTCGAGGCGGTGCAGGCGGAAAAATTCCAGCGGCTGATCTCGCCGCTCGCGACCTCGCTGGATGACGAGGTGATCCCGATCGGAAGCCTCGAGATCGCGCAGCTTGCCAATAATCCGAGTTTCCGCGAGCGCGGCCGGCTCATCATCGAGGCGGGAGGCGGCAAATGACGCTACCGGTCCCAACCATCAAGCCTCATGCCCTGCCTGCCGGCAGCGAGAGCTGCGGCTGCTGCGCCGGCATTGAAGCCGAGACGCCGCAAGGCATCTCGAACCGCTACGGCCTCTCCGCCATCGCCTACCGCGTCGGCGACCACGCCCAGTTCCGCGACAGCCTGCACGCCGCGCTGTCCTCTGCCGCGTTCGCACCGCTGGGCAAGCTGCAAAGCCGCGCCGATGACGATTTCACCATCGGCCTGATCGATGCGTTCGCCTGCGCTGCCGACGTGCTCACCTTCTACCAGGAGCGCATCGCCAACGAATCCTATCTCCGCACTGCGCTGGAGCGCGTCTCGCTCCAGGAGATGGGCCGGCTGATCGGCTACCGCCTGCGGCCCGGCGTCGCCGCCGAGACCTGGCTCGCCTTCACGCTGGAAACGCCCCCTGCGCCGCCGCCAAAGCTGTCGCCCGAGCCGGGCAGCTTCGTCACCGGCGTGCCCGCTCAAGTGTCGATCGAGATCGGCACGAAAGTGCAGAGCGTACCGGGGCCGGACGAGAAGCCGCAGACCTTCGAAACGGTCGAGCGACTGGCCGCCGCACGGCCGGCCTGGAATGCGATCCGACCGTGGCTGGCGGAGACACGCCGACCGGACAAAGGCGACACGGTCATGTACCTCGCCGGCCAGCGCAACAATCTGAAGCCGGGCGATGCGCTGCTGATCGTCGGCGATGCCTTCAATCCCGGTACGAATGACAGCAACTGCGATTTCCGCTTCATCGACAGTGTCGAGCTGCAATTGGATTTCGATCGCACCAAGGTGACCTGGCAGCTCGGTCTTTCCGGGGTCACGGCCGCCCAGAACTCGAAGGTCTATGCGCTGCGCAAGCGGGCAGCACCCTTCGGCCACAACGCGCCGATGTGGAAGTCGATGTCGACGGACTTTCGCAACAACTATCCGAGCGGGAGTGACGCGCCGGAGTGGCCCGACTACACGATCTCGCCGATGGGCTCGGCCCAGGGCGGCGGTTTCATTGATCTCGATACGGTCTATTCCGAGGTCCGCGCCGGCGGTTACGTCGTGCTTTCGATGGCAGCCAGGGGCTCCATCCAGGTCATCATCAAGGCCTTCGGCAAGTCGGATGTCATCCTCGATCTCGGCCCGCATCTCGACGTCTACCAGATAGCCGATGCGGACGAGACGTCGCGCGCGGAGTTCGCGCTGGCCGGCAAGGTCACCCGGCTGCAATTGCGCGGCTCCCATTACGACCGCTATCAGGACCAAGTTCGTCGCATCACAGCCTTCGTGCAGTCCGAGCAGCTCGCGCTTGCGCCCTACGCCGTCGATGATGCCGCGACCGGCAGCAGCATCCCTGCAGCCGTCAGTGCCGATGGCCTCGTCGCAGGGCGACGGCTGATCGTGCGAGGCAATCGCGTCTCCGACGGCCAGGCCGTTGTCGTGCAGGCCAACCTCGTATCCGCCCAGGCTGTCGATGCCGGCCGCTGCATGCTTCAGATCGACCCGCCGCTCGCCGGCAGCCTCGACCGCGGCAGCATCGTGGTTCATGGCAATGTAGTGCCGGCTTCGCATGGCGAGACGGTGACCCAGATCCTCGGCTCGGGCGATTCGGCCCAGCCGTTCCAGCAATTCGAGCTGAAGCAGGTTCCGCTGACCTATCGCGCCGCCGCCAATGAGAGTGGTGCCGCGAGCGAATTGACGTTGCGGGTCGGCGAGATCGCATGGCACGAGCGCGCGACGCTGTTCGGCACAGCCGCGACCGATCGCGTCTTTGCGCTCGATATTGACGAGCAAGGGCGCAATCTCGTGAAATTCGGCGACGGCGCCAGCGGTGCGCGGCTGCCGAGCGGGCTCAACAACGTCCGCGCCACCTACCGCAAGGGCATCGGGGGCGCCGGCAATGTCCGCGCCGAGACGCTGAGCCAACTGCTGTCGCGCCCGCTCGGCCTCAAGGGCGTGAGCAACCCGTTCGCGGCCGAAGGCGGCAACGATCCGGAGCCGGCGGATGCGGCGCGACGCAGCATGCCGCTCGGCGCACGCACGCTCGGCCGCGTCGTGTCCGTCCTTGACTATGAGGATTTTGCCCGCGCCTTCACCGGCATTGCCAAGGCGCAGGCGCAGGTGCTGCAACTGCCGCGCGGAAAGACCATCGCCATCACGATCGCGGGGCCGCCCGGCGCTCCCGTCAATTCGACCAGCCCGGTGTGGACCAATTTGCTCGCTGCGCTGAAGGCCGGCGGCGATCCGCATGTCGCTGTCGTGCTGCTGCCCTACCAGCCCGGCACCTTCCGGATCGGATTGAAGGTCAAGCGCGATCCCGATTTCGACGCCAAGGCCGTGCTCACCGCGGTCGAGGCGGCGCTGCGTGCGCACTTCGCCTTCGACGCGCGTGAGCTCGGCCAGCCAGTGCAGCAATCCGACGTGATCGCGGCGGCACAGTCGGTGCCCGGCGTCGTTGCTGTCGACCTCGTCCAGCTCTATGGCGGCACGGCGCCCTTCGCGCAGACCATTCCCTCGCGCCAGGTCCGCCTGCTCGCCTCGCGGATGCATGTCGACCAGGGCGCGGCGAAGCCAAGCGAGCTGCTGACGCTGAACCCGGCGCCGTTCGACATCCTGGAGGAGATGGCATGAACAGCCTCACCCCCGAACGGCTCTACAGCCTGCTGCCGACGCTGCACCGGCTGCGCGACGCCGCGCTTGCGGGCGATCCGGCAAAGGCCGGTCCGCTCCAAGCTCTATTGGCGGCATTTGCGCGCGAGTTCGCCACGCTGGAAGAGTCCGTCGACCAGCTCTACGACGACCAGTTCATCGAAACCTGCGCCGAGTGGGTGACGCCCTATATCGGCGATCTCATCGGCTACCGGCCGCTGCGCGGGCTCGGCACCGAGCTGACCTCGCCGCGTGCCGAAGTCGCCGACACCATCGCCTTCCGCCGCCGCAAGGGCACCGCGCTGATGCTGGAAGAGCTCGCGCAGGACGTCACCGGCTGGCCGGCACATGCGGTCGAATTTTTCGAGCAGCTCGCCACCACGCAATACATGAAGCACATCCGACTGCATGCGCCCGCGACCTGCAATCTGCGCGACACGGCGGCACTGTTCCGGCGCGACGGCGCCTTCAACAGCATCGCGCACACCGCCGAGATGCGGCGGCCGGAAACGGGCGCCGGCCGCTACAACATCCCCAATATCGGCATCTTCCTGTGGCGGCTGTTATCGCTGTCACTCACGGCGGTGCCGCTGACGCCTGACGCCGGCGACGCGACCGGCCGGAAATTCCATCTCAACCCACTCGGCGCGGACATGCGGCTGTTTCGATTCGCGCAGGCCGAGTCCGACATCTCCCATCTCGCCGAGCCGATCAATGCGCCGGAGCCGCTGTCGGTGCGGCTGATGGCGATGGCGGTGCGCGCCGCGCAGGCAACCGCACAGCCGAACGCACGGCGCGAGGACGATTATGGCGACGGCGAGAGCCTGGTGTTTTTCACGCCGGGCACCCCGCCCATCCCGGTGCCGACGGCCAAGGTGCGGGTCTGCGATCTCCGCGACATTCTCGATGGCGGCGGCAATGTCATCGGCTGGGCCCATGAGGCGCAGGTGACGGCGGGCACGATCGGCTTCGATCCCGAGCGTGGCCGTGTGCTGCTCGGCAATCCCGCCGACGGACCGCTGCTTGCGACATTCCACTACGGCACTGCGCGGCAGATCGGCGGCGGCGAATATCCGCGCGTGCCCGCCGCGGGCGATATCGGCAACGAGCAGACCGTCGATGCCGGAGGCGCGTGGCAGGCCAAGCTCAATTTGATCAGGACCGGTGGCCGCCTCATCATCGGCGACAGCCTGACCTACAGGGAGACGCCGACCTTTGTCGTCGACGATGTGACCGGAGATGCCACGCCGCACCATGTCGTGGTCGCCGCGCATGACCAGACCCGCCCGCTGCTGGCGGCGGGCGGCGAGATCACGCTCGACATCGGCGCGCGCGGTCGCCTCACGCTCGACGGGCTCGTGATATCGGGCGGCGCGTTGCGGCTGGCGGCCTTTGCCGATGTCGAGCCGCGGGAGCTGCTGCTGCGCGATTGCACGCTGGTGCCTGGGCTTACCCTGAATGGGGACGGCAGTCCGACCTCGCCGGGCGAGCCGAGCCTGATCATCGAGCATCCCTTCGCCAAAGTGACATTGGAGCGCTGCATCGTCGGCCCGATCCGCGCCGTCACTGATGCCGAGGTAACGCTGACCGACTGCATCATCGATGCCGGCGCGCCGGCGAACGTCGCCTTTGCCGCCGATGCCGCGGGCAGCCCCTGCGCCGAACTGACGGTCGCCCAATGCACCGTCATCGGCAAGGTTCACACGAAACTGTTGAAGCTCGCCTCCAACACCATCTTCTTCGCAGAGCTTGGTCCAAAGCCCGCGGAAAAGTGGATCGCGCCGCTCTTGGTCCAGCGTCGCCAGGAAGGTTGCGTCCGCTTCTGTTACGTGCCCGCGGGTTCGATCACGCCGCGGCGCTTCCATTGCGTGCCGAATGACACGGCGCCCACGGCGCTGCCGCTGTTCACCTCGCTGCGTTATGGCGATCCCGGTTACGGGCAGCTGCGCCGCGCCACGAGCCTCACGATCCGCGCCGGCGGCGACAATGACAGCGAGATCGGCGTTCTCAACGCATTATTCCAGCCGCAGCGCGAGGCCAATCTCAGGCTGCGGCTCGATGAATATCTACGTTTCGGGCTGCACGCGGGCCTGTTCTTCGCGAGTTGACCGAGTGCATCGGAGGCTATCATGGGTGCCGACTTCTCACGCGTTCGTCTCGACCCGCTGCTCGACTTCGCCGGCGTGGAGCTGAAACAGGGCGCGGTGCTGCTGGACGGCGACGCCAACGAGCTGATGGCGATCCTCGATCGCAGGCTGCGTGCACTCGCCAGCGACATTCTCGACCGCGATACGGTGTCCTCGACGACCCCGGATGCATTCAAGCTCGGCGTTGCCGGCAATACGCTCGAGATCGGCAAGGGGCGGCTCTATGTCGACGGTCTGCTCGCGGAGAACCACGGCCTTGCCGATCCCGGCAAGCGCCTGTTCGACGATCTCATGGCCGAGACAGTCTTCACCGACAAGTTGACCTATGAGACCCAGCCCTATCTGCCGGCCAAGGTGCGGCCGCCACTGCCGACCGCCGGCCGTCATCTCGTCTATCTCGACGTCTGGAATCGCGAGCTGACCTGGCTCGAGCGGCCGGAACTGGTCGAGATCGCCGTCGGCGTCGAGACCAGCTCGCGGCTCCAGACGGTGTGGCAGGTGCGCGTGCTCGACACCGATGCCGGCGCCAACACCAGCTGCGCGACGCCCGACGAGGACATGCCGGGTTGGACCACAGTGATCGCGCCATCGACCGGCGTGCTTACGACAGGCACGTTCGACGCAGCTCCGGTGACCGACCCCTGCGAGCTGCCGCCGACCGGCGGCTTCCGCGGCCTCGAGAACCAGCTCTACCGGGTCGAGATCCACGACCCCGGCCAGCCCGGCGGCACTGCGACCTTCAAATGGTCGCGCGAAAATGCCAGCGTCGGCTCGCGCGTCGCCAGCATGATCTCGGCCACCGAACTCGAGCTCGACAGTCTCGGGCGCGACGACGTGCTGCGTTTCAACACCGGCGACTGGGTCGAGATCATCGACGACCCCAGAGAGTTCTCGCAGAAGGCCGGCGAGATGCGCCGCATCACCGTCACCGAGGCGACCCGCCGCATCAGCTTCACACCGGCACTGCCGGCCCTGATGCTGCCGCCGGGATTCCCCAACAGCGATTGGCCGAAGCAGACCAATTTGCGAGTGCGCCGCTGGGATCAGAAGGGAAAGGTGTTCCGGACCGATGCCAGCGGCACGCCGGTGCAGATCGGCGATCTCGATGCCGCCGGATCGACCGGCGTGATCAAGGTGCCCGCCGCGGGCACGACAGTCCTGCTCGAGGACGGCGTCACAGTGAGCTTCGATTCGACCGGGGCTGCGGGCTGTCGTGCCGGCGACTGGTGGGCCTTCGCCGCGCGCACGGCGGATGCCAGCGTCGAGTTGCTCGACCGCGCTCCGCCGCGCGGCATCCATCACCATTATGCACGGCTCGGCATCTGGGATGTCGGCGCCAAGAGTGTCACCGACTGCCGCCACCCGTGGCCGCCGAAAGGCGAAGGCCACGACTGTGCCTGCACGGCCTGTGTCACGGTCGAGCAGCACGAGAGCGGCAGCTTCACCATCCAGGACGCCGTCAACAAGGTGCGCGAGACCGGCGGCACCATCTGCCTCGGCCCCGGCCGTTACGTGCTCAAAGAGGCCGTGGCGATCAACCAGGCGAAATCGGTCCGCATCGCCGGCAAGGGCCCGGCAACGCTGCTGGTGGCGCCGACCGGCGCCTTCACCATCCAGGACTCTTTTGCGATCGCAATCGAGGACCTCGCGATCCTTTCGCTCGCACGCGACCCCACCATCGACGTCTCGACCTGCATCGGCCTCGGCCTGACCCGTCTCGCCATCGCGGCACTCGGCACCGAGAATGCACAGCTCCCGGCGGTGGTGCTGCGCGGTGTGGTTGGCGGTGCGAAGCTCGCCGAGAACGCGATCTTCGCGCCGGTTGCGATTGCGGGCGGCGCCCTCAAGGGCGTGGAGAACGGTGCCGGCTTCCTGCTGACGGCCGCGGTGACGATCGAGGAGAACGTCCTTCTGTGCCAGCGCGGCGCGATCGCCTTCGCCGACGAGGTGCTGCATCTGCTCGCCACACGGATTGCGCACAACGAGATCATCGGCTGCACCGACACCGCCATCGCCGCGCAGGGCCTTGCGCTTCCCGGCGCCTCGCTGGCTATCGACGGCAACAGTTGCAACGTCACGGCCAACGGCATCGCCTGTGCCGCGGCGGGGCTGTGGATCGAGCGCAACCAGCTGCGCAACTGGTCGCCCGGCGATCACGTCGGCATCGGGCTGATCCCCGGGCTCGACCGCCGCAGCACCGCCACTGCGCATATCCTCGCCAACCAGATCCACGGCTTCGGCACGGCCGGAATCAAGGTGATTGCCGGAGCACAGGACCTGATCATCAAGCTCAACGCGATCGACGCCTGCGGCGCCGGGATCATGCTCGGCGGCGCGACCGACGCCGCAGCCGTCTCGATCGAGAATAACCACATCCGCAACATCGAACCGGTCACCGAGAGCGAGAACGGCACCGTGGTCGGCATCGAGGTGATCCGCGCTGACAGCGCGACGATTGCGGGCAATCTGGTTCGCGCGATCGGCCTGACGGCGGTCAAGTCCGCACTGCGCGCCGGCGTCGTCACCTTCGGCGTCAACCGCCCGCGCGTGGGCGGCAACGAGATCGTCGAGGTCGCGCCCGCCAAGGGGTTTGTCGGCACCAGCGCCGGCATCATGCTGCGCGCGCCGCAGACCCAGATCGAGGTCAATCACAACAGCGTGCAGCGCGACCTCACGGCAGGCGTGGACAATTCAGACGGCAACTGGTTCGCGCTCACCACGGCAGAGGTCAATCCGAAGGTGCCGTTCGGACAAGCCGGCGACAAGATCGCGATCCGGCTCGGCGACGGGCGGATCCTCGCGCTTGGCGCCGACTATGCGTTCGTCAGGGCAAGCCTTGCCGCCAACGACACCGAGGGCGCGCGCGCCGGCATCATCGGCAACATGCTGTCCGCGCGCGGGCCAGCCCCCGCCGTTCTGATCGTGGCCGGCCAGGAATGCCTGTTCAACGACAACCGGGTGGAATCCGGCAGCAGAAGCGTCGCCGTTTCGCTGGAGAGCGCGGTCGCCATCATCAGCACGAACCGGGTGCGCGGCGGCGAAAGCTCGATCCGCCTCACCGGCGCGCGGGCAGTGACCGTGATCGGCAACATCACAACCAGCAACATCATCATCCCCGGCGGCATTGCCAACACGCCGTGGGCGCCACTCAACGTGATCGGCTAATCCGCGGAGATTTCGATGCGCACCTTCATCGTTGGAGACGAGACAAAACTCAAGGCTGTCAGCGAGAAGCTGCTGCATGCCAATCTAAGTCAGGTTCGCAGCGAGGCTGCGCTGAAAGCCTTGCAGGAGGCCAATCCGCATGCCGATCTGAACAGGCTCGCGCGCGGCACTGTGCTGTTCGTGCCGGATACGCCGGGCTTCAAGGTCAGCACCACAAGCTCCGCCACCGAGGGTCCGCTCACAGCCTTGCACGAACTCCTGGATGAGGCGCTCGGCCTCGCGCTCGAGGAGACCGCAGCCGGCAGCAACGCGCGGCTCGCGGATCAGGAGCAGACCGTCAAGGCCTTCGACGACGGCGCGGTGAAGAAAGCGATCGGCGACCCCAATGTGGGCGGCCAGATCCGCGAAAGCGTCAATGCCGTCAGGAAAGGCTTCGAGGCCGATCGCGAGCTTGCCGCACGCGCGGAAAAGAACATCACTGAGGTCGGCAAGGCCGCGATCGCAAAGCTCAACGAACTCGGCAAGCTGCTTGGATGACCTGCTCGCGTGCGGCCCTCGGAGCCGTCACACCGCGCAGTAGCGCTCCTGGATGTCCTTGTCCGCCAGCAGCGCCGCGGCGCTGCTTTGATGCACGACCTCGCCCTGGTCGATGATCACCGCGCGGTCGGCCAGCCGGAGGGCCCATTCGACGTTCTGCTCGACCAGCAGCAGTGTCTTGCCCTCGTCGCGCAGGCGGCGGAACAGCACGCCCATCTCCTCGACCAGGACGGGCATGATGCCTTCCGAGGGCTCGTCGAGCAGGATCATCTTGGGCTTTGCGATCAGCGCGCGGGCGATCGCGAGCATCTGTTGCTCGCCGCCCGAAAGCGTGACGCCCTCCTGATCGAGGCGTTCCTTCAGGCGCGGAAAGGTTTCGGCGATCTCGTCGATCGCGGCGCGCTCCTCGATCTCGCTTCCGGCCGCGACCAGGCCGAGCCGCAAGTTCTCGCGCACGGAGAGACCGGGAACGATGCGGCGCTCCTCCGGCACATAGGCCAAACCGAGATGGAAGCGCTGATGAGCGCGGAGCGGCAGCAGCTCCCTGCCCGCAAAGCGCACGCGGCCGGTCGCCTTCGGCATCAGACCCATCATCGAGCGCAAGGTCGTGGTCTTGCCGGCGCCGTTGCGGCCGACGAGAGCGACCACCTCGCCCTCCTTCACGTGCAGGGAAATGCCGTGCAGGATATGGCTTGCGCCATACCAGGCGTGGAGATCATCGATTTCGAGCAGCGCGGTCTCAGCCATAGCCCTCACTCTGTCCGAGGTAAACCCGTCGGACTTCCGGGTTGCTCCTGATCTCGTCGGGCGCGCCGTCCGCCAGCAGACGGCCGTGATGCAGCACCACGACACGCTTGGACAGGCCGAGCACCATCTTCATCTTGTGCTCGACCAGCAGCACCGTGCGCTTCTCCGCGAGCCGTTCGAGCAGCGCGACCATGTCCTTGGTTTCTTCCGGCCCCATGCCGGCGGTGGGCTCGTCGAGCAGGAGCAGCTCGGGCTCGGAGACCAGCGCGATCGCGATCTCCAGCGCGCGCTGCTGGCCGTGCGAGAGGAATTTTGCCAATTCGGCGCGCTTGCCGAGCAGTCCGACCGCCTCAAGCGCCGCATCGGCGCGCGCATTCAGCTCCGTCAGCCGGGCGCGGTTGCGCCAGATGTCGTAGCTCACGGTCAGCGCCTGCGCCGCCACGCGCACATTCTCGTGCACGGACAAATCCGGAAAGATGTTGGTGATCTGGTAGGAGCGCGAGATGCCCTGATGCACGAAGCGGTGCTGCGGAAGGCCGTTCAGCTCGCGTCCCCTGAAGTGCAGCGTGCCCGACGTCGGGGGCAGCGCGCCGGAGAGGATGTTGAAGAAGGTGCTCTTGCCAGCGCCGTTCGGCCCGATGATCGAGGTGAGCTGTCCCGCCGCAAAGGACACGGTAATGTCTTCGAGCGCGACGAAGCCGCCAAAACGCTTGCCGACCCCCTCGACGCGAAGCAGTTCGCCGCTCATGGCCGCGCCTTTCCGATGCCGAGCGTGTCGAGCAGCGTTCCCCAGATCCCCTTGGGCAGGAACAGCACGAACAGCACGAAGATCGCGCCGACAAAAATCTGCCAATGCGGCGTCCAAAGCGAGATGACATCCTCCAGGATCAGGAAGCTCGCAGCCCCGACGAAGGGCCCGAAGAAGCTGCGCGCGCCGCCAAGCAGCACCATCATCACGATCATGCCCGATGTCTGGTAGTGCAAAAGGTCGAGCGGTACGATCGACAGGTGCAGCGCCAGCATGCAGCCGCCAAGCGAGGAGATCGCACCCGACAGCATGAACACGATCAGCTTGCTGCGCTCGACGTCATAGCCGCACGCCCGCGCCCGCTGCTCGTTTTCGCGGATGGCCTCGATGACGGCACCGAACGGCGAGTTCAGGATTCGCAACTGGAACCACATCGCGAGCGCCGCGAAGGCCATCAGCACGTAATATTTGTTGACGGGGTCAAGGAAATTGACGGGGAAGCCGAACAGGCTGATGCGGTCGACGGTGAAGCCGCGCAGGCCGTTCTCGCCGCCCGTGAAGGACGAGGCCTGCAGCGCGACGTAGTAGACCAGCTGGGCCAGCGCCAGCGTCACCATGGAGAAATAGATGCCGCGGGTGCGCGTCGAGACGATGCCGATTGCGGCGGCAAGGCCGGTGCTCAGGAGGACGGCGATCGGCACCGCGGCGAACCAGGGCACGCCGTAGCGGCCGATCGCAATGCCGGTGAAATAGGCGCCCGCGCCGAAGAACGCCGCCTGCCCGAACGACAGCAGCCCAGTGTAGCCGAACAGCAGATTGTAGCCCATCACCACGACGCCGTAGATCAGGACGTTGACGGCCAGCGCCTGGGACGGCAGCAGCCATGGCAGCACGGCCAGCACCGCGATGGAGAGCAGGACGCGCTGCTCGAGAAGCCAGCCGAGCCCGCGGGACGAGGGCTTGGCGACCGCTTCGCCGCTCGATGGTGATGTCACGCGGTCCTCCCTCTCACGCCGAACAGGCCTTGCGGCCGGATCAGCAGCACAATCGCCATCAGCGCGAACATCACGATGGTCGCCATTTCGGGTGCGAACAGCGCCACAAGGCTGATGGAGATGCCGACCATGAGGCCGGCGACGACCGCGCCGACGATCGAGCCGAGCCCGCCGATCACGGTCACGACGAAGGCCTCCGCCAGTACCAGCGAGCCCATCTCCGGATTGACGCTGCGCATGGGACCCGCGAGCACACCACCGAGCGCGGCAAGTCCGACGCCAAGGCCAAAAATCGCAAGCCAGACCCGGCCGATATCAACGCCGAGCACCTGCATGATGGTGGGATCGCGGGCGCCCGCGCGCACAATGAGGCCGATGCGGGTCTTCTCCAGCGCCAGCCAGAGCACCAGCAGCACCACCGCCACCAGCGCGATGACGAAAAGGCGATAGCGCGGGAAGAAGCCGATGCCGAGATCGAGCACGCCGATCAGCTGCGGCGGGGTCGGAAACGGAATGCCGTCGCTGCCGAACACGATGCGCACACCCTCGACCAGGATGTAGCTGAGGCCGAAGGTGAGCAGCAGCGGATCGTCGATCGAGCGTCCATAGAGCCTGCGGATCAGGACGAGCTCGATCAGCATGCCGAAGGCGCCGATCAGGATAGGAGCGAGCAGCAATCCCCACCAGAAGCTGCCGGTGAGCGATGCCAGATACAGCCCCGCATAGGCCCCGATCATGAACAGCGCGCCATGGGCGAAATTCACCACCCCGAGCATGCCGAACACGATCGTCAGTCCAAGCGCAGTGATCACCAGGACCGCCCCAAGGGCGATCCCGGAAAGAAGCTGCATGATGATCAGCGACAGGTCCATCGGCCAGGCTTCAGGTCGCGTGACCGAGCTCGCTGCAGCTGCGCAGCATATCGTCGGAACCCGAATCGTTGGCGAGAATCGCAAACAAATCGTTGTCGTTCGCCATCGCGGACTTCTTCTTGGACTCCAGCACCAGCACCGACTGCACCGACTGGTGGTCGCATTTGCGGTAATGCTGCGGGCCCTTGGTCAAGTCATATTGCAGCTTCTCGAGAGCATCGATGACCTTGTCGGTGTCGGTGCCTCCGGCGGCCTGCATGGCCGCCAGCAGCGAACCGACGCCGGAATAGCCGTAGGCGCCGTAGTCGGTCGGGATCGCACCACCATTGGCAGCCTTGAACGCCGCGTTGAAAGCGGCCGCCGATTTGCTCTGCGGCTCCAGGCCCCAATAGTAATTGGCGCCGCCGACCACGCCCTCGAACACGTCGGGGCCGACCGCGAGGCGCTGGTTGTGCAGGATGACGGGTACGACGATCTTCATCTGCTGCTTGACGCCGAAATCCACCGCCTGCTTGATCGCGTTGGCCTGGTCGCGGCCGAAATTGGAGATGCAGAGCACGTCCGGCCGCATCGACATCAGGCGCGGCATGAACGTGGAGTAGTCGGCCGCGCCGAACGGATGCAGGATCTCGCCAACGTTATCAGCGCCGGTCGCCGCCTGCGCGCGCTTGAAGCCACGCAGCATCTCGTGGCCGTACGCATAGTCGGCCGCGAGATGGGCGACCTTCATGCCCTTCTTCAGGGTCTGCCGCGCCACGGCAGCGGTCGTCATGTGCGGGTTCAGCGCCTCATGGAAGGTGTATTTGCTGAAATCCTTGGCCTCGTTGATCGTGTCGGACTGGCTGATCGAGACGTAGATCACGCCGCGGGCGCGGGTCACCTCGTTGACGGCGAGCTGCACCGCGCTGGAAAGCGCGCCCACCACGGCGTGGACCTTGTCCTTCTCGATCAGCTCCAGCGTCCGGGTCGCGGCCTCGCCGGCATTGAGCTTGTCGTCACGCACCAGGAGCTCGACCTTACGGCCGCCGATGCCGCCCTTGTCGTTGACGAGCTTGACGGCGAGTTCGGCGCATTTGACCTGATCGCGCGCCTCAGCGGCGAACGGTCCGGTCAGCGGCGTCGGGAAGCCAATGCGAATCGTCTCGTCCGCGGCGCGGCCGAGCCGCGGCATGGCGAGCAGGGCTGCGCCGGCGGAGAGGCCTGCGAGCGCAGTGCGGCGGGATATTGTCGAGGTCGAACCGGATTTGGGCATGATTTCCTCCAACTGTCTTTTTTTAGAAACGTTTCAGGGCTTTCAGGACTTTTATGGGCGTGATCGGAATCGAATTGATCGAGGCGTCGAACGGCGCGAGCGCGTCGTTGACGGCGTTGAGCACACAGGCGGAGGCCGCCGCCGTGCCGGCCTCGCCGACCCCCTTGGCTCCGAGCACGGTGTCGGCGGTCGGCGTCTCGACGTGGCCGATGACGATGTCGGGCATCTCCATCGGCATCGGAACGAGGTAGTCGGCGAGCGAGCCGTTCATGAGCTGCCCGGTCTCGCCGTAGCGGCATTCCTCGAACAGCGCCGCACCCAGCCCCTGCACGATGCCGCCGCGAAGCTGCTCGTCCACCAGCATCGGATTGATGACGCGGCCGCAATCCTCGACGATGAAGTGCTTCAGCACTTTGACGAAGCCGGTCTCGACATCGACCTCCAGCGAACAGCCCTGGATGCCGTTGGTGAAGGCAAAGGGATAGCCTTGTGGCGCGAAATGATGGCTGACGGTGAGCTGCGCCTGCGTACCGGGCGGCAAGGTGTCGGAGCGGAAATAGGCGATCCGCGCGATCTCGGAGATCGGCAACCGCTGGTTCCGGGTCACGGCGTCGACGACCTCGCCATCGATGATGTCGAGTGCCGACGGCTGCTCCTGAAGAATGAGCGCGGCAATCTCCAGAATATTGCGCTTGAGCACGCGCGTGGCCTGCAGCGCGGTCTCGCCGCCGATGCCGGCGCCACGGCAGGCCCAGGTGGCGCCGCCATGCGGCGTCACCTCGGTATCTCCCGTGATGACCTTGACGTGTTCCTGCGCAAGGCCGAGCTGATCGGCCACAATCTGGCTGATGATCGCCTCGGTGCCCTGCCCCTGCTCGGTGACCGAGATCAGGCAGCGGACCTCGCCCGACGGCGTCAGGCTGAGGATCGCGCCGTCCTGCGACGAGATGCGCGCACCGCCGACGCCGTAGAAGGCCGGGCTGGGATTGGTGATCTCGACGAAGGCCGCAATGCCGATGCCGCGATAGATGCCGCGCTTGCGTAAATCGGCCTGCTCGGCGCGCAACGCCTCATAACCCATCATCTCGTGTAGGCGCTTCAGGCAGGCCTGATGCGACAGCGCCTCGAAGCGATAGCCGGTCGGCGAAGTCTGCGGATAGGCATCGTCAGCGATAACGTTCTGCGCGCGGATGGCGAAGGGATCGAGGCCAACCTTGACCGCCGCCATGTCAACCAACCGCTCGGTGACGGCGCAGGCGATGGGATGGCCGACGGCGCGATACTGGCTGGTCTGCACCTTGTTCTGGAAGATCACCTCCAGCGTGGCGCGATAGTTCTTGAAACGATAGGGCGCGCCGATCAGGCGGATCACCTGGTTGCCCTCGACCACGCTGGTGCGCGGATAGGTCGAGAACGCGCCGATCGCGGTTAGGTCCAGCACGTCTATCGCCAGAATCTCGCCCTTGGCATCGAGCGCCATGCGGGCGCGGACGCGATGATCGCGGGCGTGGATGTCGGAGACAAAGGACTCGATGCGGTCGGCGACGTATTTGACAGGACGGCCGAGCAAGATCGAGAGACCGACCACCGCCATGTCCTCGTGATAGACATGCAGCTTCATCCCGAAGGAGCCGCCGATATCTGTCGCGATCACGCGAACACGGGCCTCGGGGATGCCATAGTGGCGCGAATAGAGATCCTGGAACTGGTAGGGCGTCTGCGTCGCGTGATGCACGGTGAGTGCGCCGGCGGCCGGGTCGTAGTCGGCGACGATGGCGCGCGGCTCCAGCGTCACCGCGGTATGGCGGCCGAAGGAGAACTCTTCTTCCACCACGTGGGCGGCCTGCGCAAATGCCTCGTCGACTGTGCCGTTGTCGAGCTGGCTGCGGAAGCAGGTGTTATTTGCGGTCCCCGGATTGATCAGCGGGCCACCAACCTCGCGCGCACTGTCGATATCGACGACGACGGGGAGGTCCTCGTAATCGATCTCGATCAGCTCCAGCGCATCTTCCGCAATCGCCCGGCTCTCGGCGACGACGGCCACCACAGCCTGCCCGGCCCACACCACGCGGTCGAGCGGCAGCGGCAATTGCGGAGTCGACGTCATGCCCTTGAAGTGGTCGAGCGTGCCGGTCCAGGGAGTGCAGATCCTTGCGAGGTCCTCGCCGGTGGCAACGAGATGCACCCCTTCGAGCGCGCGCGCTTGCTCGGTATTGATGGCGACGATCTTCGCGTGCGCATGCGGACTGCGCAGGAACGCGGCATAGAGCATGCGCGGCAGCTTGAGATCGCTGATATAGCGTCCGCGCCCGGCAAGCAGCCGCTTGGCGTTCGGCCGCGGCACGGACCGGCCGATATAGGAGTTGGGACGGTCGAGCGAGGTCAGCGGCGCGGTCATGCCGGACCCCCGTCTTCGCTGCGTGCTTTCGCCACGGCGTCGATCGCATCGACGATCGCTTCATAGCCGGTGCAGCGGCAGTAATTGCCCGACAGCGCGTCGCGGATTTCGTCGCGGCTGGGCCGCGCCACCTGCGAGAGCAGTTCATGGGCATTGACCAGCATGCCCGGCGTGCAGAAGCCGCATTGCAGCGCGTTGCGGCGATGGAATTCGGCCTGGAGATCGGCAATCACGCCGCTCTCGGCAAGACCTTCGATGGTATTGATCTTGGCGCCATCGGCCTGCACTGCAAAGATCAGGCAGGAGTGCACAGCGCGGCCGTCGAGCTGCACCAGGCAGGCGCCGCAGGCCCCCATCTCGCAGCCCGCATGCGTGCCGGTCAGTTCGAGCGCGTTGCGCAGGCAATCGACCAGCGTCTCGCGCGGCGCCACCTCGCAGGCGACCTTGCGGCCATTGACGACGAAGCGGACCCGCACGGTCTCGCCCGCGTCATCCAGCAGGGTTTCGTCAAAACCGCTCATGCGCCCTCACCCAGACGTCCGAGCAGGCGGCCGAGCAGCACGCGGGCGAGATGCAGCCGCATCGCCGGCGGCACCTCGTCGCTGTCGGGTGGGGCGAGATCGCCTTCGAGCGCCGCTTGCGCGGCGGCGATACGTTCAGGATCCAGGTTCGAGCCGATCAGAGTTGCCTCAGCGCCCTTCACCCGCGTCGGTGTATTGCCGACCGAGAAGAAGGAAATGCGGATGTCGTCGATGCGTTCGGCTGTGAAAGTCGCAAGCATGCCGCATCCGACCAGAGCATAGTCCCCGCGCCGGCGCGCCAGCTCGTCGAACGCAAAACGCTGATCGGCTTTGAACAGCGGAACGTAGATCGCGGTGATCAGCTCACCGGGTTGCAATGCGGTCTCGAACAGCTCGACGAAGAAGTCGTCGGCTTTCACACGCCGGCTGCCGGAAGGGCCGGCGATCTCGATCTCGGCATCGAGCGCCAGGGTCATCGCCGGGAATTCGGAGGCAGGATCGGCGAGCGCGACGCTGCCGCCAATGGTGCCGCGGTTGCGGATCGCGGGATGGGCGACAAAAGGCGCAGCAGCATGCAGCAGCGGCGCGAATTCGGCGATTAGCGGCTCGCTCAGCATCTCGCAGTGCCGCGTCAGCGCGCCGATACGCAAATAGGCGCCTTCGCGCCGGACGCCGCGCAACTCGCCAATATGGGTGATGTCGATCAGCAACCGCGGCGCTTGTAGCCGCAGCGATAACGCCGGCACGAGGCTCTGGCCCCCGGCAATGAAGCGCGCGTCATCGCCGGCGCGGGCATGAGCATCCAGCGCCTGGTCGATCGTCGCAGCACGAAAATAGCTGAAAGCCCTCGCCTTCACCGCCGTTTCCTCGATATCCGTCGGCTCATCAGCCGGGATGCCAGATTTGTAACCATCTGGTCTCAAAATCCTGACACGCCGCCGGGAGGCGGTCAACAGGAAATGACCATTTGGTCACAAATGCACCTTTGGGCTAAGAAGGCAGCCGGAGATTGCTAAACAGCGACGAAATGGCCCGAAAAGCGCAGAAACCAGCGAAGCGACCGGTCCGGAAGCGGACGGACACAGGCAGCAAGTCCGCGCCAAAGCGCCGCAACATGCGTGCGGCCGATCGCGAGCGCGCGATCGTGGACGAGGCGATCCGCTTCTTCGCCGAGCATGGCTTCGAGGGCCAGACCCGCGAGCTCGCCAAACGCATGGGCATCACGCATTCGGCGATCTATCGCCACTTCCCGAGCAAGGAGGCGCTGATCGAGCGGGTCTACCAGGAGGTCTATCTCAGCCGCTGGTCGCCGGATTGGGGGCCGATGATCCGCGACCGAACCTTGCCGCTCGAGGCGCGGCTGACGCGCTTCTATCTCGACTATGTCGAACGCGTGTTCGAGTACAATTGGGTGCGGATCTTCGTCTTCTCCGGCATGAAGTCGTTCGGCATCACCGGCCGTTATCTCGACATTGTCCGCCGCGAGATCATCGAGCCCGCGGCGGCCGAGCTGCGCCACGATCTGAAGCTGCCCGACGCGAAATCCCATCCGCTCAGCGAACGCGAGACCGAGCTGTTCTGGGGCCTGCACGGCCGCATCTTCTATCTCGCCATCCGCAAGTTCATCTACGAGACGCCGATCCCGCCCGATCTCGACGCGATCGTCCGCGACGCCGTCCAGACCTTCATGGACGGCGCGAAGATGACGATGCCGAAGCTGCTGGTGAGCGGCTAGTTACCTCGCGAGGCTCGGCAGATCGAGCCCCTTGTCGCGGGCACAATCGATCGCGGTCTCATAGCCCGCATCAGCGTGGCGCATGACGCCGCTGGCGGGATCATTCCACAGCACGCGCTCAATGCGCTTCGCGGCTTCCGGCGTGCCGTCGGCGACGATCACCATGCCGGCATGCTGCGAGTAGCCGATGCCGACGCCGCCGCCATGGTGCAGCGAGACCCAGGTCGCGCCGCTGGCGCAATTGAGCAGTGCGTTGAGCAGCGGCCAGTCGGACACAGCGTCCGATCCGTCCTTCATCGCCTCGGTCTCGCGGTTGGGGCTCGCCACCGAGCCGCTGTCGAGATGATCGCGGCCGATCACGATCGGCGCCTTCAATTCGCCACGTGCCACCATCTCGTTGAAGGCAAGGCCCAGGCGATCTCGGTCGCCGAGGCCGACCCAACAGATCCGCGCCGGGAGGCCCTGGAACTTGATGCGTTCCCTGGCCATGTCGAGCCAGTTGTGCAGATGCTTGTCGTCAGGCATCAGCTCCTTGACCTTCGCATCGGTCTTGAAGATGTCCTCGGGATCGCCCGACAGCGCAGCCCAGCGGAACGGCCCCACACCGCGGCAGAACAAGGGACGGATATAGGCGGGAACGAAGCCCGGGAAATCGAAGGCGTTCTTCAGGCCCATGTCCTGCGCCATCTGGCGAATGTTGTTGCCGTAGTCGAGCGTCGGAATGCCTTGCGCATGGAAATCCAGCATGGCCTGGACGTGCTCGACCATCGACGATTTTGAGGCGCGCTCGACCGCCTTCGGATCGGAGGCGCGCTTGGCTTCCCAATCGGCGAGCGTCCAGCCCTTTGGCAAGTAGCCGTTGATCGGATCGTGCGCGCTGGTCTGGTCGGTCACGATGTCGGGCTTGACGCCGCGGCGCACGAGTTCGGGGAAAATCTCGGCGGCATTCCCGAGCAGGCCCACCGATACCGCCTTCTTCGTCTTTGCGGCCTCTTCCATGATCGCCAGCGCCTCGTCGAGCGTCGCGGCCTGCCGATCGAGGTAGCCGGTACGCAGTCGCATCTCGATGCGGCTCGGCTGGCATTCGACCGCGAGCATCGAGGCGCCCGCCATCGTCGCGGCCAGCGGCTGCGCGCCGCCCATGCCGCCGAGGCCGGCGGTGAGAATCCATCTTCCTGCGAGGCTGCCGCCATAGTGGCGCCGGCCGACCTCGACGAAGGTCTCGTAGGTGCCCTGCACGATGCCCTGGCTGCCGATATAGATCCAGGAACCTGCGGTCATCTGGCCGTACATCATCAGGCCCTTGCGATCGAGCTCGTTGAAATGATCGAGCGTCGCCCAATGCGGCACGATGTTGGAGTTCGCAATCAGGACGCGCGGGGCATCGGCATGGGTACGGAACACGCCGACCGGCTTGCCGGACTGGACCAGCAGTGTCTCGTCATTCTCGAGCTTGCGCAAGGCCGCCGTGATGCGGTCAAAGCTCTCCCAGTCGCGCGCGGCGCGGCCAATGCCGCCATAGACGACGAGCTCGCTCGGACGCTCCGCGACATCAGGATCGAGATTGTTCATCAGCATGCGCAGGGGCGCTTCCGTCAGCCAGCTCTTGGCGCTGATGTCGCTGCCGCGGGGGGCGCGGATGGTGCGGTCATTGTCCAGTCGGCGGTTCATGCGGAGCACCTCTTTAGTCAAGTCTCGGGAACGGATCGGTTGGAAGCGCCGCGATCGCCAGGGCCGGTAGCGCATCGGCTTCGATCAACGCAGCCGCCCTGGCGAGATCGCCGGCCATGTAGCGGTCGGCGGCGAGCGCGCGCACATGCTCGCGAAGCGCAGCGATGACGGCAACGAGTGGGGCGCTGGTCGCATGCGGCGCGCGCAGCGTGATTCCCTGCGCGGCAACCAGAAGCTCGATGCCGAGGATGGCGGCGAGATTGTCGGCCATATCCGAGAGGCGACGCGCGGCGTGCGCGGCCATCGAAACATGGTCTTCCTGGTTGGCGCTGGTCGGAGTCGAGTCGATCGAGCAGGCAGCCGCACGCTGCTTGTTCTCGGCGTACAGTGCGGCAGCCGTGACCTCGGCGATCATGAAGCCGGAATTGATGCCGGGGTCGGGCGTCAGAAACGGCGGCAGACCGAAATTGAGCGCGGGATCGACCAGCGTCGCGATGCGCCGCTCGCTGATCGCACCGATTTCCGACAGCGCCAGCGCGATCGTATCGGCGGCAAAGGCGACCGGCTCGGCGTGGAAGTTGCCGCCGGAGACGATCTCGCCGGTCTCGACCAGAACGAGCGGATTGTCGGTGACGGCATTGGCCTCGACGATCAGCGTGCGCGCGGCCTGCGTGAGCAGGTCGAGCGCAGCCCCCGCGACCTGCGGCTGGCACCGCAGGCAATAGGGATCCTGCACGCGCTCGTCACCTTCGAGATGCGACAACCTGATATCGCTGCCGTCGAGCAACGCGGTCAACGTCGCGGCGGCAGCCATCTGTCCGGCGTGACCGCGCAACGCCTGAATCTCGGGGCGGAACGGCGCCGTCGAGGCCATTGCCGCATCGACCGACAGCGCGCCGGTGACGAGCGCGGCGCGAGCCAGGCGAAACGCGCGCAGCACGCCGGAGATAGCGTAGGCGGTCGAGAACTGCGTGCCGTTGATCAGCGCGAGCCCCTCCTTGGGGCCCAGCGTCAGCGGCGCAAGGCCGGCGACGGCGAGTGCCTCACGGCCGGAGACAGTCTTGCCATCGACGATCGCCTGCCCCTCGCCGATCATCACCGCCGTCATGTGCGCGAGCGGCGCAAGATCGCCGGAGGCGCCGACCGAGCCCTGCTGCGGCACCAGCGGATAGACGTCCTGCGCCAGCATGGCCTGCAACTGCTCGATCACCTCGCGGCGGACGCCGGAGGCACCACGCCCAAGCGAAACGATCTTCAGCGCCATCATCAACCGGACGATCGGCTCCGGCGTGGCCGGGCCGACGCCGCAGCAATGCGAGACGATGAGATTGCGCTGGAGCAGCGCGGTCTGGTCGGGCGGAATGCGCTTCGAGGCCAGTTTTCCAAAACCGGTATTGATGCCGTAGACCGGCGCGGCGGCGTGTGCTGCCTTTGCGACGATCTCAGCGGCCGCCTCGACGCGCGGCCAGAATGACGGATCGAGTACGACGGATTGTCCCTTGAGCACGCGCGCGAGATCGTCGAGGCTGACCGTTCCCGGCTTGACGACGATCGCTGGGCCCTGCTCCGTCACTGTCCCCTCCACACCCGGCGGCGCAGCGGATTGAAGCCGATGCGGTAGACGAGCTCGGCGGGCCGCTCGATGTCCCAGATCGCGAGATCGCACCACTTCCCGGCTTCCAGCGTGCCGGTTTCACTGAGCACGCCGAGCGCACGCGCGCCTTCGCGGGTAACACCAGCGAGGCATTCAGCCACCGTCATCCGGAACAGCGTCGCGCCCATGTTCATCGTGAGCAGGAGCGATGTCAGCGGCGAGCTGCCGGGATTGCAGTCGGTCGCGAGCGCCATGTGGACGCCGTGCCTGCGGAACGCCTCGACCGGCGGCTTCTGCGTCTCGCGGATGAAATAGAAGGCGCCGGGCAGCAGCACGGCGACAGTTCCGGCCTTCGCCATTGCGGCGGCGCCAGCCTCGTCGGTGTGCTCGAGATGATCGGCGGAGAGCGCCGAGAATTTTGCGGCGAGCGCAGCGCCGCCGAGGTTCGACAGCTGGTCGGCATGGAGCTTGACCGGCAGCCCAAGCCCCCTCGCCGTCTCGAACACCCGCGCGGTCTGCCCGGCCGAGAACGCGATACCTTCCATGAAGGCATCGACGGCATCGGCAAGACCGGCCTTTGCGACGGCCGGCAGCATCTCATGACACACGAGATCGATGTAGCGATCCTTGTCACCGCCGGCCTCCACAGGCAGCGCATGCGCCCCGAGAGCGGATGTGCGGATCGCAACCGGTCGTTGACGACCGAGAATGCGCGCCGCTGAGAGCTGCCGCATCTCGGTCTCGGTATCGAGGCCGTAACCGGACTTGATCTCGATGGTGGTGACGCCCTCACCGATCAGCGCATCGAGCCGCGGCAGCGCGCTTGCAACGAGCTCGGCCTCGCTCGCCTTGCGGGTCGCGGCGACTGTCGAGACAATGCCGCCACCGGCGCGCGCGATTTCCTCGTAGCTTGCGCCCTTCAAGCGCAGCTCGAATTCATGCGCGCGGTTGCCGCCGTAGACGAGATGGGTATGGCAATCGACGAGGCCGGGCGTGATCCAGCGCCCCTCGCAATCGATCCGCTTGATCGCATCCGCATCACCAGGGAAATCCGCCGCAGCGCCCGCATAAGCGATATGGCCGCCGCGCGTGGCGATCACGCCATGCTCAATCTCGCCGAGATCGGGACGGTCGGCCCGCATCGTGGCGAGCCGGGCGTTGTGCCAGATCCGGTCGAAGCGCTCTGCCATGCAATGGTCCCTTCGTGGGATGCTTGACTTATATGTCTAGACATATAATCGTGGGGCGGTTCTGTCCAGCCGGCGTGTAATCATGACCCGACTGCATTTCGCCTCCGCGCTCCTGCCTTCGGGCTGGGCCAATGACGTGCAGATGGTGATCACCGCCGGCGCGATCGCCGAGGTGACGCCGGGCGTGGCGCCGGCCGCCGGCGACGAGCGTCATGGAATTGCGCTTCCGGGGTTGGCGACCCTGCACAGCCACGCATTCCAGCGCGGCATGGCGGGGCTGGCCGAACTGCGCGGCGATAGCACCGATACGTTCTGGACCTGGCGCGACACGATGTATCGCTTCGCGCTGACGATGACGCCGGACGATGTCGCCGCCGTTGCGACGCTGCTGTATGTCGAGATGCTCGAACAGGGCTTTACCCGCGTCGGCGAATTCCACTACCTCCACCACGATCGCGACGGCTCCCCTTATGCCGACCTCGCGGAAATGGCTGCCCGCATTGCACAGGCCGCCGAAGCTTCCGGCATTGCGCTGACGCTGCTGCCGAGTTTTTATGCGCATGGCTCCTTCGGCGGCGCCGCACCGCATGCTGGACAACGCCGCTTCATCTGTTCGGTCGATCAGTTCGCCGCGCTGATGGCAGCATCGCGCAAGGCGATCAGCAGATTGCCGGGCGCCAATATCGGCATCGCGCCGCACAGCCTGCGTGCGGTGACGCCGGACGAGCTCGCGGCGATCATTCCGCTCGCCGATGGCGGGCCGGTGCATATCCATGCCGCCGAGCAGGTGAAGGAAGTCGAGGATTGCCTGGCCTGGTCGGGACGACGGCCGGTGCAATGGCTGCTGGAGCACGCGCCGCTCGATCAACGCTGGTGCCTCATCCACGCGACCCATACGACGGATGAGGAAGTCACCGCGTTCGCAAAGACCGGTGCGGTGGCGGGTCTCTGCCCCATCACCGAGGCCAGTCTCGGCGACGGCATCTTTCCCGCGCGCGAATTCGTCGGTGCTGGCGGCGCGTTCGGTGTGGGCACCGACTCCAACGTGCTGGTCGGCGCAGCCGACGAGCTGCGCCAGCTCGAATATGGCCAGCGTCTCAAGCATCGCGAGCGCAACGTGCTCTCCGGCGGCGCAGGCCGCTCGACGGGACGTACGCTGTTCGATCATGCGCTCGCCGGCGGTGCACGCGCGCTGGCACAGGCGGCGGCTGGCCTCGGGCCCGGCGCACGCGCCGACATCGTCACGCTCGACACCGCACATCCGTCGCTCGCGGGACGTTTGCGCGACGCCGCCATCGACGGTTGGATTTTTTCCGGAGGGACCGGCGCGATCGATTGCGTCTGGGCCGGCGGCCACAAGGTCGTCGAAGGCGGACGACACAGACTGCGACAGACCGCGCGCGAACGCTTCAACGCGGCGATGCGGAGGCTTGTCGTATGAGCCTGGCCACCGATGCCGCCGACCAGCCGACGCTCTACAAGCGCATCCGCGCCGATATCGAGAAGCGCATCCTGACCGGCGAATGGCCGCCCGGGCATCGCATCCCGTTCGAGCACGAATTGGTCGCACGTTACGGCTGCTCGCGCATGACGGTGAACAAGGCGCTGTCGGAGCTCGCGCAGGCAGACCTGATCGAACGGCGGCGGCGCGCCGGCTCCTTCGTACGCCGGCCGCAGCATCTGTCGGCGGTGCTGAAGATCGCAGACATTCGCGCCGAGATCACCGCGCTTGGCCGCGGCTACGGCTACGAGCTGATCGGGCGCAAGCTGCGTGCGGCGACCGCCGCCGACCGCGAGCGTCTTGGTGTCAAGAAGGCCGGCAAGGTCGTTGCGATCACCTGCCGGCACAGCGCCGACAAGGTGCCGTTTGCCGTCGAGGACCGACTGATCGATCTATCCTCCGTGCCGGATGCAGCGACCGCGGATTTCTCGCGCGAGCCGCCCGGCTCGTGGCTGCTTCATCATGTCCCATGGACGGAAGCCGAGCATACGATCAGCGCCATCGTTGCGGACGATCGCACGGCGGAGGCGCTCGACATCGCCGTCGGCGCGCCTTGCCTCGTGATCGACCGTTATACCTGGCGCAGCGCGCGCACCATCACCGCAGTGCGCCTGCTCTATCCCGGTGACTCTCACCGCCTTGTCGCCCGATTCAAGGGAGGCTGAGAGAACGATGTCGGCACAAATCGTGCAACGCTTCGGGCAACGGTCCATCAGGACCGAATGATCAACAGGACGTCAAACCATCGATCGGCAAGAGGACGACAATCATGCGTAGTTCAAAGGTATTTGCGACAATCATTGCCCTTACGGCCTCCACTCCCGCGCTCGCCGACGACGTCAAGGTCGGCATCGGCATCTCCGGATGGACCGGCTTCGCGCCGCTCACGCTGGCGAAGGAGGCCGGCATCTTCAAGAAGAACGGTCTTGACGTGACGATCAAGAAGATCCCGCAGAAGGACCGCCACCTCGCGATCGCCTCCGGCGACGTCCAGTGCGCTGCCACGACCGTCGAGACCTGGATCTCGTGGAACGCCAATGGCGTTGCGACCAAACAGATCTTCCAGCTCGACAAGAGCTACGGTGCCGACGGCATGGCCGTGCGCAACGATCTCGCATCGATCAAGGACCTCAAGGGCAAGACCGTCGCGGCTTCCGCGCCCGGCACCTCGCCCTATTTCGCGCTGGCTTGGATGCTGAAGAAGAACGGGCTCTCGGTGAAGGACGTCACCGTCGTGAACCTCGAGCCCGCGGCGGCCGCGCAGGCCTTCGTCTCCGGCCAGAACGACGCCGCCATGACCTATGAGCCGTATCTGTCGACGGTTCGG
The DNA here is from genome assembly GCF_056402655.1 of Bradyrhizobium sp. P3_C3. Taxonomy (NCBI): domain Bacteria; kingdom Pseudomonadati; phylum Pseudomonadota; class Alphaproteobacteria; order Hyphomicrobiales; family Nitrobacteraceae; genus Bradyrhizobium; species Bradyrhizobium sp. P3_C3. Next base: position 28,445 of record NZ_JBFUGY010000025.1, on the reverse strand, counting down.
GCCGCGCCCGACAAGGGCAAGATCATCGCGACCACGCTCGACTATCCGATGGTCATGGACACCTTTGGCTGCACGCCGAAGTTCCTCACCGAGAACCCGAAGGCTGCCAAGGCGCTCGCCGACAGCTATTTCGAGGCGCTCGACATGATCGCCAAGGACCAGGCCAAGGCCTATGAGATCATGGGTGCCGACGTGAAGCAGACCGGCGAGGCGTTCGGCAACTCGGCAAAGTATCTGCGCTGGCAGGACAAGGCCGCGAACCAGAAGTTCTTTGCCGGCGATTTCCTGACCTTCAACAAGGACGCCGCCGACCTCCTGCTCGAGATCGGCATCATCAAGGCCGCGCCGAAGGTCGAGGACCTCTTCGACGCGAGCTACATCAAGTAAACCCTTGAGGAGCTGCCGGCCCCGTCTCGCGGCGGGGCCGGAAACTCGTTCACCGCCCGGATAGATCGTTGATGCGTCCCCTGGATCCCGTGACATCGAAGCAGCGCGTGGCTTACGGCCTCGCGTTCTTCGTGCTGTTCGTCGCCCTCTGGTCGTGGGCAACGCTCGGCGGCCATGTGTCGAAGACCTTTCTCGCCAACCCGCTGACCATGATGCAGGAAGGCTATGACCTGCTCGCCAAGCAAGGCTTCCTGTTCGACATCGGCATGACGATCTGGCGCGTCGTCGGCGGATTCGCGCTCGCTGCGATCATCGCGGTTCCGCTCGGCGTGCTGATGGGCGCCTACAAGCCGGTTGAAGCGTTCCTCGAACCGTTCGTCTCCTTTGCTCGCTATTTGCCTGCCTCGGCCTTTATCCCGCTGTTGATCCTGTGGGCCGGCATCGGCGAATTGCAGAAGCTGCTCGTCATCTTCATCGGCGCGGTGTTCCAGATCACCCTGATGATCGCCGTAACCGTGGGCACCACGCGGCGCGATCTGGTCGAGGCGGCCTATACGCTCGGGGCCAGCGACCGCGGCATCATCCGCCGGGTGCTGCTGCCCTCCTCCGCACCCGAGATCGCGGAGATTCTGCGGCTGGTGCTGGGCTGGGCCTGGACCTATGTCATCGTCGCCGAGCTGATTGGCTCGTCATCGGGCATCGGCCACATGATCACCGACAGCCAGGCGCTGCTCAACACCGGCCAGATCATCTTCGGCATCATCGTGATCGGACTGATCGGTCTCCTCTCGGACTTCATGTTCAAGGCGTTCAACGCCTGGCTGTTTCCGTGGAGGCTCGCATGACCACGCTGAAGATCGAACAGGTCTCGCGAACCTTCCCCGCGCGCCACGGCAACGCACCGACCAGGGCGCTGGAGCCGACCGACCTCACCATCGGCAACAACGATTTCGTCACCATCCTCGGCCCCTCCGGCTGCGGCAAGTCCACGCTGCTTCGCATCGTCGCCGGTCTCGACCGGCCGACCAGCGGGCGCGTCACGCTCGACGGGCGCGAGGTGACCGGCCCCGGAGCCGATCGCGGCATGGTGTTCCAGTCCTACACACTGTTTCCCTGGTTGAGCGTGCGCGAGAACATCGCCTTCGGCCTGCGCGAGCGCGGCGTGCCCGAGGCGGAGCGCAACAAGATCGCCGATGCCTTCATCCGCCAGGTCGGGTTGTCCGGCTTCGAGAACCACTGGCCGAAGCAGCTCTCCGGCGGCATGCAGCAGCGCACCGCGATCGCCCGCGCGCTCGCCAACGATCCAAAGATTCTGCTGCTCGACGAGCCCTTCGGCGCGCTCGACAACCAGACCCGCGCCTTGATGCAGGAAATGCTGCTCGGAATCTGGGAGCGCGACCAGAAGACCGTGCTGTTCGTCACCCACGACATCGAGGAAGCCATCTTCCTCGGCAGCCGCGTCATCGTGATGAGCGCGCGCCCCGGCCGCATCAAGGCCGAGATCAATGTGGACCTGCCGCATCCGCGCTCCTACAAGATCAAGACCACGCCCGAATTCGTCCAGCTGAAGGAACGGCTGGTCGAGGAGATCCGCACCGAGGCGCTGAAGGTTGCCGAACATGCCTGACACCAAGCCGCGTGCCGATGGGCAACGCGTTCTCGCCGATCTCAATGCGCTCCGTGCCATCGGCGTCTACAAGACCGGCGTGCACAAGCCGACCTTCTCCGAGCCGCACAAGAAGTCGCTCGACTGGCTGGTGCAGAAGCTGCCCGACGCCGGCCTTACCGCCGCGATCGACGGCATCGGCAATGTGTTCGGCAGCAGCGCGAAGCAGGGGCCGAAGCTGCTGGCGGGCTCGCACCTGGAGAGCCAGAACTACGCCGGCTGGCTCGATGGCCCTCTCGGCGTCGTCTATGCGCTCGAAGCGGCCCGCGTGCTCAATGCCGACCCGTCCGTGAAGGGTGCGGTCGAAGTTGCCGCCTGGTGCGACGAGGAAGGACACTTTGGGCATTTCCTCGGCTCCCGCTCCTATGTCGGACAGGTGACCGAGGCCGACATCGATGCCGCCCGCGACCGCACCAGCGGCCGCACCATGCGCGACGCACTCGCCGACATGGGGCTCTCGGGCCGCGCACGCGTCGCTGCCGAGCCGGGACGCCACGTCGGATATCTGGAGGCGCATATCGAGCAGGGCGACACGCTCGAAAGCGGCAAGCTTTCGATCGGCGTGGTGACCTCCATCGTCGGCATCTGGCAGTACCAGATCAATTTCGTCGGCGAGCAGAACCATGCCGGCACCACCCGCATGGCGGCGCGGAAAGACGCCGGCCTCGCGCTGGCCAAGTTCTGCGTCGCGATCGACGAGCGGTTCCCGGGCGCCTGTGGCCCGCGCACGGTCTGGACCACCGGCCGCATGACGCTCGATCCCGGCGCGCCGAGCATCATTCCGGGCAAGGCCGAATTGCTGTTCCAGATCCGCGACGACGATCCGGCTGTGATCTCGCGGCTGGAGCAATTGCTGCGGACCATGGCTGACGAGGCCAGCGCGAAGGGCCCTTGCGCCGTCACCGTGGAGAAGCTGCGCACCGGTGCTCCCGCCATGATGAATCCCGGCATTCAGGACGCAATCGAGGCCGCGAGCAAGGCCCTGGCCGGTGGACGGTCCGTCCGCATGCCCAGCGGCGCCGGCCACGACGCGCAGTTGCTTGCGACCGTCATGCCCGCAGGCATGCTGTTCGTGCCGTCGATCGGCGGCATCAGCCACCACTGGACCGAGAACACCGCCGACGCCGACATCGTCACGGGCGCGCAGGTCTTCGTCGACGCCTGCCGGCGGCTCCTCGGTGGTTAGAACGACGTGCCGCCGCATCTGAACTCCTGGACGATGTCGTACTTGCCCTTCGTGATCGGCACGGCATAGCCGAAGCGCAGCGTTCAACCACACCCGCCTCTGGAATGCTGGGGTCGTCCGCCTTCGCGGGCGATGACAGCGCGTGTTGCAGACACACCTTCGCGCTCTCGCGGCGCATCTCGCCCGAGCTTTGCTTCGTCGTTCCACCCTCGAAGCCAAGAGGGCGCAGGGAAGGCCGGGTGCTGACCTCGCACCCGCGGCCCGCTGCGCGAAAGGTAGCGCAAGGAAACCGCACAGCAGCATACAGGTGGTGCCAATCACTCGGCCTTCCCTGCGCAGGGAAGAATTAATGAGCAAAAAATGTAGCTAAATCAATTCCATGTGGTTGTTGTGTTTACATTTGTGTCGCGATCCGGTGACGGTTCGGCCGCGAAAATATATATGAATGCCTATGAACCCCTGTGGATGGCGGTGAAGGCTGGCGGCGGTCGCTCCCACCAGTGCACTGAGTGATTTTGCGCGTCTCGGGCAATCAGGGTTATGCACGCCAGAGGGCTTTTGGTTCCGCTAAGTCATTAATGGATATAAACAATTTGAAGATGTGATCCGAAGCGAGTGTTGCAGCTCGGCTACAGCAACCACGGGGCGAACGAACTACTGTTGATTCGTCGGGCGGGGCTTATCGCCCTATCGAACTGCTTTCTGAGGAGATTACTTGTATGAAAAAATTTCTGGTTGCTGCGGTCGGGATGATGGCCGTTGGATTGTCCGCTCCGGCGTCGGCGGCTGACTTGGCGGCGCGTCCGTACACCAAGGCACCGCCTCCGATCGTGGCACCGATCTACGACTGGACCGGCTTCTACATCGGCGGCAATGGTGGCTGGGCGCAGAACCACAACTGCGTGGATTTCCTTGACGCGGCCGGCGTAGCCGTAGCTTCCGGCTGCCGCGATCGGTCCGGTGGCGTCATCGGCGGCCAGCTCGGTTATCGCTGGCAGGCCAGCCAGTGGGTGTTTGGCCTGGAAGCCCAGGGCGATTGGGCGGATCTCAGCAACCAGCGCGTCAGCCTGATCGATGCTTCGCTCTCCACTCGCACCAAAACCAGTGCCATCGGCCTCTTCACCGGCCAGATCGGCTACGCCTGGAATGCGTCACTGTTCTACGTGAAGGGCGGCGCGGCGGTGACAGACAACCGCTTAAGCGTCATCGATAATGCCTTCGGCACCGAGCTCGCCGCGCAAAGCGCTACCCGCTGGGGTGGTGTCATTGGTGTTGGATACGAGTATGGCTTCACCCCGAATTGGTCGGTGGGCGTCGAATACGACCATTTGTTCATGGGGCACCGGAATAATTCGTTCACGGTCGCTGATCCGCGACTTGCCGCCTTTGTGAACGACCGGATCACGCAGGACGTGGACATGATCACGCTGCGCTTCAATTACCGCTTCGGCGGTTATGGCGCCCCGATCGCAGCGCGTTACTGATTTCCTCCAGCGAACTTAAGCCCCGGCGTCGTCCGGGGCTTTTCTTTATCTCTCGACAACGCGGCGGTCCCGCTTAGGAAAAAGCCGGTAGGACCACTCAGGCGGTGCAGACGCCGATAACGCCGAGCATCTGCCTCATTGAGGATCAAGATCGCGATTTGCATGGCGCGGGAAAGCCTGTCCATAAGGGCAATTGAAAGGCGCCGCAAGGTCATCGATGGTCGATGCGCGTTCGAGCCTCAGCCCGAGGCCTGGCCTTAACAACCTCCAAGCCCCGGCCTGCCCCAAACCCAAGGCCGGGGTTTTTTCTCGGCTGCGCCAGGCCCTCGCCAGTGTCCTCTGAGCCAGGCGATCGCCTCATCGAGGCTGTCGGCGCACAGCGCCGGGCCAGGCGCGCCGGCATCACCGGCGGCTCACACCAGGCCGACGCCGAGGACCGGCGGGTGCTCGACAGATTGTTGGCGGACGCCCTCACTGCGGAGCGAAATACCCTCAACGAAGGGACCAATGTCAGCTACAAAGAGAAGGAAAACCGAGGCAAGTCCTCTGCGGAAAATCTAAGAATGGCTAGCAATCAGGCCCCGCTTTTACTTTACCCCGCCGAGTTTCGGTCGCTCCGTTCATAAAGAAGATGGCGCTAGACACGACCGATGCACACGCTACGTTAGTCCGATAGTTTGGTAGTCGCGTACTGGTGGCGGACGTGAGCTTTCAGATGTCGATACTCAAAATCCTCGCCGGCCAGCCCGATGGCCGGGCCAGTCTTGACGTCGTCAAGCAACACCTGGCTCTTTTCTACACCAGCGGACCCGAGTGGACCGGTCGCATGAAGCTTCTGGCTGYGCGGGCACCAGACCTCGATATCTTCGGCCAAAAGCTGATCGCGCGCGAGCCAGGCGAGTGGCGTATCACGGACGCGGGCCGGGACTTGCTCTCGGCGGTTGAGCAGCCACCTACGACCGTATCTAAAGATCTTACGCTCGGCGAGCTGATCGAGAATCTGCCGGCCAGCGAGTTTGCCTCGCCGCCCCCGCCCCCGCAACGTCGTCTAGAAGAGCACAAGCGTCGCCGCGGCATCCAACGCCGGGTCGCACGAACGCGCAGATCGGCATAAGAGCTCCCGACTACCTTATCGCTCCTCGACCAATGGCGCTCATGACGTCGAAGAAAAGCGCGAGCGGGAACCGTGACGAACCTGCCTTCAAAAGATCACCTTCGGTGAGATGCGCGCCTCCGGCGCCCGCGACGTCCTGAACTACACCGCGACTATGGCTGCTGCCAGCATGTCGACGCCAGCGCTGACGGCTGGGTCCTCCAGTTCAACGCCGCCGACTATCTTGGCGCTGCATTGACCGGCGATGGACGTGACATCGAGGCCTGGCAACCCGCAAAGTTACCGTTCTGAAGGACAAAGATTGCCCTCTGCGAGGCCGGCCTCTGGGACGCCGTTACAGACCCAGCACCAGCGTATACGCGAAAGATGCTGAAAGAACGCTCAGCCCAATAATGGCGACTTTGAAAACGAGGTCTCGCGCTGCCACGATGCCCTCCACGAGTTCGCAAATCACTTGAATCTTACGCTTTATTCCGGAGGTTGCAATTCGGCTTCACAACGTCAACGATGCGATCAACGCGAGACCAAACGCGGCTGATGCCCAGACCAGTGATTGGTAAATCCAGTACCGACGGCGATTTCATGACGCGCCTTCCTCGCATGAGGAGGCCGCTCGATAGGCAGCTGCGCCATTGAGCCAGATCAATGAACGTCGTTAATCACATTCTAAAAAGCGCGAAAGAGAGCAGCGCCACCGGCAGCATGCCGACAGCAATGACTGCGATCCGAAGGAGCACTTCCCGCCACATGGGTAATCGTAACGGGCCGCGCCCCAAGGGGGCTGCAGTTCGTGCCAGCTTGACCGAAACAGTAAGAGGAATTCGGCAAAAAGCTGCGCGACTAGAAGGGTCTACGCCCTCGGGAGACCAATGACCGCAGAACGGTCAACAAATATAAGCTCGCGATCACGCCAGCGTCCGACCAAACGCCAGCTGGCATTAATCGCATGGACGGTGGCCCACCCGGCTCGGGACGCAAGCTTCAGCGAGAGGGCCATGATCGCCGACAAGCTGACCCGGTGGCTGACCCAGGCTGAGCAGCATCAGGTCTCGAAATTCATCGCGGACGAAACGGCGATGCGCAAAGCACTCAACAAGCGGGTCACGAAGCGATAGCCGCCAAGTGCGGATGAGGACGCACGGGCCAGCCCACTTTGACGGGAGGCGATCTCACTTGCCTTCCGACTTCGCGATCTCTGCAAGGTTCTCAAGCTGGCTCCCAAGCGCTGCCCAGCTCCGTGAGATGTTCGTCAGCACGGTCGCTCGGCGGGGTGAATTCCTCGGATCAGCGGCACGTAGTTTGTACTCGGCGGCATAAGCGCGGCATTGTTCAGCTGTAGGCACGTTGTCCCCTTGTGCGCATCAGTGTCACTGTCGTGTGACCGATGGCGATGAGACGATCATCACCATTGCAAGGAAGCCGACACAATCAGGAGAAGCCGCGATGCAGCTATGGGGCTTTGCCGTGCCCCACGATGCGGCGGCCCGTCACCAGACCGATACACGACGCCAGCGAGCACAACCGCGCTGACGGCAACAGTGACAATGCTCCACTGTCCCTTGGTACAGTACCATCGCGTCAGTCGCCAAATACTATGCTTCACTCCACCTTGGGGTGGAGCTTATCGTTCCGCGCACCGAGACGTATTCGATTGGCTAAAAATCAATAAAAGAGTAGCCCGCATGTTTGTGCGTAATACTACGGGGCGGTCCCTCTGCCCTAATTCGCTCACTGACCTTGGCATCACGAGCGAATCAAATCCGGGCGTCAGTTCGAGTGTATTGATCTACAAAAAGGGGAAAGCAATTTTCAGTGAGAAGGAACCTGCCGAATACGTCTATCAAGTAATCAGGGGAGCGGCGCGCAGTTACAAACTGCTCTCTGACGGTCGACGCCAGATTGGCGCATTCCATTTGGCCGGAGATATTTTCGGGCTGGAGAACAGTGGGACGCATCGATTTACGACCCAGGCGGTGGTCGAGACGACGCTTCGCCTGATCAGACGGCAAACTCTAGAAATGGTCGCCGAAACCGATCCAGCTGTCTCGCGCAACCTACTCCGTATGACTACCAGCAACCTCGAGCACGCGGAAAATCATATGCTGCTGCTTGGCCGTAAATCGTCATCGGAGAGAGTTGCCGCGTTCTTGCTGGAGATGGACAAGCGCCTGACCGCCACTAACTCAATGGCACTCCCCATGTACCGTCGCGATATAGCTGACTACCTCGGCTTAGCACTCGAAACGGTGTGTCGTGTTCTATCCAGGCTGCATGGAGCGGGCGTACTTGATTTCACCGCTGGTAGTCACCGGGAAATCGTACTTCTCGACCGAGAGCGGCTGGCAAACCTCGATCCACCAGATTAGGTCCAGTTCAGGACGAAGCTGAGTGCCCTCGAAGCAGGCTAAGTGCGGCCGGCCGTAGCGGAGTTGACGGGTGTTCGAGATGACGAACCTAAAATCCAGAGCCGTTTATTTGGTTCTTCTCGTGGTTCAACTGACAGGAGCACTCTTCATAATCTTGGACGGCCTGCCCGAATTTAGGCACTTGATAATCCATCCCGGTGAGCAGTTGCCGTTCGAACGGTCCGATAACCTTGCTAGGCCCGTCATTATCATTGCGATGCAGGTCGCCTATTGGTATCGCCTGCGACGCGTTCCGCTCCCACCTCCGCGCTCGAATCCGATCCTGAGTCACCTGTTTCTGTTTCTGGGGCGTCTCGCCTTTATTTTCGGCGGCTCGCTATTCGGTGTCGTGTTCTTCAGACATTTGCCGGAGATCAATCAGGGCGCCGATCTTTGGCTCATGTTCCGCCGGGGACTGCAACTCGTCGTATCGTTGTTCGCGCTATTCTGCGTCACGCTTGAACTGGAACGACTGGGGCGTGCGCTTGGAGGCAGCCAATAGAACTGACGGATGCCGGCCCTCCGCATCGTGACTGACATTTTTCCATTTAGCTTCTTGCCCCCAACTACCTCAATACCTGCGGTCGCATTGGCACAAAGGGCACTAGCCAAACACCCAGGTTCTGCTTGTCTGGGGCACGCCTTGCCCATCTTTCCAGCCCCCAAGCTTTCTTAGATTGGCGAGAACGTAGAAGGCCCCGGCGCGGTCAGCAACTTCGCCGGGGCCGGTTAACACGCGGGGTAGCTAAGACGATGGACGCAGAGGCTGAGCGGCAACGCGGATTGCAATTGGGACGCCGCTGGGCGGAGCATGCTTCGGCGCATGAGCTTACGACTATGGTGAGCGGCTCGTTCGATGATCTCAGCCAAATTCTGCCAGCGGATACGTCTGATCATTTCGTCGGCGGCTTTCGCGAGGGCGTGTTGCGCGTCTGGCGCGGGGCTTAGGCTTCAGCACAAGGGCGCCCGGATGGGGGACCAAGCACCCTTGCACCCCCATCGTTGGCCGATCCAGGTGTGAGTTCTAAGGGACTGCTGGACAAGCCGACGAACGCTGGATTACCGAGCGAATCAATAGCTGAGTCCCTTGCCGCAATTGAGGCGGTTGCATTTTTCGACAATGCGGCACTGACCAACAGTGCCTTACCGCCGCACTCCCACGCGATTGACGCCGCCATTTGCGTTGCCGCCGACGTTATGACGGACCGCAGCGCGCGCCACGGGACGAGGCCTGAGCACGACGCCAGCCCTCGCAACGCACCCGACCGGATATTCAACGTACTGGCAATACACGACCGCCTTGGCTGGCGTTGGATTGAGCGTGAGACCCGCCAACCCCAACAGGAAGCTGGCGGCAATCCCGGCAACTGTCGCCGACTTGATCGAGAGACTCTTTGTCCGATGCATGGTGATCCTCCCTTTCGCCGCGAACCGATGGAGATGCACCGGGCGGCCAAGCGTTTGTGAGCGGTAAGGAGACTAGGTGATGTTGACGTAGGTCAACGCTGGAGGCGACGTCGCTCTCAATAGCACGGGGGGTATGGATAGTAACCGCATTGCCGGCGGTGATAGTACGCTCCCGTGGCCGCTGCTCCGACGGCAGCCGCACCTACAGCAGCTCCATAGTACCCGCGCCGATACGCGCGTCTATGCACTCGCCTATTAACCCCCGCAACGCTGCCAGGTGTGAGCGGACGACCGACACGAGCGTCAGCTTTCTCGACGGAGATAACGACAGTCCCTTCTGGTGACCAGTGAAACGACACGGGCGCCAAGCACAACATCGCTGCACCGAGGGCCGCGCCGAGCACCGTTGAATTTTTCATGTTCTTGCTCCTAATTGGTTTCTTGGGACGTGCTGGTGGACGCGCGGCTACTTTTTCTCTTCGGCAGCACCGTCATGCCGCTCTTCGCGCCGCTCCGTGCGCCCCGTCCGTCGCGCCTGACGCCGTTCTGTTCGCCCTGTCCGTCGATCCTGACGCCGTTCGGTGCGCCCCGTGCGTCGTTCCTGACGCCGCTCCGTACCCGACTGCGGTGTCTCAGTGGAAGGCGCTGCGGGCGTGGTCGGTGCGGTTGAGGTCTGAGCGCCAGCATCTGACACCACCAGAATTGCAGGCGAGGCCACGAGCCCGAACACGGCTGCGTATCCACAAAGAGCAAGAGCGCCTCGACGGCTGACCATCGATTCCGAACGTTCACCCATATCTCAAACTCCCGGTCTCCCGCCCTTTTGCAACTGGTCCATATTCCGGAGTGTGATTATTGATCTAAATCAACCTTGAGGCATGCGCTCGCCGACGATGGACGCTGGCAACGGCACGAGCCTTTACCCACGCCAGCGCGAGGGGGCGTCTCCGAAACGGACCCGCGCTGTGCGCAAATCCAAGACGGAACCCCGCAGCCGGCTCGTTCGGGTGAAACGTGGATGGAGCGAAAAGAATGAAGAAGATCTTGTTGAGTGGTGTGGGCTTGCTGGCAGTGAGCATGGCGGCACCCGCGTCAGCGGCTGATCTGGCTGCTAAACCTTACGTCAAGGCCCCGCCCCCGGTGGTCGCGCCGATCTATGATTGGACCGGTTTCTACATCGGTGCTAACGGCGGTTGGGGGCAAAGCCACGGTTGTGTGGATTTCGTGACGCCCGCAGGAACAGTCGCAGGTGGTTGCGCCGATCGCTCCGGGGGCCTCGCGGGCGGACAGATCGGGTACCGCTGGCAAACCAACCAGTTTGTGCTCGGCCTCGAAGCGCAGGGAGATTGGGCCAACATCAAGAACACGCGCGTCAGTCTAATCGATCCATTGATCTCGACCACAGGCAAGATCGACGGCATCGGGTTGTTGACGGCGCAACTCGGTTGGGCGTGGAACGCCTCCCTATTCTACGTGAAGGGCGGCGCCGCCGTGACGCGCAATCGCTTCGATATCTTCAACAACATCACCGGTGTCGGCTTGGCCTCGGCAGGCCACACGCGCTGGGGCGGCGCCCTGGGCGTCGGCTGGGAATACGGCTTCACGCCCAACTGGTCGCTCGGTATCGAATACGACCACCTCTGGATGGGGCGTGATAATTCCGGCTTCGCAGGCGTGGTTACTCCCGGAGGGTTCACCCTGACCGGGAGCGGCGTCAGCCAAGATGTGGATATGGTCACGCTTCGGCTGAACTATCGCTTCGGTGGATACGGTGCCCCGATCGCGGCGAGATACTGATCACACCAGTCGCGCAGGCCAAAGCCCCGGTTCGTCGGGGCTTTTTTGCGGGTTAACCATCCCAAGCGCTTGCTGCATCTTAAAATATCTAGGGTCAGAAGCAGCGGCTCGACACCGGTTGACCGACGACAGCCGACATTGAACCGGCACCAGATGCGATTGTGAAATGGTTCACAGATCGCAAAAAAATTCGGGGAACGTTCCTTCGAACGTTTCTTGTTTCTGTCATCTAAGTGCGCAAGAATTGGAGGGCCAGGATTTAAAGCCCCGGCCAAGGGGAATTTCGGCGTTGGGAGGAAAAATATTCTGCTCCAGCGACGACTAGGAATGTTGCCTCGGGGCACCTCACCCATGAAGCAAAAAGGAAATGAGACAGTAGCGTCAAGGAAGGCGATGATGATTGACGACCAGTTGGCGCGTGCACACCGCAACAATATTCAACGCTATCGCCACTTATTGCAGACTAGCGTGACAGAGGTCGAGCGCCAGTTTGTCGAAAGGCGCTTGAGTGAAGAGCAATCGAAGCTCGAACTATTGATCGTCTCGTTCTCAAATGAAGTGCACCACGATCCTTTCAGAGGACCGGACAGCCGCTTGACTTAAGTCGTTCAAGCGGTGGTGGACCGGCGGTCGCTGCCCGTCGGCAAACTTCTCCGCATCGGACCGGCAACCCGCGCGAAGATGAGCTCGCTTAGTGTCTACACTGGCCCGACATGCGAACTCAGACGTTGGAGTTCATGCAAGCCAACTTTGGCAAAGAGGCGCGCGCTTTCCGCCATCGGACGTATCCGATCATTTCGTTGGCGGCTTTCGCGAAGGCGAGCTGCGCGTCTGTCACGAGCCTAGGCTCAGCACGTACGCTCGATGCGGAACCGAGCGCCTTGTACCCCCATCGTTGGCGGTCACGAGGTTACTCTCTAGATCGTGGCACAAGTCTAGCTGCACTCGTTTCCAAATTCGCCCATCGAAAGCAGCGTTCTAAAACATAGCGCATTCGAGAATTTTTCCTCTCCCTTCATGCGGGCAAAGCGTGCCTTCATGCGCCGCCCGACATGACCCGTACAATCACGGTGCTAGAATCGCAGCTCTCCTGTTAGAAACCGTCAGACCTACCTCCCCATGTAGTGGGATATCCTGCTCGGAATGAGATCGGTCGCTGGTTCATCGCGGCGGAGCTTGGGCGAGAGCTGCTGCTCGTCACTGCGCTCTTCTAGGTCACGGCTGACGTAAGTCTTGGGGAGTCACGTGTTGGGGTTTGTGCATGTTGTGGATGACGACAGTGCCTTCCGAATAGCAGTCGAACGTCGCCTCAAACTCGCCGGGTACGAAGTGGCGACCTATGCGTCGGCTGAGCAGTCGTTGGATCGACTACCGGACGACTGTAGACCCGGCTGCATTCTCCTCGATGTGCGACTACCGGGAGTGAGCGGTCCTGAGCTCCAGGCGCAATTATACGAACTCGGTTCGACGTTGCCGATTATATTCTTTACGGGCTTTCCCGACATCCAGACCACCGTACAGGCCATCAAGGCGGGCGCAGAAGATTTTCTGATCAAGCCCGCATCTTCCGACGACCTACTTCGCGCAATTGAGTGCGCGTTCGCTCGTTACGAAGTCACGCGCGCCAAAAAGGAGGAGCTGGATGCGGCTCGCGCTCGTGTCACGGCACTAACGCCGCGTGAGCGGCAAGTGTTCGAGCTTGTGGTTCAGGGCAAGATCAACAAGCAAATCGCGTACGCTATAGGCTGTACCGAGCGTACGATTAAGGCACATCGCCATCAGGTGATGGAAAAAATGCAGGTCCAGTCATTGGCGGAACTTGTCGCCATTGCCGAGCGTATGGGCTATCGCCCGAACGGGCCGTCTCCTCACCTGCCTTAGACGAACCAATAAGCGGTTCCAGCGGTTTGACAGGAGTAACGCGCTCATTGGACCCAGCAAAACTCGGCTGCGTCTTCGTCCGTGAAATCAGGCATTAACTCTTCCTATTGACACAAAGTGCAATAGCCAAACACTCCGCCTGTGATTGTCTAACAACGCGCTTTTTAGATCTCTCACAGAGCCCTAGGCCCCCAAGATCGGCGGCAGCGCGCTCGGCCCCGGGGCGGGCGCAAGTCCTCGCCGGGGCCGCTTAAACGTTGGATGATCGAGGACGGGGACGCGGAGCAGGAGCGACAACGTGGTTTGCAACTAGGCCGCCGATGGGCGGCGAATGGTCCGGCGCATGTGCGTGCGACAAGGCTCGAAGCTTGAACTCGGGATCTAGCCGGGGGTAAAATGACGCCGACTTGGTACGTTACCTTTGAAGCTCAGAAGCGTGGCATCCTGCCAAAAAGCCGCAGCCCTCGCGGGACAAAGACGTTTGCAACAGAACATGAAGCAAAGGCGTTCGCTATAACGAGGCTAGTGGCTCTGCACAGTGATTTTGACAGGTTGGGTCCGGCGGTCAGATTAGCTCCGGCAGGAGTTTCGGATCAACGAGGACCTCGATGCTGCGAGGCGTCCTTGGCTGCCGTCTGATGAGGCGGGCGCGTTCCAGTGTCAGGACCATCTGGTGAACCGTAGGCGGGCTGACGCGGAAATATTCCTGCATGTCGGTTTCGGCCGGGGGCCTGCGATGCAGCCGGGTATAGAGGTGGATAAAAGCCAGATACTGCCCCTGCGTGGGCGTGAAGGGTTTTGTCGAAGGACTCACGCCGGCCATCCGATTCAGTTGTTCGTGCGTGCCTCGAACGAGGAGGCACGCCATGAATGTACGCTATCGGGTCGAACTCAGCCAAATCGAGCGCACCGAACTGAGGGCGCTGCTCAGCGGCGGCAAGCATGCGTCCCGCAAGCTCAAGCGAGCGCAGATTTTGCTGGCCGCCGATGCCGAGACCAGCGACGAGGAGATCGCAAGGAGCGTCGGCGTGAGCGGCTCGACCGTGTACCGGACCAAGCGACGCTTCGTGGAAGGCAATCTGGAGCGGGCGCTGAGCGAAGAGCCGCGTCCCGGGGCGGAGCGCAAACTCACGGGCAAGGAAGAAGCCTTGCTGGTGGCGACAGCCTGCGCCAGTCCGCCAAGGGGCCGTGCCCGCTGGACGCTAAAGCTGCTGGCGGGTGCGATGGTCAAGCTCACCGAACACAAGAGCCTGTCGCACGAGACGGTTCGGCGGCGCCTGGCCGAGAATGCCCTCAAGCCCTGGCGCAAAGACATGTGGTGCATTCCGCAGGTCGACGGCGAATACGTCGCCCGCATGGAGGATGTGCTCGACCTCTATGCCGAGGCACCCGACTCCAGGCGGCCAGTGGTGTGCTTCGACGAAAGCCCGGTGCAACTCATCGGCGAAACGCGTCAGCCCATCCCGGCCAAGCCCGGCAGGCTCGAACGTTACGATTATGAGTATCGTCGCAATGGCACGGTCAATCTCTTCGTTCTCCTCGACGTGCATCGTCCCTGGCGCAAGGTCAAGGTCACCGAGCGGCGAGCGGCAAGGGATTACGCCCAATGCATGCGTGATCTCGTCGACATCCATTATCCCGACGCCGAGATCATCCGGGTCGTCCAGGACAATTTATCGACCCACTCCGCCGGCGCCCTCTATCAGGCGTTCCCGCCCGCCGAAGCCAGGCGGATTTTGCGACGGCTCGAGTTCCACTATACCCCAAAACACGCAAGCTGGCTCAACATGGTCGAGATCGAAATCGGCGTCCTGCGGGGCCAGTGCCTGGATCGCAGGATCGACGACCCTAAGCGACTGCGCCGCGAAATCACCGCCTGGGAACGACAACGAAATGCCGCCCGCTCCCGCATCAAATGGATGTTCACAACAGACAAGGCTCGCGCCAAAATGGCTGGCGCCTACCCCGCCACTTCCAAAGAGTCATAATCTCTGTGACGAGGTACTAGGTGGTTTGGCGCTATTTGCCGGCACGATCAATCCGCATTCTCCCAAACAACTTATTCCATCGTCGCGCGTCCATACTTGGCTCTATGGGGAACAGGTGGAAGGCGGCGGGTCGTAGAAATTACGGTGTCGGAGTCGAATGGGTGCCGGCTTGACGTGCATCCAGACAAGCCTTAATTGGCGGCGACGGCGGCAGGCGGACTAGACCCCAGCGTCTCAGTAAACGGCCCGATAACCGCAAATCTCCATCATCGGCCCGACTAGCGCATAATCATCATCACGAACTCACACAGAGCCGTCGCTGACCTCAACCCGGCGACGGCCGTTTTGTTGGTTGCACTGATGGACTATCGAGCTTTCACGAACGACAGTCTCACGATGATGTACGAGAGCATTCGGGGGGCTCTCGCGTCGGACGACGCTCAGAAGGCTGCCGGTGAACAGCCTCGCTTCAAGGTTCGTGAAACATCAGATTGGAAGGCGCACGCGGCAAATCTAGAAACCGAAATGCTGCGACGAGGCATGTTCTTCGAGATCATCGATTGGTCCGAAGATCAGGCACAACTGCCCCTCTAAAGGCGCGTCCTGGATTTTTGCAGTGCATCCTGTTCGATAGCGCCCCAAGTACCAATAGCCTTCTCACGAAATTGGCTACAATGTTCCTCGCGCCACTGCAACTGGTAGGCCGGCTATTCGAGGACCGGTCCATGAAGGACATGACAACGCAATTAGAGAAGCTGCGAGTGGATGCGGCGGAATGCGCTTTGATCCGGGACCTTGCTACGGACCCCAAGAAGCGCGAGCTTTTCGCTCGCTTGGCTGACCATCTTCAAGTGCTCGCGGCCGAAGTGGAGAGCGCCGTTGGCGCAGGTCGAAACCCGAACGCACCCGACGGCGCGAAATAGATCCCATTAGCATCATCTCACCCCAGCCTTATCAGAGCGAGGACGGCGCAAGCGAGCCTGCACCAGCGTGTTACTTAGGAGCATTCTTCGTAGGGGCTTTGGCGAAAACAAGCATGCTTTCCGGCATATTTCCTCCCCTTTGGGTTGCCCGCTCCCTTGGCCGGACCATTTAGACGAAGCAGCTTCGATCATTTCTCGAACGCCCGCGATTTCGCACCGGGCAAGCCTCGGATCTGTGCGGCGTTCGGGATGCCGACTGCCGACGCGTTGCGGGTCGGATACATCAACAAAGTTCTTCCGCCCATCCCCGCTAACAGCAGACATCCTCAGAAGCAGTCGGCAGGTCTGAAAAGGAGCCACAAGCAGACATCGGCACCGGATCGATCACCTCGTTCGCGCTCAGTAGGAACGATCCGAGCGTCGTTGACGACGTAAAGTGCGTCAGCGCGACCATTGAGCGATGAGCGGCACCACATGCCGCCGCGGCGGTGAGGCCCCGCTCGGCCCGCGGGTGCGGCAACTCCTGCCAACCACTCAACGGAAATTTACTGGTGCGCTCGTTCGGCGGCGGCGGTCGCGGTGCCCATGTATTTCGATTGGAAATGAGCAACCCGCTCGCGCCACATTCCGACGAACGCCTCCGACGTCAGCTTCTCTACCGATTTCCACGCCTCTTTGACGGCTGGAAGCGTATTGCCCCAGATCGCGCGCCTGCACCATTTTTCGCCCTTCTCCCTACCTTCGCTGGTGGCGCACATCGATTTCCAGGCGATGCGATTGGGTTGACTGAGGTGCTCCGCGGCGCCTTCCCAGCCCTGCTGATGGATCAAGTAAAGATCGTTCAAGTCCGACTTCCTGTGCGTCACCCACTCGAACAGAATGCCTTCGGTGATGACCTTGTAGGCTGCCGCAACGGCATTATCGCGGGGATTAAGAATGTCTCCGGAGCCGAACTTTCTGAACTCGTATTTGCTCAGCTGGAACAGCCCGATATACGACCCGGTGCGTTGCTTGGGGTCGAAACCGGACTCGACCTTGGCCACCGCCTTCATGAAAGTGAAATCCAGACCGAAAGCGTCGGACGCGCGCTTGATCTCTTCCACCGGCGTTCCGACCGGGATGTCCTTGAACGAACGCAAGACGATCGCCGCCGGCTTCTCGGCAGGCGGCAGTTCGGACCAGACATAACAAATGAGATACCGGAAATCCTGCGGCCCCTTGCTGGAGGCACCGCCGGGTGCATCGCACATTGTCGGCGCCGGTTGGGCGACATAACGGTGACCCAAGTCCACCGATTCCTGCACAGGCGGTAAATCGGCCGACGGCATCTGCGACGGATCGGGCAACGCGGCCACGACGATCGAGTCCGGCTTATCTGATGCCGCCGTCGTGTCGGTGGTCATCCCTGCCGCGGATTCATCGGCCGTCGCCACTTCGGCGTTCGCGACAGCGGCGTTCGCGACAACGGTGTTAGCGACAACGGTGTTAGCGACAACGGCGTTGTCCATTGCGATTGCCTGCGGTTCATCCGCGAGCCTGGCGTTGGCGGCGAAAGATGCTGCGCGGTCCTCGATTGGCACTGCGCGGGTGTTCTCGGTGCCGGCCGAACCGAAGCCAGCCAGCCAGCCAGTGATCCACCCCGCGAGAACGACCGTTCCGCAAAAGGTCGGCGCCACTATCGTAAATCGCCGCGGGTTCATGATGCTGTCGCCTCCATAGGCTCCGCCGGAGCCGTGTAGAAAAGCCAAGCATGCGAAGAGCCTCATTCTTGGGATCAATGTGCGTTGCGCAATGGCGGAAACGGCCGCTCGTCGATATTTCCAAAGCATGTTGCCCGATTGCAACGCGTCGACCGCAAGCCATTGTGCCCGCCTCAACGGCAACTCGCACTGTAATCGTGAGTACGGTCCCATTTTCGACCCACTGCGACCAGATTTGGAGGAGAGGCTTGATGCGCTGTCAGGATGACGCATCAGGCGTCGGCTTCGCGCATCGTCTCGAAAAGAGGAATTGCGCCTATTGGGACCGGGCGATGCTCGTTAAGAAATTACCAGCAATGCGGCGCACGATAGCAACTGCTGTATTCGCCATTTCCATGCTCCCTCCGGGGATCGCACACGCTCAATTTCTGTTTGGACCCCAACACACGTTCTGGCGAAGCCAATACGCTCCGTACAAGCACAAGCACCACCACCGGCAGAGAAACTCTGAAACGCCAAAGAGCGCTCGGCCGGAGCCCCTTCCGAAGGGCCCGCTCCAGATCATCATCTCGATAGCAGACCAACGGGTCTCGCTTTTTGACAACGGGGTGCTGATTGCACGCTCTTCGGTGTCCACGGGAATGGAGGGGCATCCGACGCCCCTCGGTGTGTTCAGCGTCATCAGCAAACAACGATGGCACCGTTCAAATATTTATAGCGCCGCCCCCATGCCCTACATGCAACGCATCACCTGGTCAGGGATAGCGTTGCACGCCGGTGTCGTGCCTGGGCATCCAGCGTCACACGGCTGCATCCGTTTGAACAACGATTTCGCCGTTCGACTCTGGCACCTCACGAAGCGCGGCACGCGCGTGATCATTGCGCATGGTGATGTCCAGCCGGTCGAGATAACCAATCCGCATCTATTTCAACCGAAAGCCGCGTCCGGTTCGTCCGAACTCCAGAGTGCCACCGTCGCAACCAAGAGCATCGGTGCAGCCGCGGCAACGCAGGGAACACTGGTGTCAAACGCCGAGACTCCAGAAGCCGCCAATCTCCAGGTGCCGGGCTCGGCTCCCGCCGCAAGCGCGCCTAAAAAGATTGTCCCGATCTCCATCTTCGTCAGTCGTAAGTTGAGCAAGCTGTTCGTGCGTCAGGGCTTCACGCCCTTGTTTGATGTCCCGGTCAAGATCGAAAATCCGGAGGAGCCGCTGGGAACGCACGTGTTTACCGCAATGGAATTCCAGAAGGAGGGAACGGCTATGCGCTGGAGCGTCGTGTCGATTCCAGAGGAATTGCCCCGTAGATCCGAGGCTGCCACAAAAGGGCGAGAAGCGCCCGCGAAGCAACCCGTGTCGGGACCGTTACCCGACAAAGCCAACGCTGCGCTCAACCGCATCGAAATGCCACAGGATACGGTTGAGAAGATCTCTGAACTCCTGACGCCGGCCTCTTCGTTGATTGTTTCCGACTACGGAATTAGCCACGAGACGGGAAAAGATACGGATTTTATCGTGGTAACGCATTGATGCAGCGACGCGACCCGCCAACAAGGCGACGCTGCTGCGCAACCGCTGAATTGTTCGACCGCAATTCTGCTGCAACTTGATGTCCGCACCTAAGCCAAAGGGGCGCGAGGTGCGTTCTGAGTCACGCGATTTCCGCAAATGGGCCGGCAACCAGCTTGGCGGATAGCCTCAAACACTGATCTGGCTGCCGATACGCGTGTCGTTTGGTGCAGAGTCGGGACTATGGGAACAAGAGCGCCGGCCTGGGTGACCAAGCGTCCACAGGCAAGACCTTTACCGCCTCGCCCCCACGCGATTGACTCCACCATTCATATTGCCACCAGCGTTGTGACGGACCGCAGCGCGCGCCACCGGGCGAGGCCTGAGTACGACGCCCGCCCGGGCAACACAACCAGCTGGGTACTCAGTGTATTGACAGTAGACCACTGCACTGGCGGGCGCTGGATTGAGCGTGAGACCGGCAAGGCCCAGGAGGGCGCTAGCAGCAATCCCGCTAACAGTCGCTGACTTGATCGAAAGACGCTTCTTGGAATGCATGGTGCGGGTCTTCCTTTTTCGTGCCTGCGCAACAGATGCACGGACGCCATCTCCGGTGCGGCTGCACGCAGCGTGTCCGCCAAAGGAGCGCCGGCGTTGACATAGATCAACCGAGTGTTTGCCTAGCGACGCGGGGAACCTCACAGGACGCGAGTGCAGCGCACACGTGTCGGTGCAGCTCCTGCGGCTCAGGCGGTAGGGGTGGGCTTACGCGCCGAGCCGGTGCTGCTGAGCTCGAGGGTAACGAGCCTCGCCAGAAGGGTCGCCGGATAAAGCTGACCGATCACGCTCTCGATGTTGCAGAGACTTCGTGCCAAGGGATGTACCGGAACGATGTCTCCATACCCGGTTGATGTAAGTGTGACAAAGCTCATGTAAAAAAGCGATGCGGCGACCGAATGATCGTCCTCGAAAGCTATTCCCTTGATTGCGTCGGGAGCCGCCAGCCCTACAAACAGGAACAGCGTTGCAAAGGCCACCGCAATTAAAAGGTACAGAAGGATCGCTCCGATAATTCGGTGATATGTAACGAGACCTCGCCTGAATACGGCCTGAAGCACGACAACACCTAACGTGCAGGCGATGACCAGCCATGCGCCGGCCAAAATGTGAAGGTGGTACGGTACTGGGTAGTAAATGCGCAGGAAGAATACGGCGACGTTGAAAACGAGCGCGAGCGACATCAGAACGAGAGCAGTCGGATTGTTGGAGATGATCACCATGCTGACGATGATCGCTAGCAACAGGCCATCCGCAAACAGGTGAAAGGCGGTAATGCCCATTGCTTGTAGCGGGGCGAAGACAAAAATCAGTAATGCCAGCACTCCCGTGAGCACCGAGAGCAGCCAGTCAATGCGTTCTCCGCGCAAACGGCGCAGCTCGCTTACGGGCGTCTTCATCGATGTTCCTAAGGCCTGGCGCTGACCGCAGCGCTGCACCTTTGTACAATTCAGGACGAAAGTTCAGTCGCGTTGACCTAGATCAAGGGAACGGGAGCAAGCCCAGGCGCGCTCAGTGAATGGGTTAGTGGCCTGCCGCAGCCTGTTTGAGCGGCTCGATCAGCTCGTGCGCTGAGAACGGCTTAGTTAGAAATGCGACGCATCCGGACCGCAGTGCGGCCTCGCGAACGGAAGGAATCTAATTGCCGGTGATGAAAATGACGGGGACCGCAACGCCGTTGGCTTTGAGTTGATGCCGGAGGTCGATCCCCGACCCCCCGTTGAGGTTGATGTCCAAGATGATGCAGAGTGCGTTGGCGATGTCGGCGTGCTGCTCCAGCTCTTCGGCAGACGAGAAGAGGATTGGTTTGAAGCCATGCTGGCATAGCAGCCGATTGAGGGCTCGCAGCATTCCGGGATCGTCATCGACCACCAAAACAGGGTCGCTTCTACCCATTGGATTGCGCTCCGATGACAAGCGGGAGCGCACCGGCTCTCTCAGTCACCGATGGTAGCCGCTGGCGACCCAGTGATGACGAGAACCAATAGGCATTCGGGAGTCTGACACAAGTGTCCCATAGGCCAATAACTTGAAAAATGGTTGAGAATTGGCCTAGGCCATAGGTCCGCTATTAGGCTTATCGCCAATGACACCGACTCGTTCAGCAACCGCCACAAGTTCAGCCAAGGTCCGAACCTGCATTTTCTCCATGACCTGCTGGCGGTGGGCCTTGATGGTGCGTTCGGTCGTACCCAAGATGCTGCCGATCTGCTTATTGGTCTTACCGGCAACGATGAGTTCAAATACTTGCCGCTCCCTCGGCGTTAGTTTGGCGATGAGGGCGCGAACAACATCCAGCCTGGACTGTTGCTCGCGGAAGCCTCGGTGGCGTGCGAACGCCCGTTCAATTGCAGTAAGAAGGCCGTCGGACGTTACCGGCTTTGTCAGGAAATCCTCCGCGCCCTCCTTTAGGGCGCGCACCGTGAGCGGAATATCGACATGACCGCTGACGAATATGATCGGCAGCGTCGAACCGAGTTCGTTTAATCGCTTTTGCAGTGCTGGACCGTCGATGCCAGGTATCCGTACGTCGAGGAGGATGCAGCTCGGAACACTGTCGCTCGGCAGTCGGTCCAGCAACGCCTGTGCTGACGCATAGACCGCGACCTCATAACCGGCGTGCTTCAAATGACGCTCCATCGCCGTCAGAAAGGACGGATCGTCGTCAACAATATGCACAAGCCCCTGCACCGGTCCCCTTTCGTTGCAAAGAGGGTACCGGGCAATTCAAAGTGTGTAAGTATCGTTTAACGCTCATTTGGGGCATGGCTGATCTGTCAGTCCGAACGCGACTATGCAGTTTGTGCCAACCCGATGCCTCGCTGACTGCCGTCCCGTCGCCTGACGTGATGACAATGACCCGGCGATGCTGCCGGCAACCTTGCCCAGACCGGAGTTACAGGCTGTGTACCCCAGCGGCTGGCCTCCGTTGCGTTTGGGTCCCGCATTCGCGCAATTCAGCACTGGGGTCCTCTGAGGGGCGTGTGTATGTGGGGGGACCGCGCGACGGCATCGTTTGAAGACATTAGCATTTTTGGTTTTCCGAGTTGCGTTTCGGAGACGATTTGCCCGGTGTTTCGCGCGCTGACCTCATGAGAACCGCAATGTCGTACTTCGAAATTGCGAAGCTGTTCGGATCGACCGGCGCGGCGAGCGGGGCTCGATCAGCCGCCGCATGAGCCATTTCGCGGAATTGCTGCCGCTCAAGGCGCAGCGCCGCCCGCAAGCCCGCTTGGAAAAACCGTTCGCGCTGGGATGGGTTGAGCCGCGCCCAGCCCCGCATCGTTGCCTCGAACAGATCACGCGGCATCTCGCGGCCTTTCAAAAACGAGAATTCAGCAAATGAAACTCAAAAATCGAGAATTGCAAAGATGCTGATCGTTGACGACCGGCGGCACTGGTGGAGGAAATCCGGCCGGGGGCGCGACAGTCCGCGCCAGCGTGTCATCACCGAGACAGTCATGCCATTACGTCGCTCACCGGGGCAAAGCAGACATCCGCCGCAAGGCCGGGTCGTCCGATCTTGACCCCAAGCGGTCGTTTGATTTGAATCAACACAAACTAACTGGCATCTCCTTTCTTGCTTGCCTGATGGGGCAGTCAGAGCACAAGAGATTCAAGCTCACGCCTGCGGTTCGTCGCGCGATGATCGCGACCAATGACCAGAAAGTGTTCGCACTTATGGGCCGAACGGCAGCGCTTGGAAGAGCGAGCGCAATGGCGTCTCGCCGCGCGTGCTCTGGAAACTCCTCGCGAACGAACTGATCGAGGACGAGCCACAGACGGCCGTCACGACGGCTGCATCCACAACCATCCGCACGCGCCTGAGTAAGGTTGGGCTGATCATTTTGAAAGCGAGCTTAGACGGGAAAGCATGAGGCGGCCAAAGATCATAGGCCAACGTCCTCAATCTAGTAAGTAACGCACGGAGGGACCCCCCGGACGATCAACGGCCATCCGGCGTATGTTGGCACTCACCATCGCACCGGCCACGGCTCACGCGATCATGTGTCCTCTGCCGGACGCTGGCGAACGCGCTGTAGGTACTGCGCCAGTGCCGTAGCGGAGAATGGCTTGGTGAGAAACGCGAGGCAGCCGGATCGATGCGCTGCCTCGCGAAGGACGGGTTGGTCGTTTCCCGTCATGAAGATGATAGGCACCGAGACGTTTGCCGCCTTGAGACGGTGAGCGACCTCGATGCCGGAAACCTCGCCGATATTGATGTCCAGCAGGATGCAGGCGGCTTTGTCAAAATCGTCGTGCTTGGTGAAAGTTTCCGCCGAGGGAAACAATAAACTGGTATAGCCGAGGGACCGCAGCAGTCGCCCCAAGCTTTGCAATAGCGTGACGTCGTCATCAACGACGTAAACACAGTTTCCCTGCGACATGCGTTTGCTCCATTTTCATGGTTCCCGCCACAGACGTACTTTTTCCTCGGTGTGCCAACGTCCAAATGGACCATCAGTTTCGATTCCGACGGCTTGGAACTCTTTGCACGCCGCGCGGTCGCTTTTGGCCATTACGCTGTGCCTGACAGCCGCCTCAGTTGGCGGCCTCTTTCATGTTCGGGGGTAAAACTGGGATGTCGCTCATTTGCCCAAGGGGGACCTGCTGAAGGCCAGCCCGAATGTCCGCTTCTTGCCGTGAGACCTTGGCCGCGTCGCCGCCTCCGTTGTGCCCGTCTCGTCATCCACGCAATCTGTAGCGGCTTGCCTGGCCCGCGCGGCCCGCACGCGGTCCAAAGGACAGGAGCCTTGTGATCCCTAGCAGCCGCAGCACGGCTCACAGCGCCGGTTTTGCCTATTAATCGTTTGGTCGAGCCGCTACGGTATTCGGACTGCGGACTTCGGAGTAGGACGGGAATGCTTTTCTGGACTGCTGCTCTATCTTGGCGATCTTTTTGCGCGCGGACCCTCATCGCTGTGCTGGCCGTCGCATTATTGCTGGCGATGCAGGGCCAAAGTCAGGCGGCTGATCCAGAACCCAAGCGGGTAATGATGCTGCATTCATTCGGTCTTCGCTTTAGGCCGTGGACTGATTATTCCGAAGCCCTTCGCGCCGAGTTAAGCCGACGGGCATCCATTGAGTTTCAAGATCACTCGCTATTGAATGCCCGGCGAAGCAGCGACAAATCAGACGCTCCATTCGTCGAGTATCTTCGCACTCTTAATATTGACCAGTCGCCCGATCTGATCATCGCCATCGGCGCGCCTGCGGCCAATTTCGTGCAGGCCCACCGCAAAGACCTCTTTCCAACGACGCCCATGCTGTACACTCTGGTAGAGCGACGCCGCGTGGACTTCGATAAATTGACCAAGTACGATACTGTCGTGGCGATCACGAACGACGATCCTGTTTTCTTTGAAAATATCCTGCACGTCCTGCCTCAAACAACGACCATCGCCATCGTTGTCGGTGCTTCGCCGAGCGAAACCTGGTGGCGCAACGAGGTCGCCAAGTCCACTGCGCGGTTCGCGGATCGTGTGCGATTTCGATGGTACAATGAACTTTCCTTTGAAGAGATGCTCAAGGATGCGGCCAACCTTCCGCCACACAGTGCGATTTTCTGGATTGGGTTGAATGTCGATGCGGCGGGAGTGGCGCATGAGGGTAACAGTGCGTTCGCCCGGTTTTACCGGACAGCCAACGCACCCATCTTTTTTCACGACGAAGCCTTTTTTGGAGAGGGCATCGTTGGTGGGCCAATGCAGATCGTCGCCAGACAAAGCAAGCAGGCGGCGGAAGTCGCGCTCCGCATCCTTGACGGCGAAAATGTTGCCGACATCAAGCCGACGTTTGTTCAACTGGCCGCGCCTATGTTCGACTGGCGGCAAATGCAGCGGTGGGGAATTGCCGAGAGCAATCTGCCGCCCGGCAGCACCGTCTATTTCCGAGAACCAACCGTCTGGGAACGGTATTGGTGGCAAGTCGCACTCACAGCCACGATTATTCTATCGCAAACCGCGCTGATCGCCGGTCTGCTGCGCGAACATCGTCGGCGTCAACTTGCCGAAGTGCAGTCGCGGCAGCGCATGACGGAACTGGCGCATGTCAACCGCTTCTCAACGGCTGGCGAATTGACCGCGTCAATTGCCCACGAAATCAACCAGCCGCTCGGCTCTATTCTCACCAATACCGAGACGGCGCAGGCGATCTTGAAGTCTCCAAATCCGGACATCGACGAAGTAAACGAAATCCTTGATGACATTCTAAGGGACGACAACCGCGCCACCGAAGTCATCCGGAGAATGCGCAGCATTCTGAAAAAGGCACCGTTTGAGCAGAAGCAATTTGACCTCAACGAAGTCGTGCGTGAGACGATCAGTTTTTTTTCAGCGCTGGCGGTTGGCCGGAAATTCCAATTAGTCAGCGCGATCACGCCGGATGCGCTTCCGGTTCTCGGCGACCGCATTCAAATTCAACAGGTGATCTTGAACCTTGTCGTGAACGGGATCGACGCGATGAAGGATACGCCAATCGAAGACCGCATCATCAACATCCGGACTTCGCGCGTCGAAAAGTTTGCCGATCTATCCGTGTCTGATCGCGGCCATGGCATTCCCGAAGACAAACTGAAAGAGATCTTCGAGCCGTTCTACACCAGCAAGGCGGAAGGCATGGGTATGGGGTTGTCCATCGCGCGCACCATCGTGGAAGCGCACAATGGCCAGTTATCGGCGAAAAATCGGGATCACGGCGGCGCGTCGTTTAGGATCAGGCTTCCTCTTGTCTGATGCTCACCAAAGGGTGAATAGGACCACGACCACCACAGCCACGCTGAGAACGATGGTGGCGTATCCGATATAGCATGCTTGCGCCGCTAGTTTGTCAAAAAGCACTACGGCCCCAGTCGGAGGAGAATGACTGGGGCCGTCGGGGCTAGAGTTTAGTACCGCGCTGGTACCTCCGATCATGGCTCAATGACCGAGCCACGACAATTGTCTCGGGGGACATTGTCCTGAGGTACAAGCGACATCGAGACCGTGGTCATCATCGCCATAATGCGGCAAGCGCGGCGCCGGAAGTCAGGCCGAAGTTGCATGGGAACCGGATTATCCGCGCCTGTGGCCGGTGACCCATGGTCGAGCCTGACCACACTGCGAGGCTGGGATAGACGGACGCCAGCACATGACGGCTCGCGTGATGAAGATCAGCAAACGTCGTGAGTATCGCCGCAAGGTGTAGGCCAAGGCCATCGCGATGAAGGGTGGCCGGTGCGAGCAGTGCGGCTTCGAAGATGAACGGGCATTGTGCTTCCGTCACATCAGACCTGTGCGACGTGGCCGCAACGGACTGCGCAAGCAGGCTCAGTCATCGACCAAGTCGCATCTCGCTGTTGTTCGCGGTGAGGGCAAGGGCGTTCTCCTGCTGTGCGCGAACTGCTCCTGCATCGACACGGCGCGAGACTGGACGTTGAGCGTCAACATCAAGCGGACCGCGAAGCGCGCGTGACAGTCGGTGCGAGTGGATGGGTGCGCGCTCAAGTCCAAATTTGGACCGGTTCGCCGTTGGGGTCCTCTGAGGCGGGTGAGTTTGTGGGGGGACCGCAGAACCCCACGTCTCGATCGTATCTAACCCGGGTGTTATCCAGATTGCGTTGCGGAAGGGTTTTTTGGGGCGCGCCGACTTCATGAGCAGCGCAATGTCGGTCTTCGAAATTGCGAAGCTGGCCGGATCGACCGGCGCGGCGAGCGGGGGTTCGATCAGCCGCCGCATGAGCCAAGCGCGGAATTCCTGCCGCTCAAGCCGCAGCGCCGCCTTCAGGCCCGCTTGGAAAAACCGCTGGCGCTGCTGCGGGTTGAGGCGCGCCCATCCCTGCATCGTGGCTTCGAACAGATCAGTGCGCCGCATCTCGCGAGCCTTTGAAAAGCAGATGCGGCAAACAAACATCGAAAAACGAAAAACGCAAATATGCTGAAGGGGCGCGGTCACGCGGTCCCGGCACCAATACCCCTTATCGGAAGGACCCTAACGACCTGGGGAGGGTCCGCCTTCTCTCGATGCTCCCCGCCAACGTCATCTCGACGCGGCGGCGCATGGGTGCCGAGAACACGGCGTTGGCGCGCGCGTCACGTCGCGTGGGCCACGCCACAATCAGCCCAAGCGTTGATCTAACGCAAGCACCTCCAAACTGGGTTCCGATCCCATGGATCCTATCTGCTCGCCTACATCGAGAGGAGAACGCAAATGAAGTGGATCATCCTGTTGTGGACGTCCTTCGTTTCTGTCTTGATCGCGATTTATGCCTATGCCTGGCGCGACATGCTCAAGACCAAGCGGGTTGTGCGACCGTACATCGACGACATTCCGTTTCGGCCTAATCGCTATCGTCAGAGCGACTGACTTAAAGCGAACCAACCGGGCGCGGACAGGCGATCGATCGCGGAGGGCAACCAACGGAGCATGGCTGATGATGGATAAAATCCAACGCGCCATTCTAGAAAATCAAGTCATCCTTGCCGAAGCGCTGTGGATGCTCCTGCATTCGCAAGGTATCAGTTCGGACGCAACGCTTCAGAACGTCTCCGCCCGCATCAAGGCTACGCGGAAGCTGCTCGAAGAACACAGCGAGGAGAACCCTTAGCGCGGCGTCGCCTCATCACCCGTCGAGCGCGGCAGCACGTCACCGCAACGGCGACAGGCGGCCCACGGCACCGCCAAGGCCCGGCAGAAGGCCGTACAGTGCGCCGCCAGCGCCGGGCCATAGGACGGACACCGGGAGGGGCAACAGTGCACAGACCCCTCGTTGATCTACGTCAACGTTAGCGATCCTTTAGCGCTCACGCTATGTTCAGCCGCACCTGAGGCGGCTCCCGTCACCTTTCAGTGACGCAAGCGCGAAGAGGGAGGTCCAACATGCATCCGGAGAAGCGTCTTTCGATCAAGTCAGCGACTGTTGCCGGGATTGCTGCTAGCGCCCTGTTGGGGCTTGCAGGTGTCAC